>NZ_JBXAOA010000019.1:0-114314 GCF_058802325.1 Pseudomonas sp. GW822-FHT02E03 | reverse complement strand
GGGAATAGCTCAGTTGGTAGAGCACGACCTTGCCAAGGTCGGGGTCGCGAGTTCGAGTCTCGTTTCCCGCTCCAAATTCAAAAAAAACGCCGCTCATTGAGCGGCGTTTTTTTATGCGCGTTATTTGTCATTTTCATTGATTGGAATAAAAACCTTCGGGCAAAGCCAGTCAGTTAAGGCGCTGAACCTGTGGGAGCGGGCTTGCTCGCGAAGACGGCGGCACAGTCAACATTGATATCGCCTGACACACCGCCTTCGCGAGCAAGCCCGCTCCCACATGAATTGCGCTTAACTGGTATTACACTCTCAATTTCCGAGGCTCTGCACCAGACTTTCGAGCACTTCAGCGGTTGTATCCTCCAGCGCCGGTTGTGCTGCTACCGCTCTGAGTTGGCAGGTCAAACGGTATTCGCTGGGCGTGCAGTTGACGAACTGCTTGAAGGCGCGAGCGAAGTAGGACGGGTCCTTGAAGCCGGCTTCATAGCCGATACTGGTAATAGGCATCTGGCTATTGTCGAGCAGTTCCTTGGCGAAGCTCATGCGCTTGTCCAGGATGTAATCGGTGAAGCCAACGCCATTGGCTTCCTTGAACAGTCGGCTGAAGCGAAAGGTCGTCATGCCGCAGCGCTTCGCCAAATCCCTCTGATCGATGCTGTCCCGAAAGTGCTGATCGATGTACAGCATGATGTTGCTCAGCGCCTGGTGTTTTTGGTGCCCCGAGGTCAACCGGATGCTGTCCGGCAGGGTCGGGGAGTGATCGATCAGCGATGTCTGGCCCTGGCCGTTCGCATTTCGGCGCAACTCGCACAGCTGCACCACGGCCGTCAGGTAACGCTTTCTCTCGTTGGATGAGAACGGCAACACCATGTATTCCCAGACACTGGAACGCATGGCCCATACCGCCAGTTCTTCTGAATGTTGCACAGTGAACATGGTGATCGGGATGGTGGGTGTTGTGCGCTTGATCTCCAACAACAGCCTCAAGCCCGGCGTGTCGGGGCGATCAAAATGGATGCAGATCATGTCCGCCTGTTCCCCGATGGGTAACGCGGAATTTTTCGCCAATTTGCAGTCGCAAGCACCCTCGAACTGCGCGATGAGTTCCTTCGTGGAATGATCGTGGGTCAGATCGAACCACAGTAGCGATGGCCTTCTGGTCAAATTGGACGTCATGTCTCTACTCTGGGGTTCTTAGCGCCGCTCTTCGCTGAGTAGTATTGTCAACGTGCACTGACTTTGCAGATTAAATGCTTATAAGGAACTGATGCTTTAGTTCTATACGCTCTATATTTCGTTGCAAAGCCGTTACACCCAGTTGTTTGTTAGCGTGGATCGATGTTCCGAGCCGCAACCGCTCGTCGCTTGTGAATCAACGGCAATCGCATTCGCAAGTCATTTCACTTCTTTACCCCGTCGTTCCTTCCAAAAGCCAATAAACGGTAATTGGGCACCCCCGCAAAAAAGTCCTAGTGATGTGCAAAATCTTCCTAACGCCCATGCCTTGCCCCTGACTAGTGTTGCATCCAGGCAGAGCAGAACGCACTGCCTCCGGAAAAAACAACATTCGAGTGAGGTGGGCAAAATGATCATGCAAACAATTAAGGCTTCGGTAGTGAAGTTCGCCAAAGACGAAGACGGCCTGACCATTGTGGAATACGCAGTGGCGGGTGGGCTGATTACGGTAGCTGTTGTTGCAACGTTCACGCTTCTTGGCGGGGCCGTAAACACCAGGATGATCGCTCTTTGCAACGCCGTTCTTCCTGGTACTTGCTAATAACAACTCTAATAGGGAGATGTGCGATGTCCATGGAACAGCTGGTTGCTACCATTGTGCTGATAGGACTGCTGGGCGTGGCGGTGGTGAGCGACTTGCGTCGCCACCGCATTCCCAATCTGCTGATCCTGGTAGGTCTGGCGTTGGGACTGGCCGGCCAGACTTATTCAGGGGGGCTCAGCGGGATGGGGGATGGCCTACTGGGCCTCCTGATCGGTTTTTCGCTGTTCTTGCCCATGTATGCCTTGGGCGGCATGGCTGCCGGTGACGTCAAGCTGATGGCCATGGTTGGCAGTTTTTTACCCCCTCATTACGCCTTGTGGGCTGTGTTCTTCAGTCTGCTATGGGGAGGGTTGTGCGGTTTCCTGATCGTGCTGGTGCGCGGTCAATTGTTGCAGACTCTGGGGCGCTATCGGTTGATGCTTCGGGCGCGGGCCTATATGGCGCCGAGCTCGGACGACGTGGCCAGCAAGCCCTTTCCTTATTCGGTTGCGATCCTGCTCGGGACGTTGAACAGCGTCTACTGGCTACTCGTTGCCGGTGGATTTGGAGGTTAGTCATGCACGTCATTGTCGATAGTGATGCTTACTCCAGCGATCGGGAGGCGGTGCAACGGCTGGCTCCTCAGCCATGCACCATCCGCGAAACCGGTCTGACCGACAGTTTTCTCGGTGAGTTGGTGTGCAAGCATTTGCATGACGCCGGTGTGCTGGACATGTCGCGGCTGGTGGAGCGCTTGGCGCTGACCGGCGCTGTACTGGAAGAAGTCCTGGCGTTTCTGCGCAAGGACGGCCGTGTTGAAGTATTAGGCCAGATGGGGGCGCAAACCACGAGTGGGCAGATGCTGCGTTATGGCCTGACCGAACGCGGCCGCAGCGCCGCCCGCGATGCCCTGTCGCGCAGTGGCTACATCGGCGCGGCACCTTTCCCGGTGAGTACTTACCGTTCCCTGATCAAAATCCAGACCATTCATCACGGTCGCATCAACGCCAACGATATGCACAACGCCCTTGCTGGCGTGGTACTCACCGAAGGGATGCTCGATCAGTTGGGTGTGGCACTGAACTCCGGGCGCGCGATCATGATTTATGGCCCCGCGGGTACCGGCAAGACGTATGTCAGCAGTCGGCTGATTCGTCTGTTCGCTGAAGCGATCTGGGTGCCTCATGCCATCGTCATCAACGAGTCGGTGATCGAGATCTATGACCCGCAGGTGCATCAGCGTCTGGATGACAACAGTCAATCGAACAATCTGATGCTCAACGAAGGGATCGACCGTCGACTGTTGTGCTGCAAACGTCCGATCGTTATCACGGGCGGCGAGCTGAGCATGGAACAGCTGGACGTTCGCTATGACCCCTACACCCGTCAGTACCAGGCCGCCTTGCAGCTCAAGGCCAGTAATGGCCTGTTCATCATCGACGACATGGGACGCCAGCGCATGGCTCCGGCCGAGCTGTTGAATCGCTGGATTGTACCCATGGAAGAGAAGCGTGACTTCATCAATCTGGGCGGCGGTCGGCATTGCGAGCTGCCGTTCGATTTGGTTCTGGTGTTTTCAACCAACCTCAATCCCCTGGAGCTGGCCGATGAGGCCTTTCTTCGCCGGATTGGCTACAAGCTGCAGTTCGGTTACCTGAAGCCTGAGGAGTACGAAAAGATCTGGCGTCAGGAAAGCGAGCGCCTGGGCATTCCTTTTGACCCGCTGCTGCTGCGTTATGTATTGCAAAGGCTTTATGCAAGTGAAGGCATGCCCCTGGTGCCTTGCCACCCCCGCGATCTCCTGAACATGGCCCTCGACCGTCAGCGTTACCTGGGCGGTTCCGGAGCCCTGTCGCCGCAGGAGCTGGAATGGGCCTGGCACAACTATTTCGTCCAGCTCGACTTTCTTTGAAGCGGAGATACTGACATGAGCTCTCGTACTGTTTCCCTGATAGGCATTTCTCTGGTCATGGGCCTTGGGGCTGCATGGATGGCCGATTCCTGGCTGAGCGCACGGCTCAATGCCACCCCGGATGATCACCTTCGAAGTGTGGTGGTCGCCACGGTAGAAATTCCCTTCGGGCAGATGGTCGAGGCTCAGCAAGTCACGACCGTACGCATGCCGATGGACACAATTCCGGACGATGCTCTCGATTCAACCGACAAGGCCGTGGGCAAGATCGCAACGTTCGACATTTTGCGGGGCGACGTGATGCGTGGCGCACGCCTGAGCGAGCATTTGGGCGGCAGTACCCTGGCCTCGCTGATTGCGACAGACAAACGTGCCATTTCGGTACGTGTAGACGATGTGGTCGGCGTGGGTGGGTTCCTGTTACCCGGTAACCGGGTCGATGTGCTGGCGACTAAAAAAACTGATGGCGCCGGCAATAACGCTGTGTCCAGGACCATCCTCGAGAACCTGCGGGTATTGGCAGTGGACCAGACCGCAGGTACCGACAAGACCCAGCCGGTAGTGGTACGTGCAGTGACGCTGGAAATGACGACTGCAGAGGCTGAAACCCTGGTTACCGCACAAACGGAAGGCAAACTGCAACTGACCTTGCGCAATCCGCTGAACGACCAGAAGAAAGTCGCAACCGTTGCGCCTGCACCTGCGGCACCGGTCATGGCGATGGCCACTGCCCCGGCGCCAAAACGCGTGGTGCGCCGCGGCAATGGCGAGGGTGGTGGGTCTATCACCATTATCCGTGGGACCCAAACCAGTGTAGTCAAACGTTGACACGGCGATAAGGGTGCCTGGGCATCAAGGTATTGGCGGAGCCGATCCGGATCAGTTTCGGTAAATGAGGGCTTGATGATGAATCTTCGAATTCAGCAGCCGTTCACTGCGACGCCAAGGCGCCAGGAAGGTTCGGTGAGCGTATTGATGGTGATTGCATTGGCGGCGATCTTAATGGTAGCGGGGCTGACGCTCGACATGGGCCACATGTTGTTGAACAAAACGCGCTTGCAGAATGCGGTGGATGCCGCCGCCCTGAGTGGTGCCAAAACCCTCAGTCAGGTGATGGGTGGTATCAACTCTGCCAGCGCGACGCAGGCTGCGGCGCTCAATACTCTGGCGCAAAATGCCAATGCCGCGGGCAATAACGAACTGGCCACGGCAGTCGCCGGCAGCCCAGGCACCTTTGCGGTGGTAGAACTGTCCAGCAGCGTCTATGGCCCGTTTTCCTTTCCCGGCCCGTCGGATGCCAAATACGTTCGGGTATCGGTACCGAACTATAGTCTGATGGGGTTTTTCTGGAGCTTCGTCCAGACATTCGGCACCAGCGGCTTGGGGAACAAAAGAGTGGCGGCGATCGCCACTGCTGGCCCCAGCCCTACCAGCCCGTGTGATCTTGCCCCGTTGATGGTCTGTGGTGATCCAACCCAATACGACCCTGACGCCGGTATGTTCTGGGGCTTCCAGTTTGGTGATTTGCAGGTATTGAAGTCGGCGGCTGGCAATTCGTCCGCCATTGGCCCAGGCAACTTCCAGTTGCTCGATTTCGGCTCGGGCGGCAGTACGGTCAGGCAGGATCTGGCTGGAGGCGGCTCAGTCTGCCGCAATGTGGGAGATAACGTCCAGACCTCTCCCGGCAACATGGTCGGCCCTGCGTCTCAAGGCCTGAATACGCGCTTTGGCATCTACAACGGTCCGGTCAGCGCTTCGAACTATCCGCCAGACCTGGTGACCGCATCCAGCAACCCTCGGATTACTTACAACGATTCAGTTACCCCGGCACAAACCCAATACAAGGGGCAGCCTGTCACATCGAACGATGGCGATCTTACGGCGGGTGGTGAAGCAATAATGGATTACAACGACTGGCGTGCCAGCGTGGCCGCGTGCGTGGCAGGGACCGGCAGTGGCTGTGAGAGCAATGGGGTGTTCGAGCGCCGGATGCTGAAAATCGTGGTGGGTGAATGCACCGGGAAACAGGGCGGTTCAACCTCGATCCCTGTCCTGGGTTTTGGCTGCTATTTCGTGGTACAGCCCATGAACGGGGGCGGCACCGAAGCGCAGATCTTCGGACAGTTTGTGAAAGAGTGCGAAGGTGACAATGTGTCCGGTCCTGACCCGTCGAACGATTCCGGCCCGCAGATCATTCAGCTCTACAAAACCTATCTCAACGGTAGCGGCACTCCGAGCACCGACTCGTAGGAGGGGGCGTCATGAGACTTCACACGTTTAAACAGTCGCAGCGCCAGCAAGGCCTGGCCATGGTGGAATTCACCCTCGTGCTGCCGTTGTTGCTCCTGCTGTTGCTGGCTTTCGGCGAGTTCGGTCGCATGCTCTATCAGTACAACATGTTGCTGCAGGCCAGCCGTGATGCCGACCGTTTCGTCGCCAACCAGGCCTGGAACTCAACGCTTGGCGCTGTCGCTCTGAGCAATGCGCTGAAGGCCCAGACGAGAAATGTTGCGGTCTATGGCGTGCCTGCAAATACCGGGACCGCGGTGGTGCCAGGGTTGACGACCAGCATGGTGGAGGTCGCTGCAGTGGGCACTGACCATGTGCGGGTCACCATCACTTATACGTTCTGCCCGGTGATTGGCAGTGGCAATTGCACCGGCTCGATTCCGGGTTTCTTCGGTAATCCGATTGCGCTGAGCATTCCGCTGGTCGCCACCACTGTCATGAGGGCACTGTGATGAATCGCAAACGCATGCGCGGCACCTATGTCGTGGAGTTCGCCATCATTGGCGCGCTGGTATTCACGCTGTTGTTCGGCACGTTGGAATTCGGTCGCCTGTACTACACGATCAATACACTGGATGAAGTCGTGCGTCGTGGTGTGCGTCTGGCATCGGTGTGCAATATCAGCGACCCGGTGGTGTTACGGCGGGCGATCTTCAACGCAGCGACCGACGCCGGTGCGAGCCAGATCATTACCGATCTGGCCACCACCCACTTGACGCTGACCTATCTGGATGCCAACGGCGCTCAGGTGGGCAACCCCGCCGATACGAGTGGAGTCAACGGATTTCGTGCCATCCGCTATGTCCAGCTGAGCCTGCAAAACTTCGTTTTCAATCTGTTCATTCCCGGGTTCGGCGTGCCCATTACCCTGCCTACATTCAGGGCAACCTTGCCACGCGAAAGCCTTGGGCGTCATTCCGATTCCGGGGAGATCACACCATGCTGAATACCAAGGAAACTCCAGTCTCCAGTTCGACCGGTAAAACTGGGCTCCGGTTGCTGATCAGCAGCCGCGATGCCACCTCTTTGCGCGATCTGCAGAGTGTCTGCCAACGCATGCCTTGCCTGGAGGTGAGCACTCGCCTGGTGAGCAATGGACATGTCGACCCGCTCTACGGCCTGGACCGGATGCCCGATCTGCTGCTGTTGCGCGTCAGCCATCTGTGGCGTGAAGAGCTGTCGGCGTTGTTGCAGCGTCCAGCCCATGAACGTCCACCGATGTTGGTGTGCGGTCTGTTGAGCGAACAGGAAGCCATGCGCCTGGCCATGCAGGCCGGCGCCCGGGACGTGCTGCCCGAGCCCATTGCCGAGACCGAGCTGGTTGCCGCCTTGAATCGGCTGGTCATGGAGGTTCGGACCGGCAGTGGAGCAGAAGGCAAATTGATCGCCGTGATGAGCGCCAAGGGTGGCTCCGGCGGAACCTTGCTGGCCTGCAACCTGGCCCAACAACTCAGCGCCAAGGGCGGCAGTACTCTGTTACTGGATATGGACCTGCAATTTGGCAGCGTCACGCATTACCTGGATGTGGCGCAGACGCACAGCCATCTGGAGGTGTTGCATCAGATCGACGGCATGGACAGCGTCGCGTTACGCGGTTTTTGCAGTCACTTCAGCCCGACCTTGCATGTGCTGGGTGGCCGGGCCGGTGAGCTGTGCCTGCCGCAAGATGCCCAGCCCGAACAGCTTGATGCCCTGTTGAAACTGGCCCGCGCCAGCTATGACTGGGTGGTAATCGACCTGCCGCGGCAAATCGACCACCTCACCGGCTCGGTGCTGGAACAGGTGGATCGGGTGTACGTGGTGGTGCAGCAGAGCGTCAGCCATCTGCGCGATGCCAGCTCCCTGGTGCGAATTCTTCGCGATGACCTGGGTGTGCGCGGCGATCAATTGCAGATCGTGGTCAACCGCTATGACAAGGCAGCCGCCATCAGCCTCAAAGACATCGGCGAGGCGCTGCGCTGCACCAATCTGTCGAAATTACCCAACGACTTCAACCTGGTCAGCCAGAGTCAGAACACTGGCGTGCCGTTGGGGCTGCATGCGCCGAGGGCAGCGATTACTACCGCTCTGCGCGACATGACCGAGGACCTGGTCGGTCAACAAGTAGCCGGGAACAAAGGCTTACTCAAACGCGCCTTCAACCGTTTTTTCGGGGGATGACCCATGATCAGCGACTTTCGTAACCGTTTGCGCAAACAGTCCGGTAAACCCGCCGCTTCGTCGGCTACTCAGCTGGGCGACGACTTGCTGGACCCGGCAGAGGAAATAATGGCGTGGGAACGTGCGGCGCCGGACGTTCTGTACGAAACCAGAAGCCAGGTCACCCCGGTGGAGGCCGAGTGGCGGGAAAGGATTTACCAGCAGTTGCTCAAGGTCATGGACCTGTCCTTGCTGGACTCCCTTGAACAGGCCGAGGCCACGCGGCAGATTCGCGATATTTGCCAGCGCTTGCTCGATGAACATTCGGCGCCGGTGAGTTCTGTCAGCCGCCAGTTGATCATCAAGCAAATCACTGACGAAGTGCTTGGCCTGGGTCCCCTGGAACCGTTGCTGGCCGATCACAGCGTGTCCGACATTCTGGTCAACGGCCATGCCTCGGTCTATGTCGAGCGCTTCGGCAAATTGCAACGGACCGATGTGCGCTTTCGTGATGATCAGCATCTGCTGAACATCATCGACCGCATTGTCTCCAGCCTGGGTCGGCGTATCGACGAGTCCTCGCCATTGGTGGACGCCCGGCTCAAGGACGGTTCGCGGGTGAACGCAATTATCCCGCCGCTGGCGATCGACGGCCCGAGCATGTCGATTCGCCGCTTTGCGGTGGACCTGCTCAATACCGACAGCCTGATCTCGGTGGGGACATTGACCCCGGCCATTGCCCTGCTGCTCAAGGCAATTGTCCGTGGACGCTTGAACGTGTTGATTTCCGGCGGTACCGGCAGCGGCAAGACCACCATGCTCAATGTGCTGTCCAGTTTCATTCCGCAGAACGAGCGGATCGTCACCATCGAAGACTCGGCCGAGCTGCAACTGCAGCAACCCCACGTGGTACGCCTGGAAACCCGGCCTTCGAATATCGAGGGGCGAGGCGAGGTGAGTCAGCGGGAGTTGGTGCGCAACAGTCTGCGGATGCGCCCGGACCGCATTGTGATCGGCGAAGTGCGCGGCGCCGAGGCGCTGGACATGCTGACCGCGATGAACACTGGCCACGACGGCTCATTGACCACCATTCACGCCAACACCGCGCGTGATGCGTTGGGCCGAATCGAAAACATGGTGTCGATGACCGGGGCGACTTTCCCGATCAAGGCCATGCGGCAGCAGATCGCGTCGGCCATCGATGTGGTGATCCAGCTGGAACGTCAGGAGGACGGCAAGCGCCGCCTGGTCAGCGTGCAAGAGATCAACGGCATGGAAGGTGAGATCATCACCATGACCGAAATCTTCTCCTTTGCGCGTCAAGGCATGGGCGAGAACGGCGAGGTGCTTGGCGATTATCGCCCCAGCGGCATGATCCCGGCCTTCCGCGATGTGCTGGCCAAGCGCGGTATCGAGTTGCCGCTGACGATGTTCAGGCCTGAATGGATGGAGGCACGGCAGTCATGAACAATATTCCTGGTGAATTCATTCTGATATTCCTCGGCATGGTGTTTATCGCCGTGTTCCTTCTGTCCCAGGGCGTGGTGGTGCCTGTATTCGGCGAGGCCGGCAAGATGCGCAAGCGCATCCGCGGTCGTCTGAATGTACTGGAGAAAGCCAATAATTTGCCCAACATGCAGACGGTGTTGCGGCAGAAATACCTGACGCGCTTGTCGCCCCTGGAGGCCATGCTCGAGCAGTTGCCGTTTATGGCGAGCCTGACCCAGGTGATTGAGCAGGGCGGCCACGAATACCGGGCTTATCGGGTGCTATTGCTCGGGCTGTTTCTGGGCGTTTGTGCGGCTATCTCGATCTGGATGATTTCGGCGGTCTGGTGGATGGCGCTGTTGGCGGGTTTCGGGGTGTTCTGGTTACCCCTGCTGAAAATTTCTCGTGACCGTGGCAAACGTTTCGCTGAGTTTGAGGAAGGTCTGCCGGATGCGCTGGATGCCATGTGCCGGGCCCTGCGCGCCGGACACCCGTTCAACGAAACCTTGCGCCTGGTCGCCGAGGAGCATAAGGGAGCGGTTGCTCATGAGTTCGGCCTGACTTTCTCCGATATCAACTATGGCAATGATGTGCGCCGGGCCATGCTCGGCCTGCTGGAGCGTATGCCAAGCATGACGGTGATGATGCTGGTGACCTCGATCCTTATCCATCGCGAGACCGGCGGCAACCTGACAGAAGTGCTGGAGCGTTTGAGCCGGCTGATTCGCGGGCGTTACCGCTTCCAGCGCAAGATCAAAACCCTGTCGGCCGAAGGGCGGATGTCGGCCTGGATACTGGTGGCCATTCCCTTCGTGCTGGCGATCGCGATCATCGTTACAAGCCCCACCTACATGCCTGTGCTGCTCAATGATCCCATAGGACACAAGCTGATCATCGGGGCTTTCTGCGCCATGTTGATCGGGATTTTCTGGATAAAAAAAATCATCCGGATTCAGGTTTAAAGCGGTATTCGCTACCGGGAGGTACAGTTCATGGACTTTTTACTCGGGTTGTTCAGTCGGGTCACGGGAAACGAGGAGATGGGGCGTCTGTTGTTTCTCGGCGCCATTGGGATCAGTACGGTGCTTGCGATGGTCGCCGTGATCTTGCTGATGCTGGGCCTTCAAGACCCGGTGCAGCGTCGCCTGGCGTTGATCAAGCGTGGTCATTTAGGCAATACGAGCGGGCAGGAGGCTCCGGGTAATCTGCAATTGTTGCTGGAGCGGGTCGGTCAACGCTTTGCCTCGAGCGAATCGGCTCAGGCATCCGCCACGCAGACCTTGTTGACGCACGCGGGGTACCGTTCTGCTTCGGCGGTGCAGATGTACTGGGCGGTGCGTTTGATGTTACCGCTGTTGCTGGTTGGCGTTGCATTGTTGCTATTGCCTTTGATCCCCAAGGTTTCGCTGACCATTGGCCTGCTGTTGGTGCTCTTGATGGCGGGTATCGGATGGCTGCTGCCGGCCCTGTATGTCGGCAAGCGCAAGCAGGCGCGTCAAAACCGGCTGCGCGCCGCGTTTCCGGATGCACTGGACCTGATGGTGGTGTGCGTGGAGTCGGGTCTGGCCCTGCCCACGACCATCGAGCGGGTGGCTGAAGAAATGTCGGTCAGTCAGGTCGAACTGGCTGAAGAACTGGCCCTGGTCAATGCGCAAATCCGCGCCGGCATTTCCAGTACCGAGGCGCTCAAGCAACTGGCCGTGCGCACTGGGCTGGATGATGTACAAGGGTTGGTCAGCCTGCTGGCGCAGAGTATTCGCTTCGGTACCAGCGTGGCCGATACCCTGCGCATCTATGCCGATGAGTTCCGTGACCGGCGTATGCAGGCTGCCGAAGAGATGGGGGCGAAAATCGGTACCAAGCTGATATTTCCGCTGATTTTCTGCCTTTGGCCGAGCTTCTTTCTGATAGCCATTGGCCCGGCCATGATTGGAGTAATGAAAGCCTTCGGGTGAAATAACGGGCGAAGGCTGTCGAGTACGATGGCCTTCGCCCGACCCTGATCTGCACTTTCCTTCACATAGATCCACATCCCTGTAAAAGATGCCGAAGGCTGCGATTTTTTGATTTTTCTGGCAGGCAATTCGTTGCCCAGGCCTCTGAGTCAAAAGATCGCAGCCTTCGGCAACGCCTACAGGGATTTGCGTATATCTGTTCATCACGACCGGGCGCTGATTGTCGCGATAGGCTCGGTGAAAGGCTGGTCAAGGCGCAAGCAATGGTTGCCAGGCACTCTTTTAAGGAGCACCGCGGTCAGGCGTAGGAGCTGGCGAAGCCCGCGATCTTTTGATTTTGATGGCCGAGGAATCGCTGAAGGGCAAAAGATCGCAGCCTGCGGCAGCTCCTACAGAGATTTGCGTACGTCTGTTCATCACGACCTGGCGCTGATTGTCGCGATACGCTCGGTGACAGGTTGGTCAAGGCGCAAGCAATGGTTGCCAAGTCCCCCTTTAACGAACACTGCAGTCAAGCGTAGGAGCTGGCGAAGCCTGCGATCTTTTGATTTTGATGGCCGTGGAATCGCTGAAGAGCAAAAGATTGCAGCCTGCGGCAGCTCCACATTAGGGTGATCCGGCCAGGCTTGGATAATGCGCAGATGCCGCTGCTTTACTTGCACACGACGTCTAGCCCGGCTTTGCAAGCCAGGCCACTTTAGACGACGCCAGAGACTGCTCACTCATTGATGCGCCTCAGTCACCGGTGGTCATTTCACCCGCTGCATCCTGGTCAAAAAACTCCGGAATCGGGTAGTTGAAGCTGTTCAGCCAACGCTGCATGGCCAAGTCACGTTCGGTGGCCGAAGCGGTTTGCAGTTTAGGGGAGGCAACTACACCGCGACTCTGTAACACCAACCACTGCTCGGTGCCTTTTTGCTCCTTCGAAGAGGGACCCGGTTCAATAGCCCAGGCACTGGTGGACAGGCAAGCCATGCACACGATCAACAGCCTCTTGGTATTCATCTCGACTCCTCGTACGTTTTACTTGGTCGCACTGGATGAGGCAGTGGCTACCTCAGTTCTACGATTGTCCTGCGAAGCCGCCACTTTTTTTGCGGAGGCCTTGAGTTTTTCCGCGCGGCTTTGAGCCTCGGCGATTTGCTGGGGACTCAAGCTGGCACGGTTCGCGAGTTCGGCAGCCGACTTCCAGTTATCCTGATAGATCAGCAGCGTCACCATATTGAGTGCCGCTAATGAATTGGACTGTTTGAGCTCCATGGCGGTCATGAACTCGAAGCGTGCTTCAGGGATACGTCGTTGATTGAGGTAAACGACCCCCAGGTCATTGCGCATCTTGTCATCGGTGGGGGCCATCTTGGCCGCACGCTCAAGGTGTTTGGTCGCGGTGGCGTAATCATTTTTGGCCGCGGCCAACTGGCCCAGGCCATGCTCCCCGTCGGCGGCCAGACAGGTGCCGAGCAAGCTTTGATACAACGGCCCCGCCTCGTTACGCCCCATCAAGCGCAGCACCCGAGCCTTGCGCAGGCGAACCTGAACCAGGTTCTCGGGCAAACCTTCCAGATTCGCCAGGCTGGCATACAAACGGCCATCGTTGGCCATGTTGTCGGCCAGACTCAGGGCCAACTCTTGTTCCGAATCGGGCTTGGCACAGATAGCCGGTCGCGAAGACAAACCATTAGTGGCACAACCTGCGAGCATCAATGTCGCCATGACTGCAATGACTGCTTTCATCGAATGTCCTTTGGCTACAACACGTTGAACGCCTGGCCAATGGCAGGAAAGCTGGCCCGGCAAGCGCTCAAGGTCACCGTTACGAATGAGGGCGAGATTCAGGCTGCTCTGGCTCATTGCGAAAGCCCGGAGCGACTGTCGAAGTCGCCATTTTCAAGGAAGAACATGCGGTAGAAGTTCGGGTCGTAATTGCGCAGCTGTTCGCCAGGCAATGACGGTAGTTGTGCGTTGACAGCCAGTGGCTGGACCAGATGCGGGGTAACGATCATCAGCAGTTCACGCTCTTCACGGTTGACGGTGTTGTCGCGAAAGAACGCCCCCAGAATCGGGATATCGCCCAGCCCCGGAAACTTGTTCACCTGGGAATTGTTGCGGGTGCTGATCAGGCCGCTGATGACGAAGCTTTCGCCGTCGGCCAGGGAGATGCTGGTATCGGTACGGCGTATGGTCAGCGCTGGAACAATGGTACCGGCGATGCTCACGGCGTTGGTGAAGTCCAGTTCACTGACTTCCGGTGCCACCTTCAGCGCGATACGGTTTTTCCCGATGATGGTCGGCGTCAGGGTCAGGCGGATACCGAATTCCTTGTACTCGATGGACACGTTATCGCTGCCTGAACTGGGTACCGGAATCGGCACCTCACCACCGGCCAGGAAGCTCGCACTCTGCCCGCTGAGCGCTACCAGGCTTGGCCGTGCCAGGGTGTAGGCGAAACCGCTGCCTTCCAGTGCGTTGATCGACACCAGCGTATCGCTGGACGCAAAAGCGAAGTTGAACATGCCGTTGTTCACCGGCAACGATGGCGTGACAATGCCGTCGATGGTGGGAAAGGTTCTCGGCGAGCCGAACAGGAAGTTGCCCTGACGGGCAAAAATCGAGGCATTGGCTTCCTTGAGTTTGGTCCGGCTGACTTCTACGAAGCGGATGTCGGTTTGCACCTGGATCGGCAACAGCGGGTCTTCGGAAGGCACTGTCGAGATGCTGGTCAGCGCAGCGGTGGCCTTGCCCTTGACGAACACCATGCTTTGGCGCGGCTCTTTCGAACAGGCGGTCCAGACCATCAGGCTGGTGGCCCCCGGCGCGACGCCCGTGAGTATGAAGGCGTTGCTGCCGCTGGATTGCACGTCGGCAATCTTCGGGTCGCCTACCGCCAACTGTGTCACCGGGACGGGGACGCGCAGTTCGTTCTGAAGTCCCTGACCGACCTCGAACGTTGCCGGTAAGTTATCCAACTGCGAACAATTGGCCGCCGCGGCCTGAGCCGCATCCACACCAAGGCCCATCCAGAACAGACCATGGATAATTCGCTTGAAAGCGGGCACGGTACGATAGCTCATTAAGTGCATCCTCGCTGAATAGGCCATCTTTGAGGCAAAACCAGGTTGCCTCGGATCACTACAAGGGGCCTCGGTCGGCCCTCTACCCCGCCAGACCCCTGACTAATGGCCCCGGCAATATTCCTTGGTGCTACATGCAAACAGCTGCAATACGCTGTTCTGACTGAACGGCGAGCGACCTTCGCTATAACGGTTTTTAGTGATCCAGATGCCTGGGCTGTCAACCCGAACGATATACGCAGGCTCGACAGCAGCAGCTAAAGACGGCACTGTGCGCCGACCTGACTCCCCTAAAAAGCAACCGGCAATTAACGCACTGAGCCGGAAAACGCTTGTCAGGATCATAGTGAGGTAACTCCTTTTGCCAATCCGCTATCTGATCGCTGAACCTAACGTGGCATTTCGAACCGTTATGTCTTCTTCTTGTTTGAAAGGTAGTTCAACCAAGGCAAAGCGCCATGCTTTGAACGAAAACTTTCGATACAGATACTGGTTTTTTTCTGAAAGCCACGGTCAGGCCACGCAATCATTGGAAATGCGGCGGATGCTGATGAAATAAGGGGTGCTCCACGGGCCCGCGAGTTTTTCTTTGGGTTTTGCGCTGCATATTTCACAAAAACACCACTCATTGAGTGGCGTTTTCAGGCGTGCCGGTTTGTACTTTTCGAATGCTGACCAATCGTAACAATGGCATCTGGCGGGATATGACTAGAAAGCTGAATACGACTGATTGTGTAGCTCTACACCTGCCAAGTGCAGGTTGGAGTATTGGCCGTAAGGTACTGGATCACCTCTTCAAGCGTGTCTATGTCAGGAGCATTGTTCACTAACGCTTGCGAACTGCACCATGGGTAATCCAGTTGCGATACCCACTCCATGATGCAGTGCAGATCAGTCGCCGGCAGGGTTTTCATGTGCTCAATGGTGATAGTGAGCCTCTCGACAAGCCCCGACTCGGGGCTGAACTGCCACTCATACAGACCGCAACCGACTCGGACTTCGCCGCAGCTCTTGTCGGACATGCCGACCAGCCATTTGCACTGGAATGTTTTGGTCTGCGGTTCAGGTGGGAGTCCCAGGCAAAAGGTATAGACGTTTTCGAAAGTCTGGCCGAATCGCCTGACGAGTACATCGCCGATAGATCCGAGGCCTTCAACGTGGGGTGGAAACGAGATAGATCCGGTGTGCACGACCATGTCCAGTATCGCGTCTGGCGCAAAGGCCTGGCGTAACAAATGTGGGCGATTACTGTCCTTGGCTTTTATGTACTGTCGAATCGATAGTTGAGCAGTGTTCATTGTTTGTCCGTCGAATCCCTATCAGGTTGAGAACATCCTTATCCGGGGCTCACGTTACTCCTCCACGCGAGCCCGCCCTCATTTACAAAGCGCTATTCCACACATCCGTTACCAGCATGCATCCGGGGGCGTGGGTGATGCACAGCGGCGGACGTGAAGTTTGTACCACCGATTGCGGGGTCACACCGCAGGCCCAGAACACCGGGATTTCGTCGGCTTCGACTGGCACGGCATCGCCGTAGTCCGGGCTGCTTAGTGAGTCGATGCCGATCAGCGCCGGATCACCGATGTGCACAGGCGCGCCGTGGACGTTGGGCATGCGTGCGGTGATCTGGATCGCCTGGATCGCCGCGGCGGCCTTCATCGGGCGCATGCTCACCACCAGCTTGCCGCTCAGGCGAGCGGTAGGGCGAGTGTCTATGTTCGTTCGGTACATGGCAACATTGAGCCCCAGATCGATGTGCCTGAGGGCGATGCCGGCATCCAGCAGCGGTTGCTCGAAGGAGAACGAGCAACCGATGGCGAAGGCCACCAGATCGTCCTGCCACAAATGTCCGATATCCGACGGTTCTTCGCTCAGTTCGCCATGGCGATAGACCCTGTATCGGGACACCTCGTGGCGGATATCAATGGCTGTGCCGAGATTGCGAAAATACGGATCACCCGGTTCGGTAACGTCGAGCACCGGGCAAGCCTGCCGATTGAGCGTGCAATACCGCAGAAACTCGTTAGCCCAATCGTTGGGCAGAATCACGATATTGGCTTGCACCCGACCTTGGGCCAAGCCGCTGGTGTGGCCCTGATATTGTCCGGCAGCGATGCATTGGCGCAGGGCCTGTGGAACGCTGTGCTTCAGTTGTTCGAACGACAGGGTGGGTTGGCTCATCACGGCATCTCTTCAGGTTCGATGACCCTTTTTAGAAAACCATGACGATGCCGTCCAACCAGGAATGTTGTTACCCCCCGACAACTAAAAGTTATTCAAGGGACCGTCGGCTGTTGAGACCGGGTGCCGGAACCATTCGAAGCGGGCCGACATCCGCTGCGTATTGGGAGACCACTTGGCGGCTCATGTCGACGATGCTCTCGATCAACTCCAGGCCGACGCCGGCGCGCCATGAAGCCACGACATCCAGCTGCGGCAAGCGAGTGCCTGGTT
Source organism: Pseudomonas sp. GW822-FHT02E03 (assembly GCF_058802325.1). Classification (NCBI taxonomy): domain Bacteria; kingdom Pseudomonadati; phylum Pseudomonadota; class Gammaproteobacteria; order Pseudomonadales; family Pseudomonadaceae; genus Pseudomonas; species Pseudomonas sp. GW822-FHT02E03. The sequence continues at coordinate 97,247 of NZ_JBXAOA010000019.1, read as the reverse complement.
CCAGCTGAATCAGCTCGCCGCTGGCCAAGGGCTTGGCCACCAGCGCGGCCGGCAAGGCGCCAATGCCGAAGCCGTCACGAATCAGCCGGGTCATGGCCGACACCGAGTTGACGCAACTGACGCGTGGCGTGCTGATGCCGTGGGCGTGCAGCAGGTTGAGTACATCCTGATGCGGCCGGGAGTTTTTGACGAAGGTGATGATGCGCTCGCTGGCCATTTCGGCCAGCGAAGCATAGGGGCGGGCATAGATTGAATTGCTGGCGGCGATCCAGTGCATGGGGTAGTGCGCCAGTTCGAGGTTGCGCACACTTTCGTGGCGGATCAGGTCCGTCTGGAACACGATGTCCAGATAGCCCTTTTGCAGCTGATCGCACAGATTGCGTGCGGCGTCGGCCGTGATCTCGATTTCCACGGCGGGGAAGGTCTGCATCAAGGTCGACATCAACGGGCTGAGCCAGGTGTGGATCACCGTATCCATCACACCGATGCGCACCAGGCCCTGTTGCGGGTTGGTGTTATCCAGTGAGTGTTTCAATGCTCGCTGAACCTCGAGCATCTGCTCGGCGTAGTCGAGCACTTTGAGGCCTTCCAGCGTTAGTGATACCCCGCGCGAATCGCGCACGAACAAACGCAGGCCCAACTCTTCTTCCAGCGAGGCAATCCGGCTGGAGATAGCCGCCTGAGTGCTGAACATTTTCTCGGCGGTAAGGCTGAAGCTTTGCAGGCGTGCGACCCAGACGAAGGTTTCGAGAAATTTGAGGTTCATGGCGGTTCTCGTGGTGGGGCGTTCACTGTTTTTCCACAGAGAACCGTGGTGGGGGTGCAGTAATTGTTACTCCAGAGTTCGTCGCCGGGGGTATCAAATTTTCTTATGCATAACCTCGTTTTTTTCCCGTTTGACGCAGTTTGGCCTTGGCGCGAAGAATCCGCTCCACGACGCTGCCACTGCGTCTGCCCCCCACGACAACGCCTTCACAAAAAAATAATGAGGCGTGTCCGTCATCTTCGCTTGCTGCCGCAGGAACTCCCATGGAAAAGACCATGACTGACCACGTGCTTTCAGGTTCGGGCCGCACCGGCCCGTTCAGTTGGTACGGCCCCCTGTCGAAAAATGAAAAGCGTACCTTCTGGAGTTGCAAGATCGGCTATGCCCTGGATGGCATGGACACACAGATGCTGAGTTTCGTCATTCCGACCCTCATCGCCACCTGGGGCATCTCCAAGGGCGATGCCGGGATGATCGGCACCTGCACGCTGCTGGCCTCGGCGGCGGGTGGCTGGATCGCCGGAATACTGTCTGACCGCATCGGTCGGGTGCGCACCTTGCAACTGACGGTGCTGTGGTTCGCCTTCTTCACTTTCCTCTGCGGGCTGGCACAGAACTACGAGCAACTGCTGGTGGCCCGGACTTTGATGGGCTTTGGTTTCGGTGGTGAATGGACAGCGGGTGCGGTGCTGATTGGCGAGGTGATTCGTTCCAAGGATCGCGGCAAGGCAGTGGGCATGGTGCAGGCCGGATGGGCGCTGGGGTGGGGGCTGACGGCATTGCTCTATGCCGGATTATTCAGCTTTCTGCCACCAGAAGAGGCCTGGCGGGCGCTGTTCATGATCGGGTTGGTGCCAGCGCTATTCGTATTGGTGATCCGCCGGCTGGTCAAGGAGTCGGACACTTTCGAGCAGGCCTGCATTGAGCGCAAGGCCAAGCCTGAAAAGGATTCGCGTTGGGCCTTCTTCGAAATTTTCGCGCCTCGGATGCTTAGTACCACCTTGCGCGCTTCGTTGCTGACCACTGGCGCGCTGGGCGGTTATTACGCGATCACCACCTGGTTGCCGACCTACCTGAAAACCGAGCGAGGCCTGAGCGTGCTCGGCACTGGCGGCTATCTGGCGATGGTGATCGTCGGCTCCTACATTGGGTATGTGACCAGTGCATTGCTGACCGATGCCATCGGCCGAAAGAAGAACTTCATCCTGTTTGCCGTCGGCTCCATGGCGATCGTTCTGGCCTACACCCAACTGCCCATCGACAACACCTGGATGCTCTGGCTGGGCTTTCCGTTGGGTTTCTTCGCTTCGGGCATTTTTGCCGGCATGGGCGCTTTTCTGACCGAGTTGTTTCCGACCCGCATGCGCGGTTCGGGCCAGGGCTTTTGCTATAACGCCGGGCGTTCCATTGCGGCGCTGTTTCCGTTGTTCATCGGTGCGCTGAGCGAAACGTTGCCGATTGGTACGGGGATCGGAATCTTCGCTGCCGGTGCCTACGGCGTGGTGATTCTGGCCGCGTTAAGCCTGCCGGAAACCCGCGGTCGCCAACTCGAATCCTGAACCCCGACACGTCTGGGCCATTGTGCCCAGACGTCGCTGATCCATTGCTAATCGACAAACATCGGCCGCGATCGCAACGCCCCCGAGAGGGCTCGCTCGCGCCCGTAACAGGAGCAGGCATGAACTATTCGCTTTCCACCCAACGGTTGTACCTCCCGGTCGGCACATTGCTCGGGTTGAGCTTGCTCGGCGCACCGGCCGCTCAGGCGGATTTCATTACCGACAGTAAAGGCAGCCTGGAAGCACGCAACTTTTACTTCAATCGCGATTTCCGCCAGGAAGGCTCGCGAGACAAAGCCGAGGAATGGGCACAGGGTTTTCTGTTGCGGATGGAGTCCGGGTATACCGCTGGCACGCTGGGGTTTGGTCTGGATGCGCTGGGCATGGCCGGTTTTAAACTGGACTCCGGCGGCGGCACGGCGGGCACCAATCTGTTGCCGCCGGATTCGTCGGGCGGCTCGCAGGATCGCTATGGCGAGTTGGGCCTGACCGCCAAAGTGCGTTTATCCAAGAGCACCCTGAAGCTGGGGACGTTGCAGATCAAGGATCCGGTGGTGAACTCCAACGACACTCGCCTGTTGCCGTCAACTTTCAAGGGCGGCCTGGTCAATGTGCAGGAAATCGACCGTTTGAAGCTCACCGCCGGTCAACTCACGCAGATCAATTTTGTCGATTCCACTGACTATCAGGACATGACCGCCAATCGCATCGGCGGGCAAAGCGACAAATTCCAGTTCGCCGGGGCTGACTATCAATTCCTGCCGAACCTGACAGCGCAGTACCGCTACGGCAAGCTGGAAAATATCTACCAGCAAAACTACCTCGGATTGGTCCACCTGTTGGATCTGGGGGGCGGCCAGTCGCTCAAGAGCGACGTGCGCTATGCGCGCAGCATCGAAGATGGCAACTTCCGTGACCTCGATAACCAGGCTTTTGGTGCGATGTTTACCTACAGTCGCGGCGGTCACGCGCTGGGCTTCGGCTACCAGCGCATGAGCGGCGATGATCCGTTTCCGTACATCGGCCGCAGCGATCCGTACCTGGTCAACTTCGTGCAGATCAATGACTTCGCCAACGTTGACGAACACTCTTGGCAAACGCGCTACGACTATAACTTCGCCGCATTGGGTGTGCCGGGGTTGAGCTTTATGACCCGCTATATCTCGGGCGATAACGTGCAGCGCAGTGCCGCGGGTGAAGGCAAGGAGTGGGAGCGCGACACCGATATCGCTTACGTGGTGCAGGACGGTACGTTGAAAGGCTTGGGCTTTAAATGGCGCAACGCGTCGGTGCGTTCGAACTTTGGCAATGATCTGGATGAGAATCGCTTGATCGTCAGCTATACCTTGGCGCTTTGGTAAGTGTCTGGGTTATCGAGGAAATGATATCGACGGCCCGCCAGTCAGACTGGCGGGCCGTTTGTTTTACATCGACAGAATCAACCGGCCAGCGAACAGAATCAGGATCACCCCCATGGTTCGTTCGAACCAGTGCCCCATGCGCATGAACAGCAACCGTACCCGGGCGCTGGAAAAAAACAGCGCCACGATCACGAACCACAAGGCATTCACGAAACACATCCACAGGCCGTACAGCGCCTGAATCTGCAGCGGTGTCGTGGCACTGATGATGGTCGTGAAGATTGCCAGAAAGAACAGGGTGGCCTTGGGGTTGGTGGCGTTGGTCAGAAACCCCGTGCTGAAGGCCTTGAACAAGGTCTGCCGTTCAGCTGACGTTTCTGCGCCCTTGTCACCTTCAATCGCTGATTTGGGTTTGCTGCGTATCAGGCTCACGCCGAGGTACAAAATGTAGGCACCCCCCACAACCTTGGCCACCGTCAACAACCAGGGCGTGGTGTGCATCAGCGCACCGACGCCGAGCAAGGTGTAAAGCACATGCACGGAAATGCCCGCGCCGATGCCCAGGGCTGTGCAAATCCCCACTAAGCGACCGAAACGCACGCTTTGGCGGATGGTCACGGCAAAATCCGGTCCGGGGGCGACCACGGCCAGAAAGTGGATGGTTGCCAGCGCCAGAAACTCGCCCAGGTAATTCGAAAACATCTCAGCTCCAGAAAGTCAGGGGTGAAGCATTGCCGCGATAGCCGACAAAGAAGGAAAGGCTCAATCGCGGGTCGTCCACCCCCGGGGTCACCGAGTGCATGCAGCGCGAATTGAACATGATGAAATCACCCGGCTCAGGACGAATCTCCAGGGTCGGAGGGCCTAGCAATGCCGGGTCGATGCCGTAACTGTCGCCACGCATTTCGTCGAACTGGTCTGGAGAAATGTCGTGGTCCCACATCTGCAATGCGCCGCCCTCGGTCGGCATGTTCAGGTAGACGTTGCAGGCGAACTGCGCTTCCAGGCTTCTGGCCTGGAAGCTGTCCGGGGCGTCCTTGGCGAAAATGTCGTGATGGGCGAGGAAGCACACCCCGGGCTTCACGACCCGGGACAGGCCCACATACATCTTGCGGCCATACAGATTTTCCAGGTGCGCCCCCGCCGGCCAGGACTCGTCGAGCATGCAGCGCAACGTGTCGACAGGAGAGGAGTAGGGCGCACAACGGCTGCGCAATTCGGCGATGTTGCTGGTGGCGCGCTCGAAGTAATCCTCGATCAGCAGCGGCTGGTTTTCCGCTTCATAAAACGCCATGCCAATACGACCGATGCTCGGCGCGTTGATGTAGCCTTCGAAGCCGGGGGCGAGGATCTTGTCGCCGATCTGGATCGCCAGCGGCCCAGGCAACAAGCCTTTGACGCGAATGGCGAGGACTTCTTCATTGGCCAGTTTTTGTATGCACGTCTCATCGAGACGCTCGACGTCAAGCATCATGTCTTTAGGTCCATCTATCGATAGTCAACAGAGCCCGCGAACGCAGACTCCCCCGGCGTCAGGCGATGACGGGGCCGACATCGCCCAAATGTTCAGTCCACGCTGTAGTGGACTGACAGCGTTCCCTTTTTCTGTGAAAGGGAAGCGATCGTGACCGTGCCCAAATCCTTCAGGCTCCGTACATGGGTGCCGCCGCAACCGTAGGCGGGCAGTTCACCGAAACCGATTTCCCGGGCGCCTTCGCGCAACGACGTCAGGCGCGGCAGGTCATGGGCGATCCATTGCTTGATGCCGTGCTGAATCGTCTGCGCATCGACCTCCTGCGCGCTATCACCCGGTTTGAACTGAACGCGTCCTTCATCGGGCCAGTGATGAGCCTTGATCGGCATCCAGCCCATCGCCTGGACGAAGTGACCAATCAGGTGCCCCGCCGAATGCATGCGCGTATTGAACTGACGGCGTTGCTCGTCGACCCGAATCTGGGTCATGCCGAGTTTTACCGGGTGGTCGACGAAATGGATGATCCGGTCCGGATCCTGAACCACGCGCAGCACCTGGCTTTCACCGATCCAGCCGGTATCCCAGGGTTGCCCACCGCCTTGGGGGTGAAACAGTGTGGCGCGCAGCACTACTGCGAATTCGTTCTCGTAGGGCGTGCAATCCAGGACTTCCACATTGGCCTTGAGGTCATCACTATGGAAAAAGAGGCGAAGCGTCATATTCCATGCCCTTATTAAAGTTTCTATTTTTATTATATGAACCGTGGAATTGCGTGATAATCCGTTCAATCATCAAAGGACTGTTGCGCTGTGAGCATAAATCTTCCCCTGCCGCTGCTCGGTGAAATGGCGATTTTCGTCAAGGTTGTCGAGACCGGCAGTTTCTCCGAAGCGGCACGCCAATTAGGTTCTTCCCCCTCGGCGGTAAGTCGCAGCATTTCGCGGCTGGAGAAGGCACTCGCCACGCGGCTGCTGCAGCGAACCACGCGCAAGCTGCGCCTGAGTGACGGTGGCGAGGAGGTGTTCAAGCGTTGCCAGGAGATGGTCAGCGCGGCGAAGTCGGTGATGGAAATCAGCGGTCAGTTCACCCATGAGGCGGAAGGGCTGGTGCGTGTCAGCGTGCCCAAGGCCGTCGGGCGATTCGTGATTCATCCGCACATGCCCGAATTTCTGCGGCGCTATCCCAAAGTGAATGTGGAGTTGTTGCTCGAGGACCGTCAGGTGGATTTGATCGACGACAACGTCGATCTGGCGATCCGTATTACCGACCGCCCGCCCGCGGGGCTGGTGGGGCGGCAGTTGCTGACCATCGATCATCTACTCTGTGCAACGCCGCAGTACCTGGCCGAACACGGCACCCCGACTCATCCCCACGACTTGCTCAACCACAGCTGTATCTATCTGGGGGAAACCCCGAGCGATGCGCGCTGGAAATTCAAGAAAGGCAGCAAAGCCGTGACTGTCGGCGTGCGCGGCCGTTATGCCGCCAATCACACGGGCGTGCGACTGGGCGCGGTATTGCAACACATTGGAATCGGCAGCCTGCCGTACTTCACCGCCCGTTATGCGCTGGAACAAGGGCTGATCGTGCAGGTTTTGCCGGACTGGACTTTTCTGGCGTCCTACCACGGAGGCGCCTGGCTGCTGCATTCGCCCACCCGCTATCTACCGCCCAAGTTACGGGTGCTCATCGACTACCTGGTGGAGTGTCTGGAGAAGGAACCGACCTTGAGCAGGCCGGACAAGCCGGGTGCGTTGGGCAAGGTCGCGGCAGAGTATGAGTTGCCCGAGAGTGATGGGTTGCTCTGAAGAGCCCTTTCGCGAGCAAGCCCGCTCCCACAGTGGATTTCTCTCGTACACAGAATCTGTGTCCACTGAAGATCAAATGTGGGAGCGGGCTTGCTCGCGAAGACGGCAGCCCAAACACCACATCACTCGGCAAATGCCACAAAAAAAAGGCCCGCATGAATAACCATGCGGGCCTTTGCATTTGCTGACAGTGGGATCAGTGCTTGCTGTCCTGGTTCGACATCGCCAGTAGCTGTTTTTCCTGATTCCAGTCGAACGGTTCGTCGTTCTGTTCGGCTTCGAAGCGACGTTCTTCAAGGGCCTGGTACAGGTCGATTTCATCATCGGGCATGTAATGCAGGCAGTCGCCGGCGAAGTACCACAGCAGGTCGCGCGGGACCAGGTGGGCGATTTGCGGGTAGCGAGTGATCACCTGACACAGGATGTCCTGGCCCAGGTATTGGCTTTCGATCGGGTCGACCGGCAGCAATGCACGCAGTTCGTCGAAGCGCTCCAGGAACAAGGCATGGCTTTCTTCGGGAACCTGTTCGGCCTCACCTACAGCGACCAGGATGCTGCGCAGGTGGTCGAGCAAGACGAGATGATCGGCAACGACATTGGACACGAGATAAGTCCTCAAGAGCAAAACGGGCGCAGGAGTATAAAGCTCCTGAGCCCCTTTTCACATATTAAAGAGCCCCATGCAAGACACAGGGTCCGCCGGATCAGCGGACCTTGCCTTTGGCCAATACCAACTCCTTTGGATCGAAATCATCGACATCGATCACCTTGCGTCGCGCCGCTTCTGCCTCGCGCAAGGTCTGGGCTTCAAGTGGTTGCAAGACACCAGCCTCCAGGGCGGCATCGATGGCCGATTCTCCGATGGTGGGTTTGACCTGGCGACTTCTCAGTGCGGTATTGAGTTTTTTCTGTAGCGGCTTGGCAGCGTTCAACAAGTCGCAGGCGTGCTGCAGGGCGCCGACCGAATCCTCTGGCGATTGCGGGCGATAGCAGCCGCCCAGTAACTCCTCAAGGGTTGGGTCGCCCTTGGCGCGGCCGGTGACGGCTGCAACTTCGGCCGCCAGCTTGTCCGACGGGCCTCTGTGGCGACGACCGAACGGGAACACCATCACCCGCAGCAGGCATCCAAGTACCTTGTTCGGGAAGTTGGTCAGCAGTTCGTCCAGCGCACGTTCGGACTGGCCGAGGCTCTCTTCCATGGCCCAGGCGACTAGCGGACGCATATGCTCCGGCGAATCGAGATCGTGATAACGCTTGAGTGCGCCGGAGGCCAGATACAGGTAGCTGAGTACATCGCCCAGACGTGCGGACAGCCGTTCGCGGCGTTTCAGTTCGCCGCCCAGCAGCATCATGCTCAGGTCTGCAAGCAGCGCAAAGGCCGCGGCTTGACGGTTGAGGGCACGGAAATAGCCTTGGCTGAGCTTGTCCCCGGGCATGTGTTCAAAATGCCCGAGGCCGAGGTTCAGCACCAGCGTGCTGGCGGCGTTGCTCACGGCAAAACCAATGTGGTCGAGCAGCAGTGCGTCGAACTCGATCAGTGCCTGTTGTTTGTCTTCGCGGTGGGCGAGGGCCATTTCCTTGAGCACGAACGGATGGCAGCGAATAGCGCCCTGGCCGAAGATCATCAAATTGCGTGTGAGGATGTTCGCACCTTCGACCGTGACGGAAATGGGCGCACCTTGCCAGCTACGCGCCAGGTAGTTGTTCGGGCCCATGATGATGGCCCTGCCGCCGTGAACATCCATGGCGTGGCTGATGCATTCGCGGCCGCGTTCGGAGAGGTGGTATTTGATAATGGCCGAAGGTACCGACGGCTTTTCACCGAGATCGACCGCGTTGGCGGTGAGCATCCGTGCGCTGTCCATCAGCCAGGTACTGCCGCCGATCCGCGCCAGTGCTTCCTGAATCCCTTCGAAGGCTGACAGCGGTGCGTTGAATTGTTCGCGAACCTGCGCGTATTGGCCCGTCACCAGACTGGTGAACTTGCCCGCAGCGGTACCGATGGCAGGCAGCGAAATGGAACGCCCGACCGACAGGCAGTTCATCAGCATCATCCAGCCCTCGCCGAGCATCTCCTGACCGCCAATGATGAATTCCAGCGGTACGAATACATCCTTGCCGGAGTTCGGGCCGTTCATGAATGAGGCGCCCAGCGGCAGGTGACGCCGACCTATTTCTACACCGGGGGTCTGGGTTGGAATCAAGGCGAGACTGATCCCCAGGTCGACTTTGTCGCCCAGTAAATGGTCCGGGTCATAAGCCTTGAACGCCAGGCCGATCAAGGTCGCCACCGGGCCGAGGGTGATGTAGCGTTTTTCCCAGTTCAGACGCAGGCCGAGGGTTTCCTTGCCTTCCCATTCACCTTTGCAGATCACCCCGGTGTCGGTCATCCCGCCGACGTTGGAGCCCGCCATCGGGCCTGTCAGGGCAAAGCAGGGGATATCGTCGCCGCGTGCCAGCCGTGGCAGGTAGTGATTGCGTTGTTCGTCGGTGCCGTAATGCAGCAGCAGTTCCGCCGGGCCGAGGGAATTGGGCACCATGACGGTCGAGGCCAGGTCGCCGCTGCGGGTGGCCAGTTTCATCGCTACCTGGGAGTGCGCATAAGCCGAGAAGCCTTTGCCACCGTATTCCTTGGGGATGATCAGGGCAAAAAAGCCATGTTGTTTAATGTGATCCCAAGCCTTGGGCGGCAGATCCATCAACTGGCTGATCTGCCAATCGCTGACCATGGCGCAGAGCTCTTCGGTCGGGCCATCGATGAACGCTTGTTCCTCTTCGCTCAGCTGCGCTTTTGGATAGGCCAGCAGCTTGTTCCAGTCCGGGCGGCCGTTGAACAACTCGCCGTCCCACCAGACCGTGCCAGCTTCAATGGCTTCACGTTCGGTTTGCGACATCGGCGGCAGGTTTTTTTGAAACCAGCCAAATATTGGCGCCGTGAAGAGTTTTCGGCGTAGATCCGGCAGCAACAGGAAAGCGGCCACGACTGCGAGCAGCACCCAGAAAATCAGCATGAGCCAGACGGGGGCATGGCTGAAGATGCCCATCGCCAGCAGATAGGCCGCAATGATGCCCAAGGCGGGCAGAGGCGCGGTGCGGCGATGTGCCAGGTAGGCAATCCCGACCACCAGAACCAGTATCCACAACAGCAACATATTCAATTCTCCATGAAGCCAGGGGCAAAACCACTTTCAGAGCTTAGACGGCATCCATAAAAGTGGGGGGCCAGAGCATGAGTCTGAGCGTGTAGGAAGCAACGGCTGAAATTCGTCAGTTATTTCGAGGGCGGACGGTTAAGCGCTGTTATCGACAGCGCGGTAAACGCTGATCTTTGGCCGAAACGTCGTTATCTCTGTGCTGAAGGTGTCGCTAGACTCGTGGCTTCCCCCTGGAGATTGTTGCCATGCATGCGTATCTGAGCCCCGGCCGCTTCATCGACAGTGACCATCCCTCGGTGATGGCGTTCGCCGAAAAACATCGTGGCGCCGGGCGCGATCCGCTCGAACAGGCGATCAATCTCTATTACGCGGTGCGCGAGGCCGTACGCTACAACCCTTACACCTTCAGCCGCGACCCAGAAACCTTGCGCGGCAGCTATGCGCTGGCGGCGGGGGAGAGTTATTGCGTGCCCAAAGCCACGCTGTTGGCAGGTGTAGCCCGGCATTGCGGGATCCCGGCGCGTATCGGTCTGGCAGATGTGCGTAATCATCTGTCGACGCCTCGTCTGCTCGAACTGCTCAAAAGCGATGTGTTCGCCATGCACGGCTACACCGAGTTATATCTGAACGATCGTTGGGTCAAAGCCACGCCGGCTTTCAATCAACAACTCTGCGAACTGTTCAATGTCGCGCCGCTGGAGTTCGACGGGATCAATGACAGTGTGTTCCACCCCTACAACCGTGACGGCGAGCAGTTGATGGAATATCTGATCGATCACGGCCAGTTCACCGATGTGCCGGAAGCGTTCTTTTTCGAACACCTGGAAAAGTGCTATCCGCATCTGTTCGGCGAGCAATTGCCGGTGCTGCTGGGGGATATGCAGAGCGATTTGAGTCGCGCCTGATCCGGCGTATGCTGCCTGCGCATTCATCCAAAAAGGGGCGGTCATGCTGAAGATCTGGGGTCGGAAAAATTCGTCGAATGTCAGGAAGCCATTGTGGGCGGCCGAAGAACTGGGCCTGGCCTATGAAGCCATCGATGCCGGTGGCGCCTTTGGTGTAGTCGACACGCCTGAGTACCGCGCGATGAATCCCAACGGCCGCGTGCCGGTGATCGAAGACGACGGTTTTGTGCTGTGGGAATCCAACACCATCGTCCGTTACCTGATGGCCCGTCATGCCAGCGGTACTGCCTGGTATCCGACAGACCTGCAAGCCCGAGCCTCTGCCGAAAAGTGGATGGACTGGACCACCTCAAGTTTTGCCGCCCCGTTCCGCACGGTGTTCTGGGGCGTGTTGCGCACCCCGGAAGACCAGCAGGACTGGCCGGCCATCAAGGCTGCGATCAAGGAGTGCGACGATCTGCTGTCGATGGCCGATCAAGCGCTGGCGGCCAAACCGTATCTGTCGGGCGATGAGATCGGCATGGGCGACATTCCCCTGGGCAGTTTCATTTATGCCTGGTTCGAGATGCCGATCGAGCGCGCGCCGCAGCCTCATCTCCAAGCCTGGTATACGCGATTGAAACAGCGTCCGGCCTATCAGAAGGCGGTCATGACCGCGTTGACTTAATACTCACTATCGACACACTTGACTGTACTTGTGCGGCAGCGACAAGCACCATTGCGCTCATGCGCCGCGGTTGTATTGCTCGCCGCCCGCCCTTATTTATTCCTTTCTTCCCTTCTTGGTGCGTAATCCGATATGAGTTCCGCTCTGTCCATCCGGCAGCTAACCAAAACCTACGGCAACGGTTTCCAGGCCTTGAGTGGTATCGATCTGGACGTCGCCGAAGGTGACTTTTTCGCCTTGCTCGGCCCCAACGGCGCCGGCAAATCCACGACCATCGGCATTCTCTCGACCCTGGTGAACAAGACCAGCGGGACGGTGAATATCTTCGGTCACGACCTGGACAAGAATCCTGCGCAGCTCAAGCGCTCCATTGGTGTGGTGCCCCAGGAATTCAATTTCAACCAGTTCGAAAAGACGTTCGATATTGTCGTGACCCAGGCCGGTTACTACGGCATCCCGGCGAAAATCGCCAAGGAACGTGCCGAGCAGTACCTGACCCAACTGGGCCTATGGGACAAGCGCGATGTGCCGTCGCGCTCTCTGTCCGGTGGCATGAAGCGCCGACTGATGATCGCCCGAGCGCTGGTTCACGAACCGCGACTGCTGATCCTCGACGAACCGACGGCGGGGGTGGACATCGAATTGCGTCGCTCGATGTGGACTTTCCTCACCGAGCTGAACAAGAAAGGCATCACCATCATCCTCACCACCCACTATCTGGAAGAGGCTGAGCAGTTGTGCCGAAACATTGGCATCATCGACCACGGCACCATTGTCGAGAACACCAGCATGAAGCAGTTGCTCAGCCAACTGCATGTCGAAACCTTCCTGCTGGATTTGAAGAACACCTTGCAAGTGGTCCCGCAGTTGCTCGGTTACCCGGCCAAACTGATCGACAGTCATACCCTGGAAGTCCAGGTCGACAAGGCCATGGGCATTACCGCGCTGTTCACCCAATTGGCGCAGCAGAACATCGAAGTGTTGAGCCTGCGTAACAAAACCAATCGCCTCGAGGAGTTGTTCGTGTCCCTGGTGGAGAAAAATCTGTCGAAGGTGGCGGTATGAGTTCCGAGCTGCAACCTAACCTCGTTGCCCTCAATACCATCGTCTACCGTGAGGTCAGGCGCTTCACCCGGATCTGGCCGCAGACCCTGCTGCCGCCGGCCATCACCATGGTTTTGTACTTCGTGATCTTCGGCAACCTGATCGGTCGGCAGATCGGCGACATGGGTGGTTTCACCTACATGGAGTACATCGTGCCGGGGCTGATCATGATGTCGGTGATCACCAACTCCTACGGCAACGTGGTGTCGAGTTTCTTTGGCAGCAAGTTCCAGCGTTCCATCGAAGAATTGATGGTGTCGCCGGTGTCGCCGCATACGATTCTGATTGGCTACACCTTGGGCGGCGTGCTGCGCGGGTTGATGGTCGGGATCATCGTGACCCTGCTGTCGTTGTTCTTCACTCAATTGCAGGTGCATCACCTGGGCGTGACCGTTCTGGTGGTGGTGCTGACGGCGACGATTTTCTCGCTGCTGGGTTTCATCAACGCGGTATTTGCGCGCAACTTCGATGATATCTCGATCATCCCGACGTTCGTACTGACGCCGTTGACCTACCTGGGCGGGGTGTTCTACTCGATCAGCTTGCTGCCACCGTTCTGGCAGACCGTGTCGCTGGCCAACCCGGTGCTGCACATGGTCAACGCTTTCCGTTACGGCATCCTCGGTGTGTCGGATATCCGGATCAGCGTGGCGATCACCTTCATGCTGATAGCGACCGTTGTGCTGTATATCGGTTGTGCGCGGTTGCTGGTGAGTGGGCGCGGGATGCGTACCTGATCTATACCGTGGCGGGCAAGCCTCGCTCCTAAAGGTCTTGTAGGAGCGAGGCTTGCCCGCGAAGGCTGGGTGTCAGGCGATGTGGTTTTTGATGGTGTACATATCCATTACTGCGGTAACGGCGGCTAACGGTTCCGCTCTTACAGCGGGTCACTTTGGAAAAGCGCCAAAGTAACCAAAGCGCTTCTGCCCCTGTCGTTCGGTGCCTCGCCCAGGCTCGGCATGCCCTCGCTCCGGTCCTGCTCCGTGGGCCCGCCGCGATCGGCCATCCATGGCCGTGCGCGGCTAACCCGGCATCCATGCCGGGTTGCCCACTGCGCAGAACCTCCACTCAGCCTCTCGAGGGGGCGGTGCGTCAAAATCAAAAGCTGCAGGCGAGCTAACGCTCGGCCTGTTGAGTGGTGAAAAGCGCCGTGGTACGCCGCTCCGTTGTGGGAGCTGGCTTGCCTGCGAAGGGGGCCTGACAGCCGATCAATCTCTTGCAGATGTACATCATCCCTGTGGGAGCTGGCTTGCCTGCGAAGGCGGCCTGACAGCCGACCAGTCTCTTGCAGATGTACATGATCCCTGTGGGAGCTGGCTTGCCTGCGAAGGGGGCCTGACAGCCGACCAATCTCTTGCAGATGTACATGATCCCTGTGGGAGCTGGCTTGCCTGCGAAGGCGGCCTGACAGCCGATCAGTCTCTTGCAGATGTACATGATCCCTGTGGGAGCTGGCTTGCCTGCGATGGCGACCTGACAGCCGACCAGTCTCTTGCGGATGCACATCATCCCCTGTGGGAGCTGGCTTGCCTGCGATGGCGGCCTGTCAACCGACCAATCTTCCCCGGATGTACCCAGTCCAATTGTGGGAGCGAGCCTGCTCGCGAAGCTGTTGATCTTGCCGTTGCCGTTGCCGTTGCCGTTGCCGTTGCTTTGGCTTTTGATCTTGATCTGCCGCCCCTTTCCCAGAGGCCGAACGCAGGCATTGCGTAGGGGGCACCGCGGCAAGGATGCCGCGGTAGCCGCCCCCGGCCATGGATGGCCGATGGCGGCGGGCCCCCGGAGCAATGCCTTCGTTATGGCATGCCGAGCCTAAGCGAGGCACCGAATGGCGGGGCAAAAAGCGCTTTGGTTACTTTCGCGCTTTTCGAAAGTGACTCGCTGTAAAAACGAAACCACCAGCCGCCGTGACCGCAGAAACGGATATGTACGCAACCAAAGAGCCGCCGTCACCGCGACAATGGATATGTCCCCGACCAATAAAAAACGGCCTCCCAAGCGGAGGCCGTTTTACATTCTCACATTCGACTTTTCTTACGCCGCTTCCACTGCCGCCCAACCCACCAGCGCCAATACATCATCACCAGACAATAAGCGAGGGCACCCAGCACCAACCCCGTCACCACCGAACCAAGCAAGAACGGTTGCCACAGGCTCGAGAGTTCGCCGCTGATCCATTCCCAGGTCAGCTCATCCGGCAGGCTGCGGGCGGGGACGTCCATCAGCCAGGCGCCGGTCTGGTAAGTACAGAAGAACACCGCCGGCATGGTGATCGGGTTGGTCAGCCAGACCAGGCTGACGGCAATCGGCATGTTGCCGCGCACCACAATGGCAAGGATGGCCGCTAACAGCATCTGCAACGGGACGGGCAGGAATGCCGCGAACAGACCGACCGCCATGGCCCGCGCGACGGAGTGGCGATTGAGGTGCCAGAGGTTCGGGTCATGCAGCAGGGTGCCGAGAAAGCGTAAGGATTTGTGTTCCCTGATGCTGGTCGGGTCTGGCATGTAACGTTTGAATAAGCGCCGGGGCATAAGGCTTCTCGGTCGGTTCAGGCGGCAAGTATGTCTGGATTCTACGAACCGCCCATTCAGACTTTGTGACAATTGATAACGACGTACGTGCGGCGCACCGGCTAAGCCTAGGGAGGGGACTCTCAAGGACGGGCTTATGCGCACAGGGATGATGGCGCTGGCGTTGGGTTTGCTGGCGCTGCGTTTTTTACCGGTATTACCGCCGGCAGGGTTGTGGTTGTTGTTGCCGGTAGTGGGTTTGATGTTGCTGCCGTTTCGCACCTTCCCCCTGGCGTTCTTGCTATTTGGTTTCAGTTGGGCGGGCGTGAATGCACAGTGGGTGCTGAATGATCGCCTGGCAGCGACGCTCGATGGCGAGACTCGCTGGCTCGAAGGTCGTGTGACCGGATTACCGCAGCAGGCCGAGGGCGTAGTGCGTTTCGAACTGACGGAAAGTCAGTCGCGTCGCACCAGACTGCCTCGGCACTTGCGTCTGGCCTGGTATGGCGGGCCGCCCGTCAACAGCGGCGAGCATTGGCGGCTGGCGGTCAAATTGAAGCGTCCTGCCGGGTTGCTCAACCCGCATGGGTTCGATTACGACGCCTGGTTGTTGGCCCGGCACATCGGCGCCACCGGGACCGTCAAGGATGGCCAGCGACTGATGGACGCGCAATGGGCCTGGCGCGACGGCATCCGTCAGCGTTTGCAGGCGGTGGATGCCCAGGGACGAACGGGTGCGCTGACGGCGTTGGTGCTGGGGGATGGCGCCGGGTTGAGTCGTGAGGACTGGCAGGTGCTGCAAGACACCGGCACCGTGCATTTGTTGGTGATTTCCGGGCAGCACATTGGTTTGCTGGCGGGAGTGGTGTATCTGCTGATTGCCGGGTTGGCGCGTTATGGTTTGTGGCCCAAGCGCTTGCCGTGGCTGCCATGGGCATGCGGACTGGCGTTCGCGGCGGCGCTCGGTTATGGGTTGCTGGTCGGCTTCGAGGTGCCGGTGCGGCGGGCCTGCCTGATGATCGGTCTGGTGCTGTTGTGGCGACTACGGTTTCGTCACCTTGGCGCATGGTGGCCGCTGTTGCTGGCGCTTGATGGAGTTTTGCTGCTGGACCCGCTGGCGAGCCTGCAACCGGGTTTCTGGTTGTCCTTTGCGGCGGTCGCGGTGCTGATTTTCACCTTTGGCGGGCGATTGGGGGCGTGGCGCTGGTGGCAAACCTGGACCCGCGCTCAATGGCTGATCGCGATCGGTCTGTGCCCGCTGCTGTTGGTGTTGGGGTTGCCGATCAGTCTCAGCGGGCCGCTGGCCAATTTGCTGGCGGTGCCCTGGGTCAGTCTGGTTGTCCTGCCGCCGGCCTTGCTTGGGACGATGTTGTTGCCCGTTCCTTATGTGGGCGAAGGATTGCTGTGGTTGGCCGGCGGTCTGATCGATCTTTTGTTCAAGGGGTTGGCGTTGATCGCCGGGCAATTACCCGCGTGGGTTCCGGTGGCAGTCCCGTTGTGGGTATGGGCGCTCGGCACGCTAGGCGCCTTTCTGCTGTTACTGCCGCGAGGCGTGCCGTTGCGCCCGTTGGGCTGGCCGATGCTGCTGTTACTGGTTTTTTCGCCCCGGCACACGTTGCCTGAAGGCATGGCCGAGGTCTGGCAACTGGATGTCGGTCAGGGTTTGGCAATCCTGGTGCGTACCCGCCATCACACCTTGCTGTATGACGCAGGCCCACGGTTCGGCGATATCGATCTGGGTGAGCGGGTGGTGTTGCCGTCATTGCACAAACTGGGTGTGAACGGGCTCGATCTGATGCTGATCAGTCATGCCGACGCCGATCACGCCGGCGGTGCGCGAGCAATTGCCAATGGAATACCGGTGAAGCAAATACTGAGCGGCGATCACCAGGCCCTGCCAGACGAACTGCACGCCGAGAGCTGCGAGAGCGGTCGGCAATGGGCCTGGGACGATGTGAAGTTTCAGCTCTGGCAGTGGCCGTCTGCCATCGACAGCAATCAGAAGTCCTGTGTGCTGCAGATCGAAGCCAATGGCGAGCGGTTGCTGCTGACTGGCGATATCGATAGCGCGGCCGAGCGGGCGCTGCTCGACGGTCCATTGGCGGTGCCGACGGATTGGTTGCAGGCCCCACACCATGGCAGTCGCAGTTCATCTTCGATGGCGTTGCTCAGCGCATTGCAACCCAACGCGGTGCTGATCTCCCGTGGCAACGGCAATTCTTTCGGCCACCCCCATCCCACGGTCGTGGCGCGGTATCAAAAACGCGGTGTGGCGATCTACGACAGCGCCGAGCAAGGTGCCATTCGTCTGCAACTGGGACGCTTCAAGCCGCCGTGGACGATGCTTCAAGAACGGCGCTTCTGGCGCGATCCGCCACCATCCAGCCAGTAACCCGAACTGTCGAAGCCCGACCGGATACGACATCGCGGTCTTCGGTGCGTCCACCCCCTATGTTAGAGTGGCGCACTTTTCGAGGGGACTGTCACTGTGTGGGAATTGGTCAAATCCGGCGGCTGGATGATGCTGCCGATCATTCTGAGTTCCATCGCCGCCATGGCGATCGTTGCCGAGCGTCTCTGGACCCTGCGTGCCAGCCGCGTGACCCCGGAGCACTTGCTCGGGCAGGTCTGGGTCTGGATCAAGGACAAACAACTCAATAAGGAAAAACTCAAGGAACTGCGTGCCAACTCTCCGTTGGGCGAGATCCTGGCCGCCGGTCTGGCGAACTCCAGGCATGGTCGCGAGATCATGAAAGAGTGCATCGAAGAGGCCGCTGCGCGGGTGATTCACGAGCTCGAACGCTACATCAATGCCCTCGGCACCATTGCTGCCATGGCCCCGTTGCTGGGTCTGCTGGGTACGGTGCTGGGCATGATCGATATTTTCAGTGCATTCATGGGCACGGGCATGGGCACCAACGCCTCGGTACTGGCCGGTGGTATTTCCAAGGCGCTGATCACCACCGCTGCAGGCCTGATGGTCGGTATTCCGGCCGTGTTCTTCCACCGCTTCCTGCAACGCCGCATAGATGAGCTGGTGGTAGGCATGGAGCAGGAAGCGATCAAGCTGGTTGAGGTGGTGCAGGGTGACCGCGACGTGGATCTGGCTGAGGGTAAAGCGTGAAATTCCGTCGTAAACCACGGGAAACGATAGACATCAACCTCGCGTCGTTGATCGACGTGGTGTTCATCCTGCTGCTGTTTTTCGTTGTAACCACCACCTTCACCCGTGAAACCCAGTTGCGCGTCGACCTGCCGGAAGCGGTCAGCGGTTCCCCGGCCGAAGACCAGCAGGCCAAGCAACTGGACATCGCTATCAGCGCTGAAGGGGTGTTCTCGGTCAACAACCAGTTGTTGCCCAAGAATGACCTGACCAGCCTGATGGAAGCGCTCCAGAAAGAATCCAATGGCGATACCAACCTGCCGTTGTCCATCAGCGCTGATGGCAAGACCCCCCACCAGTCCGTCATCACCGCAATGGACGCTGCCGGCAAACTCGGTTTCAGTCACTTGCGCATGACCACTGTCGAGGCGGCGCCGGCATCCTGATGGCCATGTCCGATCGATTGCTCGCTGCGTGGTACGAAGGCCATCCGGCGCTGAAGCTGCTGCAGCCTCTGGAATGGCTGTATCGGCGTGTGGTCATCGGCAAGCGCGAGCGCTTTCTGGCGGGTGAGGGCGAGATCTATCAGCCGCCGGTGCCGTTGATCGTGGTCGGTAACATCACGGTGGGCGGCACCGGCAAGACGCCGCTGATTCTATGGATGATCCAGCATTGCCAGCGCAACGGTTTGCGCGTTGGCGTCGTCAGCCGTGGTTACGGCGCCAAACCCGCGCAATTGCCGTGGCGGGTCGAGGCGGATCAAGGCGCGGACGTGGCGGGCGATGAGCCATTGCTGATCGTCCAGCGCACCGGCGTGCCTCTGATGATCGATCCGGACCGCAGCCGCGCAGTCAAAGCCTTGCTGGCGAGCGAGCCGCTGGACCTGATCCTCTCCGACGACGGCATGCAGCATTATCGGCTGGCCCGGCATCTGGAACTGGTGCTGATCGATGCCGCCCGGGGGCTGGGCAACCAGCGTTGCCTGCCGGCCGGGCCGTTGCGCGAACCGATCGAGCGTCTGCAAAGCGTCGATGCGGTGCTTTACAACGGTGCCACGGCCGACCGCATCGACGGTTTTGCCTTCCAGCTGCAACCCACGGCACTGGTGAACCTGCAAAGCGGCGAACGCCGGCCCCTTGACCACTTCCCCTCAGGCCAGGCTATTCACGCCGTGGCCGGGATCGGCAATCCCCAGCGTTTCTTCACGACCCTCGAAACGCTACACTGGCGGCCAGTGCCGCATGCATTTGCCGACCACGCCGAGTACAGCGTGCAGGCCTTGAATTTCACACCGTCATTGCCAGTGGTGATGACGGAAAAGGACGCGGTGAAGTGCCGTGCCTTCGCCGCCGCCGATTGGTGGTACCTGGCGGTCGATGCTGCGCCATCGCCGGCCTTCGTGGCCTGGTTCGATACGCAGCTGATGCGCCTGTTGCCGGCTCGTCTTTTGCCTTAAATCCGTTTCTATCCAGGGAATGTTCATGGACACCAAATTGCTCGATATCCTCGCTTGCCCGGTCTGCAAAGGCCCGCTCAAGCTCAGCGCCGACAAAACCGAGCTGATCAGCAAGGGCGCCGGCCTCGCCTACCCGATTCGCGACGGCATCCCGGTGATGCTCGAAAGCGAAGCGCGCACCCTGACCACCGACGAGCGTCTGGATAAATGACCACAGCCTTTACCGTTGTCATTCCATCGCGCTATGCCTCCACCCGTCTGCCGGGCAAACCCCTGCTGCTGATCGCCGGCAAGCCGATGATCCAGCACGTCTGGGAACAAGCGAGCAAAAGCAGTGCCCAGCAAGTGGTCGTTGCCACTGACGATGCGCGCATTGTCGAGGCCTGCAAAAGCTTTGGTGCCGACGTGGTGCTGACGCGCGAAGACCATAATTCCGGCACCGACCGTCTGGCCGAAGTCGCGGCGAAACTGGGCCTGGCCCCGGACGCCATTGTGGTCAACGTTCAGGGTGACGAGCCGTTGATTCCGCCGAGCGTGATCGATCAGGTCGCCGCCAACCTGGCCGCCCACACCGAAGCGCGCATGGCCACCCTGTCCGAGCCGATCGAAGACGTGGAAACCTTGTTCAACCCCAACGTGGTCAAGGTGGTCAGCGACCTCAATGGCTTGGCGCTGACGTTCAGTCGTGCCACTTTGCCGTGGGCTCGCGACGCGTTCGCCAAGAGCCGCGAGCAATTGCCGGAAGGCGTGCCGTATCGCCGCCACATCGGCATTTATGCCTATCGCGCCGGTTTCCTGCAGGACTTCGTCATCTGGGGCCCGTGCTGGCTGGAAAACACCGAGTCTCTGGAGCAACTGCGGGCGCTCTGGCACGGTGTGCGGATTCACGTCGCCGATGCGCTGATCGCACCGCCTACCGGTGTCGATACCATTGAAGACCTCGAGCGCGTTCGTCGCTTGCTGGAGGCCTGATGCGGGTTCTGTTCGTCTGCCTGGGCAACATCTGCCGTTCGCCCACGGCCGAAGGCGTATTGCGGCACAAACTGCGTGAGGCGGGGCTGGCCGATCAAGTCGAAGTGGCCTCCGCCGGCACCGGTGACTGGCACGTCGGCAAGCCCCCGGACAAGCGCAGCCAGGCCGCGGCGAAACTGCGCGGCTACGACCTGTCCGCCCAGCGCGCTCAGCAAGTGACCCGCGCCGATTTCGCCACCTACGACCTGATTCTGGCGATGGACAACAGCAATCTGCGCCACCTCAAGGCCCTGCAACCGGCCAAGGGCAAGGCCGAGCTGGACCTGTTCCTTCGTCGCTACCAGTCGGAAATCGATGAAGTGCCGGACCCTTATCACGACAGCGACCAGGGCTTCGAGCTGGTACTGGACCTGATCGAGCGCGCCAGCGATTTGCTGGTGATCGAATTGAAGGGACGGCTATGAGTTTGCAGCTTCAACCCCAGGTTTCGCTCAAGCCGTACAACAGCTTTGGTGTGGACGTTCAGGCCCGGCTGTTTGCCGAGGCGCATAGCGATACTGACGTGCGCGAAGCCCTGGCCTATGGGTTGGAACATGATGTGCCCGTGCTGGTGATCGGCGGCGGCAGCAATTTGCTGCTGACTGCTGATGTGCAGGCGCTGGTACTGCGCATGGCTACACGCGGGATTCGCATCCTCAGTGATGACGGCAGCAAGGTCGTGATTGAAGCCGAGGCCGGCGAGCCTTGGCATCCGTTTGTGCAGCACACCTTGGCGCAAGGGCTGTCGGGGCTGGAAAACCTCAGCTTGATCCCCGGCACTGTCGGTGCGGCACCGATGCAGAACATCGGCGCTTACGGCGTCGAAATCAAAGACGTGTTTGCCGGCCTGACGGCCCTCGATCGCCAGACCGGCGAGCTGCGCGACTTCTCGCTGGCCGAGTGCAACTTCGCCTACCGCGACAGCCTGTTCAAACAGGAACCGGGGCGGTGGTTGATCCTGCGCGTTCGTTTTGCCCTGGATCACGCCGCACACCTGCATCTGGAGTACGGCCCGGTGCGTCAGCGCCTGACTGAACAGGGTATCGATCACCCGACGGCCACCGATGTCAGCCAGGCCATTTGCAGCATTCGCAACGAAAAGCTCCCGGACCCGGCGGTGCTCGGCAATGCCGGCAGCTTCTTCAAGAACCCCTTGGTGCCGGCGACATTAGTGGCGCAACTCAAGGAGCAATACCCGGAGCTGGTGGCTTACGCGCAACCCGACGGGCAAATGAAACTGGCGGCGGGCTGGCTGATCGAACGGGCCGGCTGGAAAGGCTTTCGCGACGGTGATGCCGGTGTACACAAATTACAGGCACTGGTGCTGGTCAATTACGGCGGCGCAACAGGCCAGCAATTGCTGAACCTGGCGCAACGTATTCAGAAAGATATTTCGGAGCGATTCAAGGTCGACCTGGAAATGGAACCCAATCAGTATTGAGGCTACGCTTTCAGGCTGATTCCAAAGCCCTGCACATCTTCAATGTGCAGGGCTTTTTTGTTAATGCTCAGTTAACTTAGCCACCTAACGATGCAAGCATTTGCTCCACCAAAGGCCCGATGCAGACGTTGTCGTCCGCGTAAGAGAGCCCATTAGCCTGAGTCGATCTGCGTGAAGGAACCGGCGACAGATTGCTCGACCCCATAACCTCTATAACTATGCGGGCGTGCCCATGAATACTCTGATTCTCAACGGTCAACCTTACAAAATGGATGTAGCGGACGAGATGCCACTGCTGTGGGCCATTCGCGATGTGGCGGGGGGCCATCCCGGCACGAAGTTCGGCTGCGGCATGGGTCTGTGCGGCGCCTGTACGATTCATGTCGACGGCCAGCCCGCACGGGCGTGCATCACGCCCATCAGTTCCGTGACCGGGCAAAATGTCACTACCATAGATGAGCTGCACAACGACCCGGTTGGCAAAATCGTCCAGCAAGCCTGGCTCGACAGCGCCGTGGCCCAGTGCGGTTACTGCCAGGGCGGGCAGATCATGTCCGCCACCGCGCTGCTGAAAACCAATCCGAACCCCAGCGACGAGCAGATTGAAGAGGCAATGGTCGGTAACATTTGCCGTTGCGGCACCTACAACCGGATCAAGACCGCCATCCGCCAGGCCTCCAATCACCTGAAGGAGGCCAAGGCATGAGCCGGTTACCGAATGATTTTGCGCTGAGCAACCTCAGCCGCCGTGGTTTCCTCAAAGGCGTGGGCGCCACCAGTGCGCTGGTGCTGGCAGCCAGCTGGGGTTGGCAGGACGCGCTCGCCGCCGAAAAAGACAAGAAGTTCGGCGCCGACGGCATGCCCAATGGCTGGATCGATGATCCTAAGGTTTATGTCAGCATCGCCGCCGATGGCAGCGTGACCGTGGTCTGCAACCGCTCGGAAATGGGCCAGGGCGTGCGCACCAGCCTGAGCATGGTGGTGGCCGATGAACTGGACGCCGACTGGGCGCTGGTCAAAGTGCAACAGGCCCCGGGCGACGAAGTGCGTTTCGGTAACCAGGACACTGACGGTTCGCGCAGCATGCGTCACTGGTACGAGCCGATGCGCCGTTGCGGTGCTGCCGCGCGGACCATGCTTGAGCAAGCCGCCGCCGCGCAGTGGAAAGTGCCGGTCAGCGAGTGTCGTGCGCAAATGCATAAAGTCATTCACAAACCGACTGGTCGTGAACTGGGCTACGGCGCATTGGCCGCTGCTGCCGGGGCACTGGCGGTACCGGCCCGCGACAGCCTGCGGCTCAAGCAGCCATCGGAATTCCGTTACATCGGCAAGGAAGGCACCAAAGCCATCGACGGTGCGGACATCGTCAACGGCCGGGCAGTCTACGGCGCCGATGTGCATTTCGACGGCATGCTTTTCGCCACCATCGCGCGTCCAGCGGTCTACGGTGGCAAGGTCAAATCCTTCGATGCCAGCGCCGCGATGAAAGTCCCGGGCGTAATCAAGGTTCTGCAAATCGAAAGCCGGCCATTGCCGTCCGAATTTCAGCCTCTGGGCGGCGTGGCCGTGGTGGCCAGCAATACCTGGGCAGCGATCAAGGGCCGCGAAGCGCTGAAAATCGAGTGGGATGACGGCCCCAACGCCAGTTATGACTCAATCGCCTACCGCAAGGAACTCGAAGCCGCGTCGCTCAAACCCGGCAAAGTGGTGCGCAATACCGGCAGCATCGACCAGGCCATGAGCAGCGCCGACAGCACCCTCGAAGCCTCTTACTACCTGCCGCACCTGGCGCAATCGCCAATGGAACCGATGGTCGCCATCGCCCGCTTCAAGGACGGCGTGTGCGAAGCCTGGGCCCCAAGCCAGGCCCCGCAAGTCACCCGCGAACGGATCGGCGAGCGCCTCGGCATTCCATTCGATAACGTCACGTTCAACGTCACCTTGCTCGGCGGCGGTTTCGGTCGCAAATCCAAGCCAGACTTCGTCGTTGAAGCGGCGATCCTGGCCAAGGAGTTCCCGGGTAAGGCTGTGCGGGTGCAATGGACCCGTGAAGACGACATCCACAACTCCTATTTCCACACCGTGTCTGCCGAATACCTGAAGGCCAGCCTGAACAAGGACGGCCTGCCGTCCGGATGGTTGCACCGCACGGTGGCGCCGAGTATCACCGCACTGTTCGCGCCGGGCATGAACCATGAGGCGGCTTTCGAACTGGGCATGGGCTTTACCAACATGGCTTATGCGATTCCCAACGTGCGCCTGGAAAACCCTGAAGCGACAGTCCATACCCGGGTCGGCTGGTATCGCTCGGTGTCGAACATTCCCCACGGCTTTGCGATTCAGAGCTTTGTCGATGAACTGGCCCACAAGGCTGGCCAGGATCCACTCAAGTACCAGATCAAATTGCTCGGCCCGGACCGTCAGATCGATCCGCGCACCTTGAGTGAAGAGTGGAACTACGGCGAATCTCCCGAGCGTTATCCAATCGACACTGCACGGATGCGCACCGTACTGGAAACCGCCGCCAAAGCGGCCGGTTGGGGCCGTGAGTTGCCCAAGGGCCGAGGTCTGGGCCTGGCGGTGCACTATAGTTTTGTCACTTATGTGGCGGCGGTGATCGAGGTGGAAGTCAAAGACGATGGCACGCTGATCGTGCACAAGGCAGACATCGCCGTGGATTGCGGCCCGCAGATCAACCCCGAGCGGATTCGCTCGCAGTTCGAAGGTGCCTGCGTCATGGGGCTGGGCAACGCGGCGCTGGGGGAAATCAGCTTCAAGGACGGCAAGGTCCAGCAGGACAATTTCCACATGTACGAAGTGGCCCGCATGTCTCTAGCGCCGAAAAAAGTCGCCGTGCATCTGGTCACGCCACCGGGCGATGTGCCGTTGGGCGGAGTCGGTGAGCCGGGCGTGCCGCCGATCGCGCCAGCGCTGTGCAACGCAATCTTCGCCGCCACCGGCAAGCGCATCCGCAATCTGCCGGTACGCTATCAGCTGCAAGGCTGGCAGAAGGCGCAAGCCTGATGGACAGCGTCGATCTGAACGTCCTGCGCAGCGTGCTGCAATGGCGTCGCGCCGGTCAGCGGGTGATGTTGTACAGCGTGGTCCAGACCTGGGGCACTGCGCCCCGGGCACCTGGCGCCATGCTGGCCTTGCGTGAAGACGGCGTGGTGATTGGCTCGGTGTCCGGTGGCTGCGTCGAGGATGATCTGATTGCCCGGCTGCACGATGGCCGTATTCCGGCCGATGGGCCGCCGGTGCAGTTAATTACCTACGGCGTCACCCGTGAGGAGGCCGCACGGTTTGGTTTGCCGTGCGGCGGCACGTTGCGCCTGACCGAGGAGCGCGTCGGCGATCCGGCGTGGGTTGCCGAATTGCTGACGCGCTGCGAGGCCCATGAAATCGTTGCGCGTGAGCTGAACCTGGCGACCGGTGAAGTGATTCTGCAGCCAGCGAGCAAGACTGATGTGCTGGTGTTTGACGGACAGACCTTGCGCGCCATTTATGGTCCGCGCTGGCGGCTGTTGCTGATCGGCGCCGGCCAACTGTCGCGCTACGTTGCCGAGATGGCGCGGCTGCTGGATTTCGAAGTGCTGATCTGCGATCCGCGCACCGAGTTCGTCTATGGCTGGGAAGAGCAACATGGTCGCTTCGTCCCGGGCATGCCCGACGAAGCGGTGCTGACCATCCAGACCGACGAGCGCACAGCCATTGTCGCGCTGACCCACGACCCACGCCTGGATGACATGGCGCTGCTCACGGCGCTGGACTCCAAGGCGTTTTATGTCGGTGCGCTGGGTTCGCGGGTCAATAGCCAGAAGCGCCGGGACAACCTGGCTCAGCTAGGCTTGTCACAACAGGCCATCGAGCGCTTGCACGGCCCGATCGGTTTGCACATCGGCAGCCATACACCGGCGGAAATCGCCTTGTCGCTGCTGGCCGAAATTGTGGCGATCAAGAACGGCGTCGAGCTGAAACAGAAGAGGCCGTTGCAGGAGGGCGTATGAGCGACTCCATCGGCGTTATCGTTCTGGCCGCAGGGCAGGGCAGTCGGTTTCGACAGGTGGCGGGTGACGATAAGGACAAGCTGCTAGTGGACTGCACCGCTCGTGACGGCGTCACCGTGCATTCGGTGATCGAGCAGGTGCTGGTGAATCTGCCGGCCACGCTGGAGAAGCGCGTACTGGTGACCACCGCGGATCGCCCACAAGTGATTCGCATGGCTCAGGCCTATGGCTGCGAGATTGTGCGGATCGAGTCGACCGGTCTGGGCGACAGCATTGCGGCGGGTGTGGCGGCGTGCTCACAACTCGCTGGCTGGCTCATCGTGCTGGGGGATATGCCGTTTATCCTGCCGTCCAGTATTGAGCGGGTTGTCGCGAATATTGCCGATGATGCGATCAGCGTGCCGGTACATGAGGGTCAATATGGGCATCCGGTGGGGTTCGGGCGAAGCTTCGGTCCAGGGTTGATGGCGTTGACCGGTGATCACGGCGCCAAGTCGCTGTTCGCGCAGGCGAGGGTGGTTGAGGTGGCGGTGGAGGATCCCGGGGTGTTGTGGGATGTGGATGTGCCTGAGGCGTTGATCTTCGCTTGATGGATGATCGTTCCCACGCTCTGCGTGGGAATGCCTCAATGGACGCTCTGCGTCCGCTTGGGACGCGGAGCGTCCCGGGCTGCATTCCCACGCAGAGCGTGGGAACGATCCACAAACCTGTGGGAGCGTGGCTTGCCCGCGATGAACGAAAACGCGGTCCCGCTGCTTCCCTGCAAACATAAAAAAGCCCCGCCTGGATCACCAGGCGGGGCTTTTTAGTGGCCGATGGAATCAGGCGAGGGGTTTAGGCTCGTGCTCTTTTTCCTGGGCTTGCTCGTGTTGCTCTACCGCTTCCTGAACGGAGCGCGGTGCTTCGTCGATCGCGGATTCAACCGGTTCGGCAGCGACTTCAGCGGCCGGGGCAGGGGCTGCCTCGACAACTTCAGCAACAACCGGGGCTGGCTCGGCAGCGGCCGGAGCAGCAGCGGCAGCCAGTTCGGCTTCCTTCTGCAGACGCTCGGCTTCACGCTTGCGACGACGTACTTCACGCGGGTCGTTCGGCGCACGGCCACTTGGGGTCAGGGCACTGACAGGGGCGGCTTCAACCACCGGTTCGGCAACCACAGGCGCTTCAACCACCGGAGCAGGCTCGGCAGCTGTGACCACTGGCTCGGAGACCATGGCTTCAGCAACCGGGGCTTCAGCGGCTGGCGCTGGAGCTTCGACCGCTACAGGTGGTTCGGCAACCCAGTTGAACGTGGTTTGCTCTTCGCGAACTTCACGGACCGGTTCAGCCGGCGCTTCAACCACAGGCTCGGTAGCAGCCACTGGTTCAGCGACGACGGCCGGCTCGGCGGCAGCTTCAACTTCAGGCTGTGCTTCACGAACCGGTGCTACTTCGATTTCCGGAGCAGCGGTGACTTCTACAGGTGTGGTCGCTTCAACCACTGGAGCTTCAACCGGAGCGGTTTCCAGCGTGGCGGCAGTGGCGCGTTCAGCTTGCTCATTGGCTTGTGCTTCAGCAGGTGCGCTGATCACGGAACTGGCAACGGCTGCGGTAACAGCCAGGCCGGCGGCCAGATCGGCAGCGCTTGGCGCTTCGGCGTTTTCAGCCGATTCGGACTCTTCCGAACCTTCGATCACATTGCCGTTGGCATCGCGTTGACGCTCACGACGGTTGCTGCGACGACGCTGGCCACGGGAGCGGCGGCGTGGACGATCGCCTTCGGCGCCTTCCTGACCGTCTTCCTGCAGTTGCTCTTCGTTGGTGGTCAACTCTTCTTCAGCAACGGCAGCAGCGGCTTGCTCGGTACGTGGCTGACGTTCTTCACGCGGTGGGCGTGGAGCGCGTTCTTCACGTGGCTGACGGGCTGGACGCTCTTCAGCGCTGGCAGCGGCGGCCGGAGCGGCATCCAGAGGCTCGCGCAATTCACGAACCGGACGTTCTTCACGCTCGCCACGTGGCTTGCGATCTTCACGCGGGGCGCGCGGTGCACGTTCTTCACGAGGGGCGCGTGGTGCGCGCTCTTCGCGCGGAGCGCGTTCCTGGGCAACTGCTGGAGCTTCTTCGCGGGCTTCACGTGGCTCACGTGGTGCGCGTTCTTCACGCGGTGCACGTTCCTCACGAGGCTTGCGCTCTTCATCGCGGCGACCATTACGGTTGCGGCTCTGTTGACGGCCGTTGCGGCGCTCTTCGTTGCGAGCAGGGCGTTCGGTGGCTGGCTTTTCAACCACAACCGGCGCAGCAGGCTCTTCCTTGGTGGCGAACAGGCTGACCAGCGACTTCACCAGGCCTTTGAACAGGCTTGGCTCTGGGGCAACGGCCGGTGCAGCCACCGGAGCCGCGACGACTTCGGTCGGAACCGGAGCGTTGGCGCGGGCCGGAGCCGTCTTGACCGCGGCTTCCTGGCGAACCAGGGTGCGGGTCGCGGCGGCTGGCTGGACTTCTTCGACTTCGGCAGCGGCAGCGGCGATTTCGTAGCTGGACTGGCCGACGGCAGCTTCCGGGCTGTCATCGCGCAGGCGCTGAACTTCGAAGTGCGGCGTTTCGAGGTGATCGTTCGGCAGAATGACGATGCGGGCACGGGTGCGCAGTTCGATCTTGGTGATCGAGTTGCGTTTTTCGTTGAGCAGGAAAGCTGCAACCGGAATCGGCACTTGTGCGCGAACTTCGGCGGTGCGGTCTTTCAGGGCTTCTTCTTCGATCAGGCGCAGGATCGCCAGCGACAGCGATTCAACGTCACGGATGATGCCGGTGCCGTTGCAACGCGGGCAGACGATGCCACTGCTTTCGCCCAGGGATGGACGCAGGCGCTGACGGGACATTTCCAGCAGGCCGAAGCGCGAGATGCGACCGACTTGCACGCGAGCGCGGTCGGCTTCCAGGCATTCGCGGACTTTTTCTTCCACGGCGCGCTGGTTCTTGGCAGGGGTCATGTCGATGAAGTCGATGACAATCAGGCCGCCGATGTCGCGCAAGCGCAACTGACGGGCGATTTCTTCGGCGGCTTCAAGGTTGGTCTGCAGTGCGGTTTCTTCGATGTCGCTGCCTTTGGTGGCGCGCGCCGAGTTGATGTCGATGGACACCAGGGCTTCGGTCGGATCGATAACGATGGAGCCGCCGGAAGGCAGTTCGACGACGCGCTGGAAGGCGGTTTCGATCTGGCTTTCGATCTGGAAACGGTTGAACAGCGGAACGCTGTCTTCGTACAGCTTGATTTTGCTGGCGTACTGCGGCATCACCTGGCGAATGAAGGTCAGGGCTTCGTCCTGGGCTTCAACGCTGTCGATCAGCACTTCGCCGATGTCCTGGCGCAGGTAATCGCGGATGGCGCGGATGATCACGTTGCTTTCCTGGTAGATCAGGAACGGCGCGGAGCGATCCAGCGAAGCTTCTTTGATGGCGGTCCAGAGTTGCAGCAGGTAATCGAGATCCCACTGCATTTCTTCGCTGCTGCGGCCAAGGCCGGCAGTGCGAACGATCAGGCCCATGTCGGCCGGGGCAACCAGGCCGTTCAGGGCTTCACGCAGTTCGTTGCGCTCTTCACCTTCGATGCGACGGGAGATACCGCCGGCACGCGGGTTGTTCGGCATCAGCACCAGGTAACGACCGGCCAGGCTGATGAAAGTGGTCAGGGCGGCGCCCTTGTTGCCACGTTCTTCTTTTTCGACCTGAACGATGACTTCCTGGCCTTCGCTCAGGACGTCCTTGATGTTGACGCGGCCTTCGGGGGCTTTCTTGAAGTATTCGCGGGAGATTTCTTTGAGGGGCAGGAAGCCGTGGCGCTCAGAGCCGAAATCGACAAAGGCAGCCTCAAGGCTTGGTTCGATGCGAGTAATCCGGCCTTTATAGATGTTGGCCTTCTTCTGCTCGCGTGCACCGGATTCGATGTCCAGGTCGTAGAGGCGCTGGCCATCTACCAGTGCAACACGCAACTCTTCGGGTTGAGTTGCGTTAATCAGCATTCTTTTCATGTAGTACCGTCGGTTTCCGGGCTGCCGGAAACGGCGTTCGGCACACACGACTTCTCACGGTCGGTGTCAGGTGCGTCAGGAGTGGTTGGCCACTCCAGTGTCTAGCGAACCCCGGCCAATTGGGCCGGTGTCGCGACGTACGCGTCCTGCTTGCTGTGGCTACTTAAGCACTCAGTCAGGAGGAGGAATCAACCGGCGGCTGTGGACGAGATGAAGCGTCTTGATAAAGCCTATTGCTACACAGTCCAGCGGTTGTGCATCTCCACCCTACACGTATCCCTGATAATTCGGGTGCTGCCGCGCGCAGAATCCGCAGCGGGTTGGCATTTACCGTGAGCTCCGAAAGGGGAGGTCACGCATCATGGCTAATTTAGGCGGTGTTTCCGAAGCGTTCGCTCGGGGTCGTTCGCAGCTGACTGCACTTTGTGAACTGGCCGTGAATATTTGCTCGGAAGGCGAGTGAAAACTCTGCTTTGCGGCATGATTCAGGCCTTATGTCACCTGCGCTCGTTACAACTGCAAACTCTGCCGTTACGTAGCGAAAGCCCCGTAGGACGGCCTCTCGTCCTCGTGAATTGCGTTGGTCAGGGCCGGTTTTTGACCGTTAGTCCGCTGTCCAGGCCACTTTTGGCGGCGTTCGCGACTATAGCAGCAATGATTAAGTGCTTCAATTCCATAAAAAATTGTTATCATCCGCACCATGACGACTACTGCCCCTTCGACCCCAGCCGTACAACTGCTGGAGGTCTCGCCGGAATATGCCGGCCAACGTATTGATAACTTCCTTCTCGCTCGGCTCAAAGGCGTGCCCAAGACCTTGATTTACCGCATTTTGCGCAAGGGCGAAGTGCGGGTGAACAAAGGTCGGATCAAGCCCGAATACAAGCTGCAGGCGGGCGATATCGTGCGCGTGCCGCCGGTTCGCGTGCCTGAGCGCGACGAACCTGTGCCGCTGGCCCAAGGTCTGCTGCAGCGGCTCGAGGCCGCGATTGTCTATGAAGACAAGGCGCTGATCGTGGTCAACAAGCCTTGCGGCATTGCGGTTCATGGTGGCAGTGGCTTGACCTACGGCGTGATTGAAGCCTTTCGTCAGTTGCGTCCCGATTGCAAGGAGCTCGAGCTGGTTCATCGTCTCGATCGTGATACCTCCGGCCTGCTGATGATTGCCAAAAAGCGCAGCATGTTGCGCCACTTGCACACGGCATTGCGCGGCGATGGCGTCGATAAGCGCTACATGGCGCTGGTGCGCGGCAACTGGGCGACCTCGATCAAGCAAGTCCGTGCGTCGCTGGGCAAGAGCAATCTGCGCTCCGGCGAGCGGATGGTCGAAGTGGACGAGGAGGAGGGCAAGGAGTCTGTGACCGTGTTCAAGGTCCTGCGTCGTTTTGGCGACTTCGCTACCCTGATCGAAGCCAAGCCGATCACGGGTCGCACTCACCAGATTCGCGTCCATACTCTGCATGCCGGACATTGCATTGCTGGTGATACCAAGTACGGCGATGAAGGTTTCAGCAAAGAGATTCGTGATCTCGGCGGCAAGCGTCTGTTTCTGCACGCCTACATGCTGACGGTGCCGCTGCCTGATGGCGGTGAGCTCAAGTTGCAGGCGCCGGTCGACGAGATGTGGGCCAAAACCGTGGAGCGCTTGAGTGCACCCTACTGATTACAAGCTGCTGATTTTCGATTGGGACGGCACACTCGCTGACTCCATTGGTCGGATTGTCGAGGCGATGCATGTCGCATCCGAGCGGTCCGGTTTTCAGTTGCGTGATGATTTTGCCGTCAAAGGCATTATCGGTCTGGGCTTGCCGGAAGCGATTCGCACCCTGTATCCCGAGATTGGCGACTCCGAACTGGTAGCATTCCGTCAGCACTATGCGGATCACTACATTGCGTCGGAAGCCGTGCCTTCGCCACTGTTTGAGGGCGTTGTCGAGTCTCTCGAAGCGTTTCGTGTCGAGGGGTATCATCTGGCAGTAGCGACCGGCAAAGCTCGTCGTGGGCTGGATCGGGTGCTGAAGTCTCACGGCTGGGAGGATTATTTCGATGTCACCCGCGCCGCTGATGAAACCGCCAGCAAGCCCCATCCGCTGATGCTTGAGCAGATTCTCGCCCATTGCGAGGTTCGTCCGGAGCAGGCGCTGATGGTCGGCGATTCGTCGTTCGACCTGCAGATGGCGCGCAACGCGGGCGTGGATTCGGTGGCGGTCAGCTATGGCGCTCAATCAATCGAAGCCTTGAAGCTGTTCGAACCGAAACTGGCCATCGATCGTTTTTCAGAGTTGCACGCCTGGCTGAATCAGCGGGTTTAATGGGTTTTTTTGCTGGGGTATATGGCATGACCGACGAATGGAAAGCGCCCGCCAAGGCGAGTGCGGAAACGGGCGACGAGAAAAGCTGGAAGCTACTGGAAAAAACCTTGCTCGCTGGCGTGCAGGAACAGCGACGGTCCCGTCGCTGGGGGATATTCTTCAAGTCGCTGACTTTTCTGTACCTGTTCGGCTTGTTGGTTCTGTTATCGCCGATGATAAGCATGGAGAAAGGCGCCGCCCTCGGCTCTGGCTACACGGCGCTGATCGATATAACGGGCATGATTGCCGACAAAGAGCCGGCCAGTGCCGACAATATCGTCGGCAGTCTGCGTGCAGCCTTCGAGGACAAGAAGGTCAAGGGTGTGGTTCTGCGAATCAACAGCCCTGGCGGCAGTCCGGTGCAGTCGGGTTATGTCTACGACGAGATCCGTCGTTTGCGCGGCCTGCATCCAGATACCAAGGTTTATGCGGTGATCTCGGATCTGGGTGCTTCCGGTGCCTATTACATCGCTAGCGCCGCGGATCAGATCTACGCCGACAAGGCGAGCCTGGTGGGTTCCATTGGTGTGACGGCGGCCGGCTACGGTTTTGTCGGGACCATGGAGAAGTTGGGTGTCGAGCGTCGTACCTACACCTCTGGTGAGCACAAATCGTTCCTCGATCCGTTTCAGCCGCAGAAGCCCGCGGAAATCCAATTCTGGCAGAGCGTGCTCGATACCACCCATCAGCAGTTCATCAATAGCGTCAAGAAGGGTCGTGGTGATCGCCTGAAGGATAAAGAGCATCCGGAGCTGTTCTCCGGGCTGATCTGGTCGGGTGAGCAGGCCCTGTCGCTGGGCTTGATCGATGGGTTGGGCAATGCCAGTTCGGTTGCCCGTGATGTGATCGGCGAGAAAGAGCTGGTGGATTTCACTGTTGAGGAGTCGCCATTCGATCGCTTCTCGAAAAAGCTCGGGGCCAGCGTGGCTGAGCATTTGGCAATGTGGATGGGCTTCCAGGGGCCTTCGCTGCGCTGATCGTCTGGCTGCATAAAGAAACCGGCTTTTGCCGGTTTTTTTTAAGTCAAAAGATCGCAGCCTCGTTTGATCTTTAAGGTATCTGCACGCCTTCAGCCAGCAACATATCGATCAGGCGTATCAACGGCAGGCCGATCAGGCTGGTGGCGTCAGGGCCTTCGGTGCTTTGAAACAGGCTCACCCCCAAACCTTCGGCCTTGAAGCTGCCAGCGCAGTCATAGGGCTGTTCAGCGCGCAGATAGCGTTCGATGCGCGCTGCGTCGAGTGCGCGCATGTGTACGGTAAAGGGCACGCAGTCGACCTGGCAGTGGCTGGTCTGGCTGTTGAGCAGTGCCAGGCCGGTCAGGAAGGTCACGCTCGCGCCGCTGGATGCCAATAGTTGTTCACGGGCCTTTTCGAAGGTGTGAGGCTTGCCGATGATCCGCTCGCCGAGTACCGCGACCTGATCCGAGCCGATGATCAGGTGGGCCGGATGACTGCCTGCCAGTGCGCGGGCTTTTTCTTCGGCGAGGCGCTTTACCAGTTCGATGGCTGACTCGCCCGGGCGATGACTTTCGTCGATATCCGGCGAGCTGCACGTGAACGGCAACTGCAAACGGGCCAGCAATTGCCGGCGATAGGCCGAGCTTGAAGCGAGTAATAAAGGCAGCATGCGCATCTCCAAAGGGCAGGGGCGAATTCTAGCGCAGGCTCAAGTGACGGGCAGGGCTGAATTTCCTTTGACATGGCTGGGGGCATCCCTATAATGCTGCGCCTATGTTGAATGACCCGATTCCACCTCACGTTGACCCGCGCAAATTGGCTGACCGTGGCACCACCCTTCAAGGTGAACTGCTGCTGGCCGATTTGGAGAGACTCTGCGACCCGCTTTCCGATACTGTCGGTACGGTGCAGGCTAAATTCGTTTTTGAACGAGATGAACGTAAATCTGTGGTAATTCACAGTTTTATCGACACCGAAGTCAAAATGGTTTGCCAGCGTTGTCTTGAGCTGGTCACCCTGCCGATCCATAGCGAATGCAGTTATGCTGTGGTGAAGGAGGGTGCGAATACCCAGTCGT
Source organism: Pseudomonas sp. GW822-FHT02E03 (assembly GCF_058802325.1). NCBI lineage: Bacteria > Pseudomonadati > Pseudomonadota > Gammaproteobacteria > Pseudomonadales > Pseudomonadaceae > Pseudomonas > Pseudomonas sp. GW822-FHT02E03. The sequence continues at coordinate 62,525 of NZ_JBXAOA010000019.1, read as the reverse complement.
TGCCGAAAGGTTATGACGTGCTGGAACTGGGCGAAGATCCTTTGGATCTGCAGTCACTGATCGAGGAGGAGCTTTTGCTCGCCTTGCCCATTGTGCCTGCTCATCATCCGGAAGAATGCCAGCAGCCGGCGGGTCTCGATGAGCCCGAACCGAGCGAGGACGAGGTAACGCGGTCCAACCCGTTCAGTGTATTGGCGCAGTTAAAGCGTGACCCAAACGTTTAGGAGTTAATCAATTATGGCTGTTCAGCAGAACAAAAAATCCCGCTCTGCCCGTGACATGCGTCGTTCGCACGACGCTCTCGAGGCTAGCACCCTGTCTGTAGAAAAAACCACCGGTGAAGTTCACCTGCGTCACCACGTATCGCCAGAAGGCGTATACCGTGGCCGTAAAGTGATCGACAAGGGCGCTGACGAGTAATCACTTGTCCGCTCAAGTCATCGCGATTGACGCAATGGGCGGGGACTTCGGTCCCCGCAGCATTGTTCAGGCCAGCCTTGCTTGTCTGTCTGCTACACCCTCGCTGCACCTGACCCTCGTCGGTCAACCCTCCCTTCTTGAAGAACTGCTCTCTGGCCAATCGGCTGTGGATCGCGCGCGCCTGTCGATTGTGCCGGCGTCCGAAGTCATCACCATGGACGAAAAACCTGCCCAGGCCTTGCGTGGCAAGCCCGATTCGTCGATGCGCGTGGCGCTGGAGTTGCTGCGAGACGGCAAGGTCCAGGCCTGCGTCAGTGCCGGCAATACCGGCGCGCTGATGGCGTTGTCGCGTTTTGTGCTCAAGACCTTGCCGGGCATTGATCGACCGGCAATGATCGCGGCCATTCCGACGCAGAAGGGCTACTGCCAGTTGCTCGATCTGGGTGCCAATGTCGATTGCACTGCCGAGCACTTGTTGCAGTTTGCAGTGATGGGTTCGGTCGCGGCAGAAACCCTGGGCATCGTTCGCCCGAGGGTCGCATTGCTGAACATCGGTACGGAAGACATCAAGGGCAATCAGCAGGTCAAACTGGCGGCTACGTTGTTGCAGAATGCTCGTGGCATCAACTACATCGGGTTTGTCGAAGGTGACGGCTTGTACCGTGGCGAGGCGGATGTGGTGGTGTGTGACGGCTTTGTCGGCAATATCCTGCTCAAGTCCAGCGAAGGCCTGGCGACCATGATTGCCGGGCGCATCGAGGCGTTATTCAAGAAAAATTTCGCGTCCAAAGTGGTGGGTGCGCTGGCGCTGCCGCTGATGAAACGCTTGCAGGCTGAGCTGGCGCCGGCACGACATAACGGCGCAAGTTTCCTCGGTTTGCAGGGAATTGTCGTGAAAAGCCACGGTTCGGCGGGGGTGCAGGGTTTTCAGAGTGCGATACAGCGAGCGCTGATCGAGATCCAGGAAAACCTGCCGGAGCGGCTTCATGGGCGCCTGGAAGATTTGTTGCCTTAGGCGTTTTCGTCGGACAATGCTTAAATGTGACCGCTCAGTTCAATGGGCCATCCAACTGTGAGTTTCTTGCGTTCCGGAAACGGGACGTCATTCTCCGACGACAAGATCATTAGGGGCTTGTTACATGTCTGCTTCCCTCGCATTCGTCTTTCCAGGACAGGGTTCGCAGTCCCTCGGCATGCTGGCCGAGTTGGGCGCGCAACATCCGGTGGTCCTCGAAACATTCAAAGAAGCTTCCGATGCTCTGGGTTACGACCTGTGGGCACTGACCCAGCAAGGGCCGGAAGAACAACTCAATCAAACCGATAAAACCCAGCCGGCCATTCTGACCGCCTCGATCGCCTTGTGGCGTCTGTGGCTGGCTGAAGGCGGCGCGCGTCCGGCGTACGTTGCCGGTCACAGCCTGGGCGAATACAGCGCCTTGGTGGCTGCAGGCAGTCTGAGCCTGGGCGACGCAGTGAAACTGGTAGAGCGTCGCGGTCAGCTGATGCAAGAGGCTGTTCCGGCCGGGCAGGGCGGCATGGCCGCGATCCTTGGTCTGGAAGATGCCGACGTGCTGGCAGCCTGTGCCGAAGCGGCGCAAGGCGAAGTGGTGAGCGCGGTCAATTTCAACTCCCCGGGCCAGGTAGTGATCGCTGGCGCCAAGGCGGCGGTCGAGCGCGCCATCGAAGGCTGCAAGGCGCGGGGCGCCAAGCGCGCCATGCCATTGCCTGTCAGCGTGCCGTCTCATTGCGAATTGATGCGCCCAGCCGCCGAGCGGTTCGCCGAATCGATCGCGGCGATCGACTGGCAAGCGCCGCAGATCCCTGTGGTACAGAACGTCAGCGCCACCGTGCCGGCCGATCTGGAAACCCTCAAGCGCGATCTGCTCGAACAGCTCTACAAGCCTGTACGCTGGGTCGAATCGGTCCAGACGCTGGCCGCCAAGGGTGCGACCCAACTGGTCGAGTGCGGCCCTGGTAAAGTGCTTGCCGGTCTGAACAAACGTTGCGCCGAAGGCGTGTCGACCTCTAACCTCAATACCCCAGACGCTTTCGCTGCCGCCCGCGCAGCGCTGGCCTGAACAAGGAGAAGCTTGCATGAGTCTGCAAGGTAAAGTTGCACTGGTCACCGGTGCCAGCCGTGGCATCGGCCAGGCTATCGCTCTGGAATTGGGTCGTCAGGGTGCCGTTGTTATCGGCACCGCGACTTCCGCTTCGGGGGCCGAGCGTATCGCTGCGACCCTGAAAGAAAATGGTATTCAGGGCACAGGCCTGGAACTCAATGTCACCAGCGATGAGTCCGTAGCGGCCGTGCTGGCGAGCATTCAGGAGCAATTCGGTGCGCCGGCGATCCTGGTCAATAATGCCGGTATCACCCGCGATAACCTGATGATGCGCATGAAAGACGACGAATGGCATGACGTTGTCGATACCAACCTGAACAGCTTGTTCCGCCTGTCCAAGGGCGTTTTGCGCGGCATGACCAAAGCCCGTTGGGGACGAATTATCAGTATTGGTTCGGTTGTGGGTGCCATGGGCAACGCAGGCCAAGTAAACTACGCTGCCGCCAAGGCCGGTCTGGAAGGTTTCAGCCGTGCATTGGCGCGTGAAGTCGGTTCGCGTTCGATTACGGTAAACTCGGTGGCCCCAGGGTTCATCGACACCGATATGACCCGTGAACTGCCCGAGGCGCAGCGTGAAGCCTTGCAGACGCAGATTCCGCTGGGTCGTCTGGGGCAAGCTCAAGAGATCGCGTCTGTGGTCGCTTTTCTTGCATCCGACGGTGCGGCTTACGTTACTGGGGCTACAATCCCGGTGAACGGCGGGATGTACATGAGTTAAATGTGACGGATTGCTTCAAAAAAATGTCATACGAGCTGTCTAAAATCCGTTATAAAGCTGCAATCTATTTATAGACAGAGGGTCGCCGGGTTTGAGGAGTGAAGCTTTCAGTTGAAAAACTGAAAAGTCTTTCTATACACTTACCCACCGGCCAGCTGCCTGAATTTGTCCATTAGGAGTGAAAACAAGGTATGAGCACCATCGAAGAGCGCGTCAAGAAAATCGTTGCTGAGCAACTGGGCGTTAAAGAAGAAGAAGTGGTCAACACTGCTTCCTTCGTTGAAGACCTGGGTGCCGACTCCCTTGACACTGTTGAGCTGGTGATGGCTCTGGAAGAGGAATTCGAGACCGAAATCCCTGACGAAGAAGCTGAGAAGATCACTACTGTACAAGCAGCAATCGACTACGTTACCAGCCACCAGGCGTAATAGTTTTTAGTCGTCGCTCGCTGTCATGGAAAAACCGCACTGCCATCCTGGCGTGCGGTTTTTTCTTTAGGCCTGATGCAAAGTCGTCATTTGAAAAAGGAGAGTGCTGTGTCGCGTAGACGCGTCGTAGTCACCGGTATGGGTATGTTGTCGCCACTGGGCACGGATGTGCCGAGCAGCTGGCAGGGCATTCTGGCTGGCCGCAGTGGCATTGGTCTGATCGAACACACCGACCTTTCTGCCTATTCCACCCGTTTTGGCGGCTCGGTAAAGGGCTTCAATGTCGAGGAATACCTGTCGGTCAAGGAAGCTCGCAAACTCGACCTGTTCATTCAATATGGTCTGGCTGCAGGTTTTCAAGCCGTGCGTAACGCAGGCCTTGAGGTCACCGACGCCAATCGCGAGCGGATCGGCGTGGCCATGGGTTCGGGTATTGGCGGCCTGACCAATATCGAAGAGACCAGCCGCACACTGCATGATTCCGGCCCACGACGGATTTCTCCGTTTTTCGTGCCTGGCTCGATCATCAACATGATTTCCGGTTTCCTGTCCATCCATCTGGGGGCACAGGGACCTAACTACGCCATCGCCACCGCGTGTACTACCGGTACACACTGCATCGGCATGGCGGCACGCAACATCATGTACGACGAAGCCGACGTGATGATCGCCGGCGGTGCCGAGATGGCCGCGTGTGGTCTGGGCATGGGCGGCTTCGGTGCCTCCCGCGCACTGTCGACCCGCAACGACGAGCCGACCCGCGCCAGCCGTCCATGGGACAAGGGTCGTGATGGCTTCGTGCTGTCCGATGGCGCCGGCGCACTGGTGCTCGAAGAACTGGAGCACGCCAAGGCCCGTGGCGCGACCATCTACGCCGAGTTGATCGGTTTCGGCACCAGTGGCGATGCTTACCACATGACCTCGCCACCGGCCGATGGCGCGGGTGCTGCGCGTTGCATCACCAATGCCCTGCGCGATGCGAAGATCAATAGCGATCAGGTTCAGTACATCAACGCTCACGGCACTTCGACCTCGGCTGGCGACCTCGCCGAAGCCTGTGCGATCAAGTCCGTGTTCGGCGATCATGCCTACAAGCTGGCGGTCAGTTCGACCAAGTCCATGACCGGTCACCTGTTGGGTGCGGCGGGCGCGGTCGAGGCGATTTTCAGCGTGCTGGCAATCAACAGCCAGGTAGCGCCGCCGACCATCAACCTCGATGAGCCGGACGAAGGCTGCGACCTCGACTTCGTACCCCACACCGCGCGTGGGATGGATATCGACGTCGTGCTGTCCAACTCCTTCGGATTTGGCGGTACCAATGGCTCGCTGGTGTTCCGCCGGTTCGCTGGCTGATGGACAGCTGGGTCGACGGTCAACCGGCTGACGCTTTGTCGCTGAAGGATCGCGGCCTGGCTTACGGTGACGGTCTGTTCGAAACCGTTGCGGTCAAGGGCGGGCAGCCGCTGCTGCTGGATCGACATCTGTCGCGTCTGGCGGAGGGGTGTTCGCGCTTGGCGATTGCCGCTGATCATCAACTGATCCGTGCAGAGCTGCTGGCCTATGCCGCCGCGCTGGGCGAGGGCGTGCTCAAACTGATCCTCACCCGCGGCGACAGCCTGCGCGGTTACGCCGTCGATCCCTCGGCTCAGGCTCGGCGCATTCTGCAAGGCAATCCTCCTGCGGCTTATCCGGCTGTTCATGCGGAGCAGGGCGTTCGTCTGTTTCCTTGTGCAACACGGCTTTCCAAACAGCCATTGCTCGCCGGTCTCAAGCATTTGAATCGTCTGGAGCAGGTCATTGCCCGTTCCGAATGGCAGGACACCGAGCATGCCGAAGGCTTGATGCTGGATCAGGTCGGGCGGGTGATCGAAGGCGTGTTCAGTAATCTGTTCCTGGTACGCGATGGCGTGCTGGTGACCGCCAATCTCAAACGCTGTGGCGTGGCGGGCGTGATGCGCGCCGAATTATTGTTTCAAGCCAAGTCATTGGGGATTCCCACGCAAATCACCGATATCACCCTCGAGCAGCTGCAATGGGCTGACGAGGTCTTTGTCTGCAACAGCGTGTATGGCGTTTGGCCGGTGCGCGCCTATGCCGCACTGAGCTGGCCGGTTGGGCCGCTCACCCGTAAACTCCAAACCATTGCCCGTGCGCTACTGGATGCTTGATTCGTGAGACGTAAATTCTTGCTGCTGCTGGAAACCGGATTGGTTCTGGCGGGGCTGTTGGCCGGTGCTTGCGCCTGGAAAATCGATTCGGCGCTGGAACAGCCGCTGAACATCGCCCAGGAAGAGCTGCTGGAAGTGCCCAAAGGCACTACGCCAAACCGTACCTTCCTTCGACTCGAAGCCGATGGCGTCATCAAAGACGCTTTCTGGCTGCGCGTGTATTGGCGCTTTAATCTGGCAGGGCAACCATTGCACAGCGGCGAATACCGCATGGTGCCTGGTATGACAGTCAATGGGCTGATCGACCTGTGGAAGCGCGGAGAAATGGTGCAATACAGTCTGACGCTGGTCGAAGGCTGGAATTTTCATCAGGTTCGCGCGGCCCTGGCCAAGGATGAAAAACTCGAACAGACCCTGAACGGTCTCAGCGACAGCCAAGTGATGGACAAACTCGGCCACAGCGGGATTTTCCCCGAAGGGCGATTCTTCCCCGACACGTATCGTTTCGTGCGAGGTATGACCGACGCTGATCTGCTCAAGAAAGCTTACGACCGCCTCGACGAGGTCCTCCTCAAGGAATGGAACCAGCGCGCTACCGACGTCCCTTACACTGAGCCCTATCAGGCGCTGATCATGGCCTCGCTGGTGGAAAAGGAAACCGGTGTGCCGCAGGAGCGTCGGCAGATCGCCGGCGTGTTCGTGCGGCGCATGGAGATGGGCATGCTGTTGCAGACCGATCCAACGGTGATTTATGGTTTGGGTGATCGTTACAACGGCAAGCTGACCCGCGCCCATCTCAAGGAACCGACGCCGTATAACACTTACATTATTGCCGGCCTGCCGCCGACGCCGATTGCGATGGTGGGCCGCGAAGCGATCCATGCGGCGTTGAATCCGGCGGACGGCAACAGCCTGTATTTTGTCGCGCGCGGTGATGGCAGCCACGTGTTCTCCGATGATCTGGACGCCCACAACAATGCGGTGCGCGAGTTCCAGATCAATCGACGTGCCGATTACCGGTCCAGCCCTGCGCCGACTGTTACGCCGTCGACGGAGGATGCCCAGGCGCCAATCTCGGCGGCTTCGCCCAATGCGGCGCCCGAAGAAATGCCGCCAGTAGCGCCGCAAGACTCTGTGCAAGATCCCGTACAAGATCCCACACAAGAATCTGCGCCAGCACCCGAAGCGGATGCGCCCGCGCCGCAAAGCCCGCAATGACTCTGACTAAGGACTGCCTGTGACTGGCTTGTTTATTACCCTGGAAGGCCCGGAAGGCGCCGGCAAGAGCACCAATCGCGAATACCTGGCCGAGCGTCTGCGCGCTGCCGGGATCGAGGTGGTGTTGACCCGGGAGCCCGGCGGCACGCCCCTGGCTGAGCGGATTCGCGACGTGCTGTTGGCCCCGGTCAATGAGGTCATGAACCCCGATACCGAGCTGCTCTTGGTGTTCGCCGCGCGAGCCCAGCATCTGGCCGAGGTGATCCGTCCGGCGCTGGCCCGTGGCGCGGTAGTCCTGTGCGATCGCTTTACCGCGACGTTAGTTCCGGTAGATCGCCTATGTAAACCTTTCGGAAATAGCCATAACCTGTCCTGTTTTAGTGCCAAAATCCAATATTCTAGGCATTTCTAAGCGCCTGAAGATTGGCGTTCCTATCAAAAAGCTCGAAAAAAACTGAAAAAATGTAAACCTTCCTGTTTTCCGCATCCTGCTATGCGAAATGTAAACCTTGAGTATGATTTTTCGCTCGAAATGGAGCCGTTTTTTTCAGCAAAATGTAAACTTCGCGCCCCTACGCGCATTCCAAGCCCCGCCAGGGCCCAAAGGCGCTGCAACAAAAATTTGCCAGCCCCTGAGTGGCATATCGTTCGCCGGAGGCAATTAGCGGCTGCTCAAGGCGCTCAGGCCTGCACCGATTTCCGCCTATTTCCATTCAAGACTCCGCATGACTCCTACGTGGGAGGTACTGAAGTTCTTCCTGGTGCGGTGGGGCAAACTGAACAGTCCTGATTCGACCCTGCCAGTTGCTACCTTCGGCAACTCGATCCACGGAATCTAAGTCCCCTTGCTATCCCCTTGGGCAACTCTATGGCCAATTGCCAGAATTTGAGTAGGATGGCTACCGAGCCCCAACCACTTCGAAACCACCTCCTCGGACCGATTGCACGATGGCCATCAAATTAGAGATCCACGCTACCGATCCTGAAGTTATTGCACTGGTCCAGCGCTACTGGGCACTGAACGAAGAATGTAAGCCTGTCGAGAACGTGAGCGCGATGCTGCCATTTCGCGAGGTCCTCAAGCCGCATGCACTCGCTGCCTATGTCAGAACGCATTGCACCGTGTACGACGAGAACCAAAACTGTTCGGTCTGCGGCTGCGCGCTGGTTATAACAAGCAGATCCGAGGTGAAGAGATTCAAGCAGCACCCGCTGTGGCCTTGCGCGGCATGCAAGGACAAAATGGGCGAGGCAAAGCGATTAGTTGAGGCGAAAGCGGCGGCTGACTTGCAAGAGCAAGTTGCGCAGCATGCAGAGCGAGTCACAGCGAAAACGACTGATTATTCAAGTATCCCGAATGACCTAGCATTCATCCTGGTAGCACTTGAACGCGCCATCGCTCCTCGAATGTTCGGTGGCAGTTTTTCTTTCCGCGATTGCCATGCTCTAGCGCCTATGGATTCGGAAATGTTCATCAAGCGGCTCTGGAGGGCTGGCGTACTGTCAGACAATCCTCACGCTGCTGGTACGAGTGCTTATTTTGTAAATGCCAATGGACTGAATTACTACAACGACAAAGTCCGGTTCATGCTGGTACCTGATGAACTCCTAGGAGGAGGCGAGGAAGCTTTCAATGAGTTGGTTGTACGACCGTTTACGAACGAAGGCATGTTGGCGCTTTGGTACGACTACGCCGTGGCCGATTGCATGGCCTACCTGACCAATCAGTTGCAGGAATTCAGGCAAGTTTTTCCTGAGCACAAGACGGAAGAAATCAAAAGCGCGATTTACACGGCGTTGAAATATTACAGCACCAGAGACGTGTGGAGCCTGCTGTGGCGGGTCGTGCAAACAGTTTCGTCTAACTCGAACCATAAGTACTCCAACAAGGAACGCTCGGCTGGCACCATTGCCTCAAAGCTGCGGCTTCAATTTGAAAAAGCACGTAAGGAGAAAACCGACCTAGGTGAATGGAATCGATTGAAATCGATACCGACAGGAACGTTGGGGCAAATTTTTTACGAGTTGTATGGCATTGATGAAACGACCGAAGCCCTGGTAATCATCAAAACACTTTCTGTTAAAGAACCTTTAGATCGTGAGGAGATTGAAGCGAGTATCGATGTTCATGTTAATGAGTTGATGGCGTCTGCACTGGCCAGTGGAAGCGGGGCGGCGGCAATTTATGATTTCGCAGAATTGATCCGTAATGGTGCGGAAATTGCTGACGCGGTGGAGCAAATTGCTGGGATATATGCATTAAATCGCGCGGATGAACCCTCTACGTGCTGAGGGGCTGAGCTGAGCGTCATTGGCTAGTAGCGGTCCCGGCTGTGCCGGAAATCGCCCAAGGGGAGGGGGCCTCGTTACGGCGTTGACAATGATCAAGAAGCGGCTTCATCTTTCATCGCAATGATGCTCCCCAAGAGGGTGGCGATGAGGGAATAGATGGTCGACCCGCGTCAAAAGTCTTGGTTCTTCTGCGGGGCCGCCCTCGACTTCTGTGATGCGTAAATGTGCGCATCAAGAAGTTGGATATATCTTATGGTGGCGTTCGTACCAGACAAGGCAAAAATGGCTCCCATATTGAAACCCCCATGCTCGCTTTGTCCCACCTAAACGGAATCGATACGCGGTATCAAACTGGTCAAGTTCCAATTCAGCCCATCGAGCTTGAGCTTCCGGAGTAATGGTTGCAACCTCCTGAGGGTGGTGCGGTTTCCTACGGTTCCGCCTCTTGTTTTCTCCAGTTTTAAGTCAGGAAATCTCAGACCACGTCATTTGAGTTAGAGGAACAAGTTCGCGAGAAAGCTCTGTGGCCCATTCTTCCTCTGTCCAGCTACTAGACTCTCTCCATGACCACTCACCCTCCGTGTCGGACACAGTGGCGCACCAAGTCATACGCGTGCTGTGCGTGGCTGGCCTATCTGTCAGCTTAGGCATGCCCTTAAGGGCCTCTTTGTGCTCTAAGATGGGTGGAGAAAGATTCCGAAATTTCATCAGATGGTGTGCTCCGACTGCTGGAGCATTAGGTTCGTGAGCAACATTACACCGCCGGCCTGTGTGGCAAAAAACAAAGTCAGTGAAAAAACGCGCCTGTTACACGGTAAATATGGAATTTCAACATTTTGGTAAGCAGGGCGGTATGGATGAACAGTGGGTTTTATGAAGAACCTCTACCGTGCGGAGGTAAGTTGAAAGTACAATAAGAATCATGGGAAATGAAATATTATTTCCCGGGGGCTGATTTGAGGCATAGTGGATTGTTTGTCTCGGTGCCTGGCGCACAAGTTGAGAGTTATATTTCTACCTTTCGTCAAAACTGGGAAGATTTTGAGCGTCTTAAATTAAGCATCCCAGTTGGTGGTGAGTTTGTAAAGGAAGGTCAGATGGGCATGATGATACGTATAGGGAAATTTTCTCAAGGAGTATGCATTAAATCTTACCATATGCCTATCAGCTCAAAAAAACATCTTGAATCAATTATTAGTAGTTATAACCACGATTCTGAGCGTGCTAAAATCATTCAAAAATGTTTAGCTCACCTATAATGGGTAACTCTGCATTTGATCTTGATGGCTTTGTGCGCCAGTTAGGGCTATATATAAAACTATATGCCGGAAGAAATGGAAAAAGCCATGAAGAAAACAGGAAGAAATACTCCGTGCCCTTGTGGGTCGAACTTAAAATATAAATACTGCTGTATATCTAAAGAAAGTCGGTCGAGAATTATCAAAACAAAAATGCCATGCGGTGATTGTGGTTTGGAAACAGTGCTTGATCTTTCAAGCGACTTTCTGAATATATACTCGCAAAGTAGAATTCCGCTATTAAATTTTTTTAAAGACAATGATTTGTATTTTTTTGGCACTGTCATCACCGTTGCGGACTCACTTGAGTTTGATGAGCTTTTAAGAAGTGGTACGCTAACTAAAAATCATTTGGTGGCGAAATACATACAAAAGGTCAAGCAAGAGAGCGTATTTGATTATATTGATGACGCCGCTTCAATGCACTCGGCATTTGAGTCAAGAAGGCAAATACTCAAAGATGCAGTCGAGGCTCACTTTAATGGTAAATATACATTATCTGTACCCGTGCTTTTCGCTCAAGTAGAGGGGGTTCTCAGAGAGTACGGTGGAATGAAGCAGGCAGATAAGTTTAGACCTAATGTGTCGACGGAAATCTGGGATCGCAGGCTTTTGTTCGCTATTACGGATAATGCCCGATATTTTAATGCGTTCATAAATAAATTGTTTGAGGGTCAACAAAACGAATCCAGTTTTAACAGGAATCCAATTTTGCATGGTATGAGTGTTAACTACGACTCTGAAGAATGGTCAATCGTTCTGATTTTAATTATCTTGGAAATACGGAATTTTATGTGGTTTGAGAAACACACAAAGAGTGTTATTTAAAGAGGCATTTAACAAGTCGCTAATTGTGATGGCTGCAATGTTGGGGCGTGAAGGGCAATTTTTAGCCCATTACTGATATTCGAGAAAGGTAGATGTCGCCAAAGCGGTCAATAGAGCTGGCCACAAAGGTCTGGTGTTTGTTCAGTTTCGATAAGAGAACGACCATGTCAACAAACAAGGCTGCGCTACCATTTTTTCTGTATCTGTGGAGCACGCATCCCGCTGTGCGGCTATCCCGCCGCAGGCGTAAAACTAACTAAAGGTAGATTTCGGCCTGGTGAAACGGTTGCTTGGGCGCTCTACGTGAGTTTGTGATGAGTCCGAGATGACGGCCACTCAATTGTCCAAGATCCATGCCGCTTGGACGCTTACCATCTGCTTCAGACGTGGTCATTTCAACTGAATACCGGCCGTTCAACTTGCGTAGGACGTCATCGAGGTCGTGGTGGCGAGTTAGTCAGGAAGTCCATGTCACCTAAGGTTAACTACCAGTAGAATATTTTAGGATCCGAAATTATCAGATGGAGCAGCACGTATGCCAACGATCGACTTCACCAATATCCGCAGCGCTCCAAAAAGCAAAAATGACAGCTTTGAAGCCTTAGCGGTGCAGCTTTTCCGCTTTAGTTGCGATGCTCCCGAGGGCTCAAGCTTCTACAGCCTCCGGGGCGATGGTGGAGACGGTGGTGTTGAGGCGTATTTCCGCGCACCAAATGGGGAAGTGTTGGGAGTACAGGCAAAGTATTTTTTCCAGCTTGGCGCCAAAGAGCTAGGGCAAATAACAAAATCGGTCACAGCGGCCCGCCTGAACCATCCAGCCCTTTCAGAATACTGGATCTACATCCCGTTCGATCTAACCGGGCGAGTCGCGGGAGGCGCGCGCGGGCAGGGTGAGGTCGAGCGATTTGAGAGTTGGAAAGAGGAGCTAGAACAGCGTACCGAAGCTGAAGGTCAGCGCGTCAAAATCACCTTGTGTAGCGCTACAGTGATGCGTGAACAGCTCCAGCGTTTGGATACGCATGGAGGGATCCGTCGTTACTGGTTTGACGATTCTGTACTTACACCGGTTCAGGTTCAGCAATGCCTTGACCAGGCTCGTGAGTTTGCTGGTCCGCGGTATATGGGCCAATTAGACGTGGTGACCGATGCCCATGACATCCTGGATTTCTTCGGTGGCACTGCTGATTTTTCAAACTGGCGACACCAGATATTTTCCCCAATCCTAAGCGAGCTGAGATCACTGCGCGGTCGCACGGACGACGTTTTCGATCTGATCAACAAGGACAAAAAAGCAGAAGCAGAAAGCTTGCTTGAACAATTGTCGTCACAGTTAACTGAGGTTCGGCAGGTCGAGAAGCCGGAGCAGTCAGTCACCCAAGCGTTGAAAACGGTTATTCAGCTACAACCCATTTTGCTCACAGCAAAGGAGAGTCAAGAGGCGGCGTTTGCTCAGCAGCATGGTGTCGAAAGTGATACCCCGAGTTTTCGGCAATTTAATGCTGAGTACATGTGCGCTTTTCCCGCCGGGGCTATGGACGCGGCAAGAGAGCTTTTCCAGCTTAATCAATCTATGGAAAAGATTCTGACCTGTCCCCAACTGAGCGTTTCAGAGGGCAACTCGTTGCTTCTCGTCGGACCGGCGGGTGTCGGAAAAACCCACGCAATAGTCAGCGCGGCCTACCGGCGTTTCGCAGAAGGTGGTCTGTCTCTCGTGGTGTTTGGAGACGATTTTGATGGTGGCGAGCCTTGGGAAACCATTCGAAGCAAGCTTGGCTTTGGTGCTCAAATTGGGCGTGATGATCTGTTCCAGTGTTTGAGCACGTCCGCCGAGCACGCAGGCCTACCGTTCGTGATATTCATTGATGCACTGAATGAAAGTCGGGCTGCTGCCCGTTGGAAGGCAAAGCTTCCCGAACTGATCCAGCAGTGTAAGCCATACCCTGGAGTAAAAATTTGCGTATCTGCTCGTGATACTTATAAAGACTTGGTTACTGATTCCAGATTTCCAGGCTATGCATTTGAACACCGAGGGTTTAACGGACAAGGAGTCGAAGCACTCCAAGCGTTCGCTGATTTTTATGGGCTTGATGCAGAAATCACTCCTCTTTTTTCGGAGGAGTTGAGCAATCCGTTATTCCTCCATTTGGCATGCAAAACTTTGCAGGAGGAGGGGAGCAAAACCCTCGATGTATCCTTGCCAGGTTTTTCTGCCTTGCTCGAACGGCACCTCAAACATAGCAACGCCGCGGTCAAAGAACGACTAGGCTATTCAAGTCCGAAAAATTTGGTCCGCCAATCGATGCTGAGTCTGGCGCAAAGGCTCACGAGTGCATCAGCAAGTGATCGGCTTTGGGAATCCTGCGCTGCCGGCCTTCGTGACGTAGTGGGGCCGGAACTCACGCCTGAAGTATTCATTCGAGAGCTTCAGCGTGAAGGCCTAGTCATACTCACTGAAGGAACCGATGACACTTGGACGGTTAGGCTTGGATACGAGCGATATGGCGACGTCCTTCGAGCCATTGCACTGGTAGATGGTCACACACATGAGTCTGGTGAACTCGATGTGAAAAGATTAGGCGCCAGCTTGGTCTCGCTTCCGCCTGAGGACAGAGGCTTGTTGGAAGTACTCGCGGCGGTACTTCCCGAGAAAACGGGAATTGAAATCGTAAATCCCGATATTGGATTGGAGACGGAGCTTGCCAACCGACTGTTCGTTCACGGATTAGCGTGGCGCTCTAGCAAGAGCTTCGAAAATAACGGCCTGGAAGATGAAATCTTTGCTGCACTGAAGGTGCCGGGACTTTGGGAGGACTTATACGAAGTCTTTGTAAAAGTCAGTTTGGTGCCTAACCACCGTCTTAACGCAGAGCTATGGCTGGACAACTTCTTGACTCGCCAGCCTTTGGTAAATAGGGATGTTTACCTATCACGTGCAGCGTTCAAGTCATACGCCAATAATGGCGCGGTCAAGTCCCTGCTGAATGCCTCTCTGACCGCTGACATTATGCGATGGCCAAGTGAAAGCCGACGATTAGCTACCATTGTTCTTGGGTGGCTGACGTCTTGCGCGGACCGTCGCGTTCGCGATCAAGCATCGAAAGGACTGGTGCGTTTGATAGTGGCTGATCCTCCGCTCGCAGCTGGATTTGCAAGAAATTTCCTGGCGTCCGATGATGATTACATTCTTGAGAGTGTGACTGAGGCCATATATAGCGCATGTTTGATCGCACGCGCGCAGCGTCCCGCATTCATTCCAGCCCTTCGGGTACTGGTCTCTCACGGATACGACCGAGCCAATGTGATCATTCGGGATTCGATTCGGATGCTCGCGGAGTTACTCAAAGATCACGGTATCGATGAGCCGCTAAGAGAGCGGTTGGGGCGCTTTCCGAGTAAAAGTCCAGTCATACAAGCATGGCCGACGCTCGTGGATGCCAAGCCACTTCTCGATCTGGAGCATCTTCCCTCAGATATGAAGCTTTGGGGCTCAAACATTGGGCCCGATTTTTGGCGGTATCAGGTGGAGGGGAAGGTCTCAGGGTTTGATCTGAAGGCTGCTTCGGTAACGAAGGAAAACATTGCCTGCTGGATTATGGTCGAGACCTTGAGGCTCGGGTTTCCTGGCTACAAGGAAGGAGTACTGAATTACGACCGAGCCTTGAATAGTGAGTTTGGCTCCGGCCGTGCCCGAGCGGGCTATGCCGAACGGCTGGGCAAAAAATACTACTGGATCTCACTCCATCGACTGCTCGGGGTCCTTTCAGATCACATTCAGCCGTGTGCGTCATATCAGGGCACTGTGCCTGGACCAGATCATTACTGGTCAGTGGATGTGCGAAAGCGTGATTTAACCGACATGAGAGATGTGATCTCCGAGCGGACCTATCCCGACAGCATCCTGCGCCGGCGCGAGTACGCTTTTCCTTCTCATGAAAGCGATGTAAAAAAATGGGTAAAGACCGATGATTTCGCGACACACGAGACCCGCTTATCTTGCACAGACACCAACGGTGTAGTGTGGATTGCTCTACAGCGTAATGAAGCCGCCAACGATTTGGGTGAGGATGATGCGTGGACAACGCCGTATCTTTCATTTGATGTTTTCTACACGTCGGTATTAGCTGATGAAGAGGTTTTCGGTACGAGATCCTACGATCGCATCGACCGTGCTTTCTCTGATCATGCGAGCTGTTACAGAAGCTTTTTAGGGGAGTACCCGGACGGCGCCGCTTTCAATCAGTTTGTAGAGGAAGGAACGACCAACACCCATTGTGACGGGATGGCACGCACAATGGTGACATTGAGCAGGGGCGGCGAATGGGAGTATGAGTTTACATCTGAGACTGATCGACCAAGTCTAGATGTGCCGTGCCAAGATATTGTTAAGACATTGGGTCTCATATGGGACCAGCAACGTGGATGGCTGGATGAGGCAGGCTCTCTCATCGCTTTCACCTCAGGTCCCTACCGCAACAATGCGTTGTTTATACGCAAAGCGGCACTGGATTCATTTTTGGAAGAAACAGGGAAGAGCCTGCTTTATAGGCGATTCGCGAATCGTGGTTTTATTAACCAGCGAGGGGACACGGGCTCACAAATCGACCTTCGTACCTACCTTAAATACATTCCACAGGATGGCTTCGTGGTCATGCATGATGAGTCGGATTTGTTCGAGTAATGGCTCATCTTTTGGTATTGCCCAACGGCGAAGGTCAGAATCTAAAGGGCCTTCGCTGTTCGCTTGAAACGGACGACAGCCAAAGAATCATCTCCTTGTCGAAAAGTCAGTTTGCCTGTGCCTAAGTGAGTTCGCCGGACGCGTTCAAACATTGCGCGCCTGAAGGCATTGATCGTGAGTCCCGGTGTGATTTAGCTCAGCCGGGAATCTTGGATTAACTCCATCGGGGTCGCGCAAACGTGGACGGACATCAGCGGATAATTCTGCCCCATTAAAGAAGGTACAGGTGGCAACCAAGGTGACTTGAAACCATTCTTTGGACACTCAGAAATCTATGAGTGGACCGGGTGAAATGGGGCGCTATGGGCTACGTTTAACCTCTGGCGAGAAGGGGGCCAGCGTGGGAGGAGGGCATGTTCTTGTGTCATATCGAACATGCAAAAGGAGCGTGGGTGAACTGCTCCAGACTCACCTACAAAATCGACAAACAATAGGGACATTGTATGCGCTGGACACTGGTGCTGGTCTTGGCATTTTTGGCTCTCGGTTACAGCAAGCCTCCAACATTTGAACAGGTTGAGACCATGCCTGCGGGAGCTGCTCGTATAGGACCCACAGCCTTGCAGAGTGTATTGAGCCGCTCTCTGACCGCGCAGGCCAATAATGCGATGCTGGTTCAGCAGTGGAGGGGCGCGGTGGCGCTGAGCTGACCAACTGAACAGCACGAAACGTTGATGGCCCTCGGATGAGTGACAGATCTCAGCTGACAAGCCGCTGCACGGAAACCAATATGCTGGGTCTGTGCCTGAGTCGAGGTCCGCCTCTATGAGCCATACATCAGTCCGTTAGCCAAGGCCCACCTCGCGATTCCCGCACATGCCCTATCACGGCTTCGCGTCGGCCAAGCCAGCTCCGAGAATTCACCTGAAATGCTTTGATACCACCCACCTAAGGTCGGTATGGCAGGCAGCTCCTGGCTCGCCTATGCTCCTTCTCGCCAACAGAGATGGCGCAAAGCCATTTAGCATTCAGGAGTCAGGTTGTGATCACGGAAATGAACGTGGATGGCGTCACCAGCTACAGATCAAAATCTACTCTCTCGCCCACCAACAAGACGTCGCTAATCTATGGGCTCAACGGGGCAGGGAAGAGCACCATCTCCGAGTTTTTATACAATCAGAGCGCGCCACGCTTTGCTAAATGCAGCCTGAAAACCAGTCAGCCGTGTGAAATTTTGGTGTACAACCAAAGCTTCCTGAACGACTACTTTTACGAAGAGGATAATTTAAAAGGGATTTTCACCCTCTCCAAAGAGAACAAGGTTGCACTCCAGCAAATCGAAGCCGAGACGAAAGAGCTGGAGAAGCATCTGGCCGCTCAGCAAGAAAATTCAAAGCTAGCCGCAGACAATGCCACCAAACTCGACCAAGAGAAGACAAAGGCGAGCGGAAAAGTCTGGGAGATCAAGACGAATTTCTCGGGTGGTGATCGCGTTCTGGAATTTTGCCTAGAAAGCCTCAAAAGAACAGAACTCCTTTTCCAGCATATTATTGGGCTGCCTTTACCGGAAAATGCACCTGGCTACACGGTAGATGATTTGAAGGCAGAGGCCTCGTCAATCGAAGGCGAGGGTGCAGCTCCATTCACGAAAATCCCAACCCTTTCCGCTGGCTGGCTGAGTATTGAAGGGGACTCCCTCTGGTCGAAGATTATTGTCGGCAGCCAAGAAGGTTCAGTTGCAGAGTTCATCACCAAAGCTGGTAATTCTGACTGGGTGAAGCAAGGGCTCCAGTACATTTCAGATCATAAGGATCCTCAAACCTGCCCTTTTTGTCAGCAAGAAACGATCACCAAAAATATTATCGATTCCATCCGCCAAGTCTTCGACGAGGCCTACGAGCAAGATGTTAAGCAGTTGGAGTCAGTCAAGACCCGATATGAGGCACTGACGTCCAGCCTGAATCTGCAAGACATTTCAAACTCTCCGCTTGCCAGCAAAGAGGTTGTGGAAGCGTGGAGCATTGTCTGTGAGGCTTTGAAAGCTTCAATCCGTGAAAACATTCTGCACATTGGCAACAAGATCAAAAGCCCAAGCACGCCGGTTGTCCTCACCGATACCCAGTCCGCCGTCGATACGATCAACGAGTTGGTCGGCGGCCTGAACGAGCATATCGAGGCACATAATGACAAACTGGCGAACAAGAAAAAGACTCGGGATGACATTAGATCGCGCTTTTGGATGCTGATGCGTTGGGATTACGACCAGACGATTTCTGCCTACACGCATTCAGCTTCAGACCTTAAAGTCGAGGCCAGTGAGATAAGCCAAGAAGCCACCAAGATAAACACTGATGTCACTGCCTCTAACGGCAAGCTTGCCACTATCAGGAAGCAAACAGTCAACATCGAAGAGTCAATTGAGAATATCAATACTGGGCTTGTTGAGATTGGCATCGATGGTTTTTCTGTGGTGCCACACGGTGAAAATTTCTACCGGGTATCAAGGGCTACTGATCAAGTGAATGCATTTCACTCACTGAGCGAAGGTGAGAAAACTGTTATTAGTTTTCTATACTTCATGGAGCTTTGCAAAGGGCAGAAAACAGCCACAGCGGTGCCGCAAGCCAAAGTGGTTGTGATTGATGACCCGATTTCCAGTCTTTCTCATCTCTATGTGTTTAACATCGGACAGTTGATAAAGAAATACTTTATCAATGATGATCTGTACAAGCAGGTCTTTGTGCTGACTCATAGCCTATACTTCTTCTATGAGTTGACTCATACAAATCATAAAGCGCGCGCCGATACTCAACACCTATTTAGGGTGTTCAAAAATACAAATGGAAGCTCCGTGGTTCCGATGAAGTACGAAGAAATCCAGAATGATTACCACTCCTACTGGTCAATCATAAAGGACCAGGCCTCGCCACCTGTGCTGATTGCTAACTGCATGCGGAACATAGTCGAATATTTCTTTAATTTTGTTCAAAAGAAAGATTTCAATAATGTTTTCCAGAAGCCAGCCCTGTCGACTGATAAGTTCGCGACGTTCTATAGGTACATGAACCGAGAATCACATTCCTTGGGTCAAAATATTTTTGACATAAAGGAATTTGATCATGATGTGTTCAAAGACGGTCTGAGGTTGATTTTTGAAGAGTGTGGGTATTCGGAGCACTACCAAGCCATGAGTAAGTAAATCCGATAAATCGCTTTCTTGGGACGGACATTCGTAATGTGGCGAGTGCTCTGTCTTATCGGCTATTCGCGCCCCTCGCGTCACCAGGGGGGTGTGGCTCTGAATCCGTCAGGTAAAACCTGTGGAGTTGTGAGGTTGAGCGGGGGGGCGACCGTTTGGAATCGACGTACGCGCTCGCACAGCCGCCAATGCTTTTCCGATGTAGTAACGGACCAAAGCGAGGCGATAGGGCCAGGCATCGTAAGCACCCGGCGAAGGATCCGCACACCTTGGTGGTGTGATCCGCGCCAATGGGGGTTAGCACGTGTGGCGAGGCTGTTGACGCAAGCAATCATACCGCGCCTATTCCCTAGCCCTATGAGCGTCAGGTATGGTTAACGACAGGTCTGACAACAACCTCGTGTTCGCCTTAGCTAATGATTGTTGATGCACCCAAATCGCCAAGCTCTTTTGCCTGGCATTGGGGGTGATCGCGAACAGCACCCTCTGCCGGGCAATGGAGATAGTCATGATAAAAGACGATCAGCCCGCAAAAAACCTGCAAGATATCAAGGACGACGCAAACTCGATCCCTAAACAACAGGGAGAGAGGCATATGGACCGCCTCAATCGAGCTGCACAAGCTGCGGGATTCCAGTGTTGGAATCATGCCCGCAATGTCCTTGCGCCCAAAGCGCCTTCAGGCCTTCTGGTAAGCGTGAAATGCGTATTCAAGTGGCATGAGAAGCGTCACCCCAATTTTTGGGAGCGCGCCGGCCATCTGCAAGTCCGAGTGACTCCATTGGCTGGATTTCCCGAGACGGCGCTTCAGCGCATTGTGTTTCAGATGCCCGAGTTCTGGACCGAAGTGAGTGCTTCTGGTTACCCGTATGAGCATTTCCGAATCGACTCGGCATATTTCCATCGTGTCACGGATAGCGGCTACCTCCGCGACAGCCAGCACACCCGGCGTAACGTCCTGAGCTTCCACCTGCTGGACAGCCAATGGCACGCGACCATTTTTGACTACGGCACGAAGCTCTCTCAGAAGGAGATGGAGTGTGAGATCGAGTGTGCCCTCACGGCACATATCGAGAAAACCGTCATCGAGTATCAGTCCAACATGCTCGGCGGTTTTCGGGTACTGCCCAAGGACCTCCATGAGGAAATGGTGAGCATCATGGCCCCAGCGGCACGGCAGTATGCGGCTTCCTTTTCTCATCCACCTGCGTGATTGATTAGCGCTCAACAAAGGGCTCTCGGTAATCCGAGAGCCTTTTCATATGCCCCGTTTTTTGACCATCTTGATCGAAAAAATTTGCGGATTGCGTCATCCCTGCATTGTCTTGAGAGCAGCGTAGACGCTGAAAGGTGCCAGTGGTGCGAAATTGCACTCCACTTGACCACCCGTTTGCATTCGTTCTGACCAGTCACTTGCATCGGACTTGACCAGCACGCTTCGTGGCCATGATCGGCAGAGAAGGGGTGCCTACAGAGTTCGGAAAAAATCGTACGCTAAGAAAAAATCGTACGCCTTGAGGCTGTTCCAGCAGCCCCTATACTGGTTTTGTCTAGGGGGAGGGAGTGGAATGGGAAGCCCGGTACGCATTCTAGTGATCATGTCCATTGCGATATCGCTTTCGGCGTGCTTTGACCGCTCAATTTCAGGTAGTTACGTGGCCAAAGACTCATCAAGCGCTGAGTTCTTGCAACTTACTCAGGCCCAGGACGGAAAGATCATCGGAACATGGCAGCAACTAGCTGTCAAAAGCGGTGGAGGGATAGAAACGTCGAAAGCAAACGTAAGTGGAGTCGTTGATGGTGAGAGTCTGACCCTCACTGTGTCCCTGGCCGGTCTCCCAATCAGTCGGAACCTCAGTGGAACGGTCACCGCATCAACGTTGGAGCTAAATCTAGTCGGCAGCGCCGGCGCTGTAGCCAGCGCTCATTTCGCGCGCGGCAGTGTCGCAGACTTCAATACTGAAGCAGAAAGGTTGGCACAGGCCGGCCAGTCGATTAGAACTGAGAAGTTACGGGCTGATCAGGTCGAAA
The DNA here is from genome assembly GCF_058802325.1 of Pseudomonas sp. GW822-FHT02E03. Taxonomy (NCBI): domain Bacteria; kingdom Pseudomonadati; phylum Pseudomonadota; class Gammaproteobacteria; order Pseudomonadales; family Pseudomonadaceae; genus Pseudomonas; species Pseudomonas sp. GW822-FHT02E03. The sequence continues at coordinate 41,127 of NZ_JBXAOA010000019.1, read as the reverse complement.
CCTTGGACCGGTCCGCGCTGGCTCTCGAAGAGGCGCTGAATGCGTATGTGAAGAGGGCCAGAAAGCAAATCGACGATACGCCCCGCTTTATTTCTTACTTCACTCGCGCAAGCAACGATATCAGTGACAGGCTGCGTTTTGCGCAGCGTCTTAATAGTGTGCAGAGCGCTCAGACCGAGGCTGCATTGGCGCAAGTTTTCGCCTCCGAGCCCGCGATCCGGAATACCGGAGACTCGATCGATACGACAATTGAGAATATGACCCGGGAAGAGGCATCTCTCAACATCCGAATGATGGCCTTCAATGGTAACTGCCTTGGCATCTCCACCGTCAAACCTGGAGATGTCATACCCAACATGGGCCCCTGCAAAGCACTTACGTCGGCTGCTGCACGGTTTGGGGAGGTGAGAGTGCTTGTCCACACAGCGCATGAGCGCCTCCAACTCCAAAAGAACAAAGCGATGAAAGAGATGGAGGCCACTTGGCAGTTGGCTACTCGTCTTCCTTAACCTGCGAGATGACCGACTCTCATCAGTTCAGATCAGTGCCTCAATGGTATGGGGCTGGATTGCCTCAACTCCGAACTTCTTCAATACCGCATCAGGGAAGTCCGATATGACGCTTGAGGAAATGCTCACCCGCTCGGCTGATCTACAGGCCGAGATCCTGCGACTGCTCGAAGACGTCCCCACACATCCCGGCGAGCGGTTTGAGGCTTCGATGATTGCCTGTGGAGTCGCCCTAGAACACGCTCAGGCACTACGCATCCTGTTCGAGCATGGCAGTCCAACCACCGCGATGTCGGCGCTACGCCTCCAGTTTGAAGCTCTCACCAGGGCGATGTGGATGTTGTACGCTGCGAGTGACCTGGCCATCCAAAAGCTCATGGCACCGCTGACAGAGGAAAGCGCGCGGGTAGCCAATAAACTCCCCCAAGTTGGGGAGATGATAGAGGCTATCGTGAAGAAGGCTCCGGTTGGGGCCTCATCCATGCTGATCCAGTTCAAAGACATTTCCTGGTCGGCGATGAATTCCTATGTGCACAGCGGCATTCACCCGCTGCGTCGGCACCTGGAGGGCTATCCTACCCAACTCGTACTGCAAGTCCTGCGGAACTCCAACGGCTTGATGACCATGACGGGCATGCTCGCGGCGATCCTCACTGGCAATGATTGCTGCATCAACCCGATGCGAGTTATCCAGACACAGTTTAAGGACTGCCTGCCGCCGCTTAACCCCTTGGCCCCACAGGTGTAATGGCCCCTCACACTGCGGAGTGGTTCAGCCGAACCTCTTGGCGTATGTAAGTAGCTGCTTGTTGAGGTCATCCGCATATGGCGCATAGTGCGCTTCGCGGTGACAGCACGGGCACAGGGCCACACAGTTGTAAACACGATCTGACTTCTCGGCCCCTAAGATGTGATGAACATCCAGGAAGCCAGGGAAGTCCCGGCGCTTGCCACAATTCTCACGCTCGCACGCAAACTCGGCCCTTTCGAGTACAGCTCGACGTACATGCGGATCGCGACGGACCTCCGAGCGAAGCGCGTGCACACGCTCGCCTTCATCCCGGCCCAGAGTCGAGTAGTCCGGCGTCGGACAGTCGTCATAGGTATCATCGACCAGTAGCGACTTCACTGCATGGGGAGTGAGCTTGGCTAAATCGATCACACCCGGCCACTGCCACAGTGCATCGGCCACCTCGTGTCCGTCAGGTGTCCGGTCATCCTGCAACCACAGGGTCGGGCTGGTGCCGTTCTGAGCGTGATTCTTCTGCGCTCGCCCCTTCAATCCACGGCGTTGCAGGTCATCGCTGACCTCTCGCTGGCGGTTCCAGATATCGTGCAGACTTTCGATAGGAATGAGCGCGGCGAAGATAATGGCGCCTCCGTCACGCTGTAAAAGCAGATTGTGAGTGAGCCCGCGTTTCGTGTCTCGGGTGGTGATGTGCTCCAGTGTCGCATCCCATCCGCCCGACCGCAGATGCGCTGCCAGTTGAGCCGCGGAGTACTTCTTCTCGTTGGGATTTCGTCCATCGCGCCTCCAGCACAGTCGGACGCGCATTCTCAGTACCTGGCCATCAGGAGTGCGGGTGACGATGAACTGTTGAGTGGCCACGCCCGTTTGAATTCGCTTGTCGTCAATGACAACATAGCCTCGATCTTTCAGGAATGGCGCCAGTGCATCCCTGGATAGTTTTTCCGCAGCATGACTTTCAGGCCCCCGGAAAAGGCGATCTCCTTTCGACATTTTGATACCCCCGCTGTTGATCTATGACGAAGCCGCTCAGCCATACCCAGCACGCGCATCGGCGATGTATTGCAGTGCATCGGCTTTGCGCTCAGCCGAGCAGTCGGCGCGCTTCACCAGCGCCTCACAGAGGCCATAGTCTGCATTGGCCAGGGCGTGCAGCAGGCCCGTGCACAAAAGAACTTCATCGTCATAATCGTCCTGCAACCGCTGATACTGTGTTTTCAACTCGGTAATATGCGCTTCAAGCTGTTCAGAGGGGTTTTCGATATCGGCCATATCGCGGGGATTCCTTTCAGTGCTACATGCTGGTTGCGGACACATTGACCGATTCAGTATAGGCCACAGCCCGTGGGCCTTCGAGAGCCAGGCGGATAGAGGTGGATGAACTCTGAATCTAGCCCGCCACTAGAGTCCGACACCTTAGCGTACGATTTTTTCCGAATTCTGTAGGCTCTGCTCCCGATCAGGGCCATTCTTCGAACTCAATATCCCCATAAGGAATGCCCGCTTTTTGTAGCCGAGCTTCGATCTGATATTTGATGAATGTCCATGTGTCGTCGCCTTGGTCGGCACACGTGGTGATATCTATACAGAGAGCTGTAACCCTCGGATCTACATGCTCATCTCCATTTTCGTCGTAGTAGGAAATCTCCTCCACAGACCTGTAGTCCCTGCCGTCATACTGAGTACGAACGAGAAAAGTCGTTGTCATTTCATGCCCTAGATGTTGAGTGATCGGAAGCACTGTAGGTCTGAAGGTCAATCAGTTCAGGCTTGCCTAACAGTTAACCGAGCTGTTTTTAGCTATAACTACATTCGCAGCAGGGTACGGCTTGGAAGGCGCTACAGCCGTCCGCAGCACATTGCGACCGGTTCCCGAATTAAACCAGCGTGCATGCTGTTCAGTCTTGAGTGAACCAGCAGGAGCTTTTGGAGAGCGATTGCAGCAGGTTTATTCCAATTTGTTGAGATAGGCCATCAACCGTTCTTTTCCAGACTCGCTAAGCCGATAGTAACGCTCAAGCAGCTCCGCTTCATCATGACGGTAGGCGTAGAAGTAAGCTGCGGGCAGATCCAGCTCAACTGCGACTCGTTCAATCAGCTCAGGGGCTGGAACGCGTTTGCCAAGCTCGTAGCGATTCATACGCGTGCTCGCCGAAGCAGGCTCAAGGCCGATTCGTATCCCCAACTCTTCTTGAGACAGCCCAGCACTTAATCGTGCGTGTTTGAGCCGTATGGATAGCGTGCTGGTGGTCATGACGTCTTCTAGTAAATCAGTGACGTCATGGTGCAATTTGCTGCTGGTCGAAATACTACCGTTTTGGTAGCTTTAGCCGGCGATGGCAAATCAGTGGCTCAGGAGCACTAGATGGCCGTCATCAATGAAAACTCATAGGGATACAATTCATGGTCTTGGGCCAAAACGAGTTCCTAGGGCGCCGATTGCTTGCGCTCGCAGTACCTGTCAGCTGTGTTTTGTTAGCGGGGTGTGGTGGGGGAGGTGAGGCTCCTAAAACTAAAGTCTCTATGGCTGCGCCTGCGTTAGAAAAAACTGAGGCGCAAGAAAATGCTCCACGCCTGGTCGCATTCCAAGACCCGGGGATAGGAGAGCCAACTGCCTATCTTGACGCCAAGCAACCAATGACGACTTTCAATTTGTACAACGCGAAACGCGATTGGAACGAATCACCCGAGGATATTGCTGAGTCCATTGCCGATGCGTTCAATCTCCGGAAAGCAAATCCCGAGCTTTATCGGTTGGCGTCAGAAAGACTGTCCGAGAAGGATTCATTTAAAAAGAAAGATCTGACGACAGCGATAGGCGTCCTGGTGGGAGAGGAGGCCAAAAGGTCAAATCAGCACAATCTGATCAAATTGAGTTCTGATGACTGGACGCCAATTTCGCTTAGCAACTATGACCAGCAAGCTAAAGGTTTTCGACTAGATAACTGCTTGTTTTCGGATAAGCTGGAATATTCCGATGAAGAAAAGCGTAATTCAGTTGCTATGGCAAGGGCCCCTAAGCTCCGCTGCTATTTAAATCCTGGCCCAACTTCTTACTACCTCGGCTTTCAAGGTGGTTCTGAGTTACTGCTAAATGTTCCAGATGAAGCACTTGCTCGAACCTTAGAAGCTTCAAGAGAAAGCTTGAAGATCGACATCTACGGCTACGTGAAGTCTGTGGAGCGAGAGCGTTTCGCTGGACAGTTCGGTCCTCAACGATTTGTATTGATCGGCCCACAGCGCATTGATTTAAAAGATGCCAATGGGAAGGTCATTTACTCTAAGAATATTTAATATCACAAAATTAATGTCTTTCACGAAGGTGGCGTATTATATGGCACTTGTAATACTGGACGGCGTCATTCAAGAAATTGGCTTTGGCTCTTACATTGATGGGCAAAGAATTATCTCGTTCGTAAAAATAAACGGTGTTCGCGTAAAAGATGTCATTTGTGACGACTACATGCGTTCATTTTTGGTGGTAGGGCGAACGGTTAAGCTTGCGCTCGTTCGTAGACTTCAGGGTGTGCATGTTTTGTATTCCGCACAGCTTGAAGACGGTGAAATAGTTTCCAAAGGTAAGGGGCTAGCTGTCGCTTGGGTAATAATGCTTGGATTTGCCTTTTCCCTTTTGATGAGTCCAATATTCATAGCTATTTTGCGCGCTACTCACTCGATCATGGTTTCATTAATAATATTGATAGGAACTGGAACGGGGATTGCGTATTTCGTTATGAAAGATCACTTCAAAGCCCGCAAAGTATTCAATATCACTCGTTAACGATATTCAGTGCTCTGCGCTCTTGTAACGGTTGTATGGATTTTCATCATGCAACCATCCTCTACCTGTGGCACTCAACGATTGTACTCATTTCTCCAGCCCACCTCAATTTTCGCTTTGGCTCGCCGATTACTTATGAGACGGTTCTGTTGGGGCTTCAGCGGTGTATTGCCGTCTAAACCAGTTCAGGGTGATCACCCGAACCTGCACATAGCGCTGGGTAGGCGATAATTCTACCGCCTAGGTGGGTACTCGGTGGAACGGTCTGCGTCAATAAATTAATAGGATAGGGCTGAAAACTACATGTACCTAATAGATGGGCAATCTTCTCAGTCTGCTGGTATTTCCCTACGCGCGTACCCGCAAGGCGACACCCTCAACGCCATTTTCCAAACGCACGATCTGGTTGACGGCAGACTAGTCTTGTCAGAAAAGATGTTTAGGGAGTTCGATTCAGAGATCGAATTTTTGATGGATGGGTTGCGGGAGAACAGGCTAGCCAAGCAGGGCTGGACAATAGACAGGGAATTTCGAGGCAATGATACCTTTCAAGCTATGGTTGGAGGCAGTGAGGGTCAGTACCGAATTGATATTGCTGCTGGAACATTACTTGTGGTCCTATCGACCGCTATTGAATTATGTGCTCTTGAAGAGGGCAGCACCACCGCCGGCTTGGCAAATCAGTATCGTCCAGGAGAGAACTCAATTCACTGTTTATTCCCGGGTGTGCAGGAGCCTGATGAGGCGGGATTCGAGGCGCTGGGGCTGGCACTGGATGCCTGTCTTCTGCTGTATTTTCACGAATTAGCTCACGCGATCCACGGCCATTGTGACTACATACCGAAAAACAATGATGAAGCAAGGGCGTTAGAGTCAGACGCTGATTTCAATGCAGGTACCATGTTTGGGGTCTGGGTTTGGCACCTGCCTGCGACCTACAGGAAGCCTAAATCAGAAGAAGACATGTATAGGCGCCTCATTAGAGCTTCCTACTTATTAGGAACATTATTGAAAGCTATGTCAGCGCGTTCTGCGGAGTATCATCACCCCACGAATCGCATCCGCACTTTCCTAGGTGGGGGTGTGTTTGCTTTCGATAAATTAGGCAGGTCAATAAAATTTGACGATGTGAAAGCCGGGGATGACTATTGGGAACAAAAAATCATTTCATATTGCGCATCGATCAAAGATGCCTTGGGACGCTCTACTCTGAAGGCGTTCCAAGGAACAGAAATAGACATTGAAGAAGATCGCCGTCAAATGGAGGAGGTCACTGCCCATGTGCTGAATCGATTGAAAGATGGGCCGCTGATGCACTTTAAGCTGAAGATTTGACGAGATGCCTCAAGCGCGTGGATTTTCATGTAGCAGGCAAAATTATAGGTTTGGTCCTAGGCATCATGCGTCAAAATGGCTGCACCTGGCTTGGGGCGACCGTCTGCTTTCAACCCAAAGGTGCCGGTCAGCAGCGGCAGAGATCGGCCAGAAGCGGTCGCTCACTCCTGACGGCTTTCAATGTCAAACGGCCTCCAACGCTAAAATCAGCGGTACTTTTAGCGTCCATTGCATTTAATTGTTATTTTTAACAGCCCTTTCGTAAAGTGCTTTCCAAATTTCACTAGTTTTATCGGACATGCTTCTTTGACCATCCATTTCTTTTGCGGTTTCTTCAAGCAGTTCTTTCCATTCTAGGGGGCAAAGTTGCAGGAATTTTTCAACTTCACCTGCGTCAAAACCCTCGCTCACACCACGCTCTAAATACTCAATATGCTCTTTGTATCCCGCGAACAAAAAATTTATATAAGGGGTATATTTTTTAGAGGAGCTTACGATCCCACTCAAGATCCCCGATAAAAGTATCGCCGCACGAACATTCGGCAAGTGATATTCATCATTATCTGGGTTCAGCTTATTGTGGAGAAAGAAAGCAAGAAGCACTGTGCAAAAGCCTGCGTCTTTAAATAATGCCGCCAAACCAATAGCGCCATTATTTAGCCCAATGTCCTTTTGAAGTTCAGAGCCGATAGCATTGCCGGTGAACCATTTATGCAACTGCATTCCTGCCAAAAAATCAGCATCCGCCTCCGCAGCTTTTGAGCCACTATTATTAAGTGCCTCTGCATTTACGATATTCGAATCATGCCCTCTAACAATATGAGCAAGCTCATGGCAAAAAGCCAAGCAAACCGCGAGAATCAACCTTCTGTGACGCTGCTCACTTTGGACTTTTTCAAAATTAAATCCATATAGCTTTTCATAGTGCTTAACAAGCTCGACAATAAATTTAACCTGAAAGGTAATTAGGTGCAGCCCCCACATCGCCCCTGCATCTGGCGAAATCGTATCTTGGGTTTTAATTTTCAGCTCATAATTTACATCGCTACCGAATTGACGAGTAAACAACGCACTTATTCTATTTATTGGGCCTAAACACTCTCCTACAAGCCTTATATACGTTGCATGTTCTTCCTCTCCAATGTCGCACTTCCAAAGAAGCTCGGCAATCTCAGCATTCATTGAGTTGGTCACGTGCACTTACCTTTTTCTGCAATATAACGCTTGATTAAGGGGTCGGCCTTAGCCCAGGATTTTTAGCTGCCAGGGCTCTCCTCCAAAATTACTGCCGAAGCTTCGCGTTATGATCGATGGTTATTTATTGATCACTGAAGCATAGGCGGCCCAATCGATTGCTGGGACTGTTCCCAAGGATTGGAGTCGAGCGAGGAGGCGGAATAAGAAATAGATGAGTGCCCCTTCAGAGCCGACGACTTTTAAACTGTCATCGAAACTGTCGAACGCACCGTCATCAAGGGCGCATCCACAATCCAACCTCTCCATATCTTCGATCGGAAGATTCTTTAGAAAATGCTCTCCTAGCCCATCCGCCCAACTCGATTTCGCGGCAACGATGCCTGCGATGATTGGAAATAGCGGCTTCGGCGCAAAGGTCCCCCCAGCATGCGCGATGGGAACAGATGTTCGGTGCAGCTTTCGCACCGAGGCGGCTTTATCACCGGCATACTCGATATAGCTTTTATCGAAATGTGGCTTCGATTCGAATACGGCATACACCGCTTCGACTGGGATGTATCGATGGTTCTGTTGGTCAAGCAGCGTAGGAGTGAAGTGGCGGTCAAAAATCACAATGTCGATCTGATCACTGCGATTTCCTAGGCTGTCGATCACTAAGCCTGTAGCCACCGCATAACGGTTGGGTAGGTAAGACCGGAAAATATCGATCCAATGATCTTCGTTGACTGCGCCATGGGTCCCAGCGTGTGAAATGGATTGTGCCGCCCGCTTCAGTTTGATTGCTAATTCCGCCTGAACGTCTACGAAGGACTCTTTCATCCAGGCTGTATCGGCAATGCGATCTTTTTTGGTGGCCATAATTCACTCCTTATCGATGCATTCAGTGGAACGGCAAGCTGTTGGCAGCTAACGGAGGTGATCTTGAAACGGAGGTGTCGGATCCATTTTTCGTGCGATTTCCACTGCACGTATTGGATCAACAGCTTGCGTCGGATAGGCATCCAAAACTATCGATGGGATCAGACGCTGGGTCAGGTCCGAGAATGTGAAGCCGGGAGCGTTGCCATCTTTAGGACCCGTGAACTTCACCATGGCTTCGATGATTGATGCCGGGATGCCAAGCGTACCAAGCTGCCTTGTCAGAATGTATCGACGCTGCTCGTCATTTGGACGATCGAAAGTAAGCACCTCAGCTGCGCGGCGACGTACAGCCGGATCAAGGGAGTTTAGGCGGTTGGTGCACATGATTACCGCCGCTGGAAGCTGAGCGTTTGCGATCCTGTCGATGCCCCGGATGAAAGCATTCACACCTGCGCGATCTTCGTGGTGCATCTGAGCGTTTTCGCGGGATTGAGCTAACGCGTCTGCTTCATCCACAAGCAGGATGACAGCTCCACGGGAGCGTCCTTCCTTGGATTTGAGCTTTTGCGCTTCTTCGATGGTGTAGTCGAAAGCTGCTGAAATAAGCTGAGTCATCTCGCCGACTCGCCCTTGTCCGCGTGTGGAGAGACTCAGTGGAAAAAGCGTGATGCCGATTTTTTCTTGACGTGCGACCGCATCACCAATCGTTTCCCCAAGCTCAGACTTGCCTGAGCCCACGTCGCCGGCCAGGACAACGAGGGGCGGGCGTCGTAGTACGGTTTCCAACACGGCTACGGAATTAGGGTGAAAGTTGTTCGCCCACTCGGTGAGTCCCGTGGAGTTGACCAGTAAGCCAAGGACTTTCGTCAGGCGCAGCTTCTGTTCATCCAGACCTACAAGCCTCGCCAAGCGTGCTTGCGGCTCGAAATCGGGGTAGTTCACTCGGTTTTCGAACAGTTCATCAAGCGTAGGTTTAGTACTCATTAGAAACTCCTTACTGTCGAGCGATTGAGGGCACGGCCACCGGAGGAATATGAGCGGTCGTCGACGAGGTAGCCGCTAACACCAGGTGCTGAAGCAGTACCACGAGAAAATGGTCGCTCCCTTTCAAAGGCGTCTTTTTCGCTTTGCGTAGCGCGTTCCCAAGCCGCGCTATAAGTCAGGTAACTGTAAAAAGTGGCACCAGAGATATCCGCCCCTGGGCGAATTCGACCAGGGGAGTCGTCCGTCCCTGTGCCCGAAAGCTCGGACGCTGAATAGTTGAGTGTGGGTTCGATCCAGTTTTCACCACGCTTGAATCCGTAGATCACCGATCCGAGAAAACCCGCTTTCAACAGCTGGGTTACCTCCTGTTCGAAATCAAGAATTCGTTGAGTGGTCGGTGTCCCATAAAGACGCTGGAGGCGCATCAGATCGGCAGCGACCTTTGCGGCCATATGCTTGGCATGGGTGAGAGTAAAGGTTTGGGTCTCCGCGACCGTATAGCTGTAAGACGACATATTGCTACCTCACACTTGGAAGGAAGACCCAAAGACCTGTTGCCAGTAACCGACAGTTAGTTGCTTTGTCGGCGCATAAAGAGCTGCATCGATCGCGTCACCTGCATCCAGAGCTGCGTCGATGATCGCGTCGACATTTTGCTTTGTGTAGAGGCAGGCTACGTTGTTGTCGGGGTTTACTGGATCGATGATTTGCACGGGATCTGTGAATACACCGACCTTTGAGGCCGAGTAGTTATCTTCGAAGAAGATCTTTTCCCGAAGCTCCGAGCGAGCGATGTACGTAAAGAAAGCCTGTAGGGCTTCGGGGTAATCGGAAAAGTCGACGCCTTGGTCGCTGAGTTTTGCCAAGATCATTTCGATCATGAACGACTTGAAGCGAAATCCGTCGCGCTCCTGTTTCATCAGCCGGGCCCAGAATTTCACAAGCCTTACGATTTGCGCGTAATGAGTCGGCTGTGCCTGTTTACGCTTTTTTGCGAAGGCCAGGTGCAGAGGGATGCTGGTTTCCAGAAAGGAGCCGTCATCTTGGCTGATCAGGTTGCCACGCCATTCAGGCAGGCCCGAATACAAGACAGGAACGATGTCGACGTCCAGGCCCGAACCGCGAAAGGAAACAGTTACGGAATAGGTTTGTGGTACCACTTGATCAGGGGTGAAGTTCGGAAAAGCCTTACGCAGCTTTTCCGCGAGGTAGTCGAGCAGCGCCTTGGTGTCGTGCGGGGCATCCGAGCCACTCACATAGACAGCGACATCGATGTCATTCAGGGATCGCAGCGCGGTGCCTTTCGCCAAGCTCCCCGAGACCATCATCCGTTTCAATGAAAAGTCAGGGTGATCGGAAAGGTAGCCTTCCAGTTTGTCCTGCAAACGTCCAGCCTGCTCTCGATATGCGCTAGCCTTGTCCTTGGGAAGGTTCACCTTTTCTTCGGCAAATCGAACGAGGTCTCGGTGATCAACGTGTTCTCTGGACATACCTGCCCCCAGTGGGAAATAGATCAGTTGAAGGCAGGACGACTACACCTAAACTGCGGGTTATCGGCTAGCCAGACAAAAAGTTCGGTACCGTGAACTTTTTGTAAACCTACTCCTTCTATCGCTCTTGTCAAACGCTTTGTTCGGAATAGTGGTACTATTTTTACCGATCACCATCAAAAGGGAGGCGCGATCGTGACAACCCGTCTCGGCGAAAAGCTTCGCGATTTGCGCAAGCAACGCGGGCTGACCTTAGAGAAGCTGGCGGACATGGCAGGTCTGAGCAAAAGCTATCTCTGGGAATTGGAAAACCGTGAATCTCAGCGGCCCTCCGCGGAAAAGCTAACGGCCCTAGCAGACGTTTTAGGCGTAGCGACACCGTATTTTTTTGAAGAGGATGTCCGTGCACCACAGGAACGGCATTTAGACGATGCATTCTTTCGCGGGTACAAAAACCTTGAGCCGGATGCGAAAGAGCAGCTTCGAAAGATTTTGGAAACCTTCAAAAAGGGATCTTGATGAGCGACGAGCAGGTATGGACACCTCAGAAAGCTGCTAACCGGCTATCTAAAATCTCAGAGGCATTCGGTAAAGCGCATGGCGGGGGCAGGTTCCCCGTCGATGTGCCTTTGCTCGCATTGGAGGCTGCCAACATTTTTGGCTGGTCCGACCCCATATCTGAGGTCACGCCAGTTGATATCAAAAGCTTCGATGGCGCCTTGTTTCCAGATGATGGTCGGAAGAAATGGATGCTTCTATTCAACAGCGCAATGTCATCCCCTGGTCGCATTCGTTTTACCCAAGCTCATGAGTTAGGCCACTACATTCTGCATCGACAGATGCGGGAAGCATTTCAGTGCAGTGGTGATGACATGCTCGATTGGGAGGAAAAAACGATCGAGGCGCAGGCTGATCTGTTCTCATCCTATCTGCTGATGCCCTTGGACGATTTTCGCGCGCAGGTCACAACGGTGGTCGACCTCGAATTACTTGGACATTGTGCGGATCGATACGGCGTGTCGTTGACGGCTGCCGTATTGAAATGGATTCAATACACCGAGGAGAATGCAGTCCTTGTGTTATCCCGTGACGGTTACATGCAGTGGTCGTTTTCGAGCCGCCAAGCAGCGCGTGCAGGCGCTTTTTTTAAGACGCGGAAACAATTGGTTGAGGTGCCGGCGGGTGCTCTTGCGGTCGCCCCGGGAGTGAAACACGAGCGCCGAGGTATCGAGTTACCCGCGAAGATTTGGTTTCCTCACGCAGAAGTTGGAACGTCTGTCCGGGAAATGAAGGTGTCTTCCGATCAGTACGACTACGTCCTCACTCTTCTCCACTTGCCAAGATCAGCGTCTGTGTGGCGGCCTTTCCTTGACTATGATTGAAAGACTACGGCTCGTGAGGGCCATGCTCAGGGCATCCTTTGTCGATCCGTTAGCCAAACTACATGAGATCGACAATTTTTAAGGCGTATGAGAATAAGAAAGGTCTTAGCGACTTGCAGTATAAAGCTCATCAACCCCCGCTACAGTAAAGTCTCTATCATCCGATATAAGTTGGGTGATGCCTTCAGAACTCATAACTTGTAGATAAAATGCGTCGTAAGCATCAAGCGGCGCAGATTCAAGGTGTGTAATTGCGGGGGTAACTGTTTGTTGATTTAGGTTAATGTTGAGGCATGTGGAGACTGAATTGACGGAGGACCAAGCAATTTTTATTTCCTGAATAACTTTCTTTCTTTCATCTTCCAATTTGCGAAAGCCTTTTCTTGTGACGCCCGCGTTTTTTTTGTCGCTAGTGAATATGTCATATTCAGTGCGTTCTATAACGTTAGCAAGTTCCGAGAAAACCAAAGGGCAGTGAAACAATTTAGCACCAGCGTCCAAAGCTTTTTCAATAAAAGCAGGATACTTTTCAATCTGATAGCGTCTAGGCTTTGACGAAGTATTGATTTCTTTGGAGGCGCAGTATGTGAACCAAAACCATACATTCGTATCGACGAAGTATTTGTCGGTGTGGACAGGGCGAGAACTTTGGATGTTTATTATTTTACTCATCGTTGTTATTCGCCTCTGTTTGATCAATCGCCTTGGAAACATTCTCGCTGTTTTTATAGAATGTAATCGCATTAGAAATGACGTGGTTTAATAAGTCTCTTCCTACGTCGCTCAAATCAGTCACTGAAAGCTGTTTTTGCAGATTTTCGACTTCAATATCTTTTAACAGTAGTCCAATAGAAGCATTGAAAAACGGCGATGCGAAAAGATTAACTTTTTCAAAGTTGATCTCTATTTTCTGCCCGGCCATCAATTTACTGTGCAGCGCGTTATAAAGCTTTTCGCCATTTTGCATTGATATGGCATTTCTGCCAGTAAGTTCAAAAACTTTGATTTTTTCCATGATAACTCCTAAAAATACTGTTGCTGCGTAGGTTCGGCTTCCGAAGTGAATCGGTAGTATCGATCATCGCAGTTTATTTTGATGCTAACCATTGTGCCTCGTAGATCTCCGGCACATTTTTCAACGATCAGTCCCGAGGTTTTATTTGAGATTACTTTTACGTCGTTGCTATGAATGCGCAGTTCGCCGCCATTCACGTGAACGAAATTGTGAAGTAAATCTAGTCCAAGTCCTCGCGGGATATTTGATAGCTGGCTATCCGTTCTTGTGGAGTTTCCTTTAACTAGCGCCCAATGCATCGCATCGATATTTGACATGTCGCCACGAACTCTTTTTACATTGGTAATTATTCCCGGGCCGAAATCGAGCACGCTGATGTTAAGTGTTTTATCTTTGTTGTTAAATTGGCCGCAGCTATAAACGCCCATGGTCTTAATGTCTTGGATTGATACGCCGTGACCATACGCATTACTAAAGACTTCTAGAATTCGACTGGTAATGGCGGGCTTAAGTTTGTCGCTAAGTCTTAACTTTGAAGCAGAAAGCCATTCGTTCTGGAGGTGATCCGCGATCTTGTCTGCGTCTTGCAAATAATTGTGCTCTCTATAGCCCAGATATCCACCTGTAGGATAACCTTCAAGAGAACCGCTGCTAAAGTGTGAAAGGAAGTTGTTGCCTATCAGTCGCTCCCGAATAGCTGAGTTCATAGTTTCAACAAGAAACATTACGCCCGCAACGTTAGGAGCCGATCTAACATTAGTTAGGGATCTTGAAAAGAGCAGCATCGATTTGCTGAGTTTCATTTGTGTATTATGATAATCAACATATCGAGCCAAGGCGCCGAGCACGACAACAGCATTGTGATCAATCATTGCGCATCGACTGAAGTCGAAGTCAAAGTGGTGATATGGATCATCGAATACTTCCCGAGCAATACCTAGAATTTTCTCATATCCTGGACCGTCGTCCTTAATGGTAGGTATGTGAATAATCTTTTTCAAATGGATATTCTCGCTTTGCAGGCTCAATAAAACTCAAGAAACTACTTGTTAGTTTATCAGAGGCTTGCTGATGATTCAATATTTCCTTTCTGCTTATCTTGTATATTTTTAGCTGGTATCAGCAATATGGGGTTTATGATTAAGTAAAGTTTTTGTTTTGCTATTTTCTATTGGTGTATTAGTTTTGGCGATTACACCTGGAAGGCATTGGCTTCAATAGCCGTGTTCACCGATTACTCATTGCATATACGTTTCGAGCTACTCTTATCAAAATTTAGTATCAATGAAAGCCGATCTCTATGCGTATCTGGAAAATAGATTTTCCCCGATGCCCGCGTGATGGCTGTGTATAAGAGTGCGAGCTGCTTCGACAGTGCCGTTTTTCCACGTAAATCTGAAAAATAGTAAAGGTCTTCTGAGATTGCCATCCGTTTGAACTCAAAATTTTTCGCTGTAAATACTGTAGTCAACAACGTACGCGAAGGAAGATCGTTGCTAAGCTCGCCAAGCGGAGCATGTTGGTAAAGCTCCTTCACTCCATATTTGACTCCAATCGTTTCCAGCCAGTGCTCAACTCTGTTGAAAGAATCGCTCCAGCTCATTACTTTGCGCAGATCTTCCCAGGATCGGAATTGGGAAATCGCTTTATGCTCAGCACGCTGATCATTTTGAAACAGCCGAAGACATCCATCTAAGAACGATTCGAAGTTTTTAGTCCAGTCGACGAGCGCAGCCCCCTCTCGCATTTCGCGGTTACGAATCAACCAGTCAAATTGCCCCCACTCGTCAGCGACCAAGATTACTGTGGGTTCAGGAGGGAATGAGTCCGCTGGATACTCTACGATTACCGTTTCTTTCGACTTGTCAGCAATGAATGGAAACGCACTCGCTTCAGGAAACGCAGCTATTAGCGGATTTACAAAATCTGCAAGCGCAGGTCCGGCGCGTAGCGAAATGGCCATATCGTTGTGACGAATGGTGGCTTTGTGAGGAGCGTGGTACCCGCCTAAGTTTTGAAATCTGTCGCCTAATGAAATGACCGTGTGTCCCGATTCATCAAGCAACTGAACCACCGGACCGGTTAGATCTTGGGCCTCATCGACAAGGATCGTATCTGCGTATTCAGGAATTGTTAGTCCTGCGAGTGCTATCTGCTTGACCCGGTGATAACCACGAACTGGAAGAAGGTCAGATTCCATCTCAAGGCAGGTCATTCTCATCCAAAGCTTGGCTGCCGCCGCTGCAACGGCCTCCTGCTCAATCAGCGACAGCCACTGGATTTGGTTATGGGGGATATGTTTTTTTGTAATGTAAGGATCGGAGGACGAGCAAAATTTTGTGAGCATCGCCCAGCACAGAGCTACTACTTGGGGAGCATTGCGCTTACCGATCGAGCCAAGTCCTACCTGTTCGGCAAGCATCGAGTAAGGGGTCTGGATTCTTGACGCCGCTACCAATCTGTTCTGGAGGTCTACATTTCCCCGAGCCAACAATTCGACTGCCAGGTCTTTAAAGGTGTTTGTCTTTATTTGTTCTTTGGCAAATCTCTTTTGAATGGGCTGAAGCTTTGGTCTTGTGTCGGCGAGAAGCATAAATCGACGTTCCGGCATCAGTTCCAATATCTCTCCGATGACGAATGTTTTTCCTGTTCCAGCATGAGCCTGCGCTTCGATCGAGTCTTCTTGGTTAGCTCGGATAGTATGGATCATCCGAAGCTGGTGATCGCTCACCTTTATGATTTTGCCGTTAGGACGCACATGCTCATGGCTCAACGCTCCCACGACAATGTTTTGCCGTTTTCCGTAGTCGAAATCCCATGAGCCGTCAGGGCGTAAATACTTCCGATCTGAAACCGCTTCCTGGCTCATCAGCCCGATTTCTAATGTCGGAGCGAGGAAGAGGCCAGCAGCGAAAGCGCTTTGATCGTAATGGCTGGCCAACGCTGATTTTAGGACTTCATCGTCACGAGCCAATGCGCTGACGAACGACCGTTCCATCTCAAGTGGGGCACGAATCGGAGCATTCGTGAGCTGCTGCAAAAAAAGTATTGCTGCGATTTCATACTTCGATAGAAGCGAGAAATCCGGGCGGACGCCGCGAGAAAATGCGCTGCTCAGGGTTTCGCTCAGAGGCAAGTACCAGCGTGGATTTGTCATTGAATTCGTTCGTCAAAGGCAGAATATACCTCCCATAATGCCATGTTTTGGCCACCACAAAGTTTCCTGCTTTTCTGGCATTGATTTGCGATTAGCGGTGAAAGCTTAGAGGGGGGGCAGTGACCGAGCGTAGTGGCTTTTCTCGAAACTTGCTAAAGCCAGCTGCACTGGAATTCAGCCAAGGGGCGGTTCGTGGGTGGGGCGTTTTCCAAATTTTGCAGGAGGGCCTGACTGCCGAGGATAGTTAGGTAGAGCCTGAGTTCGGACGGTTTATCTGATGTGCCAGCAAATGCGGGAAGCTTTTTACCGATTTCGATGGGGCAACGAAAATACTCGTATGTATGCAGGCGCCGATGATGGACGGCCGCGGCGGTAGCAGGTCAACGAAACTCTTTGCCAACAGGCGGCATATTTTCCCAATTGAAGTCGATGCTTTGCTCAGGCGTTTCACCTAAGAGCGTCATGAGGTCGAACTTGACTGTGTGCGAAGCATTTCGGGGATTTTTGGGTTTAGAGATTTCAAGGTCAAAGTGGACAGATATTCCTTTGGTCTGAGAGTGATGCTGTTTTCGCGACGCCATTGCACATCCGTAATATTCAGGTTCAGTTTAGCCCAAGGAGCTTTTTGCATCGCAGCATGTGCCACAGATCAAACAGGCATTCATGATGATTTTGACCTCCATCGCAGGCCGTTACCGCGGGCTGGCTAACGTCATGCCTGCAACACGTCGCAATCTGTCTCCACCGGGGCCGGAGTAGCTTGCAGCGCTATACTCTGAATCTCCCAGCCAGTCGTGGCTCGCTGCTCTGGGAAAACGGTGTGGTCATTTTGGAGTCGTGCTGTAGGCATTCAGCTTTCGTTTGCATTGCACGCCGCCTTCACATTTAAATGCCTTGAGTGTCCCCACACAGGAATGGATTCATGTTCAATTTTTTGGTCGCGGCAGGAGGTTGGAGCGGGCGTCGTGATGATGTTGCGCTAGGGCGTGTTTATATCGATCAGACGCAGGAGCTTCAGTGGAAGGTCGGGGGGCTTCCCAATTTTGATTTGATGCGAACGTTACCAGCCATATTTGCCCCTGAAACCTACGGAGATGGTACGGGGCAGGTTGCACGTGTTGGAGAAATCATTAGCACCCGCATCCAGGGGGGCAGTGTAGTAGTCGAATACCGATACGACCCTGACATTCCGCCAATCCCCCAAATGGATCTGATCGCACTCGCTCCAGCGTTAGGAATTCACATTCCGCGAAGAGGGTTCGGCCCATTCGCACATAGTCACTGGGCAATAAAAGACGCTAATTTGTTCAAAGTATTGTTGGCTGAATGGCGCGAGCCAGTCCGTCTACCTGTTGTCTTCCAGTTGGACTCGCCTCAACGAGTACGCCCTAATCTTTTGTCTGCAATGATGCCTTTCGCCGGCTTCGATGCGGTATGGGGCGCGATTCAACGCGCAGCTACATCAAATGGGATGGAGAGCGGTCGAGCAGATAACCGCTGGGATCACCCCGCGATAATCCAAGACGTCGTCGCTCTAATAGACCAAGCAGCAATTGTCGTGTGTGACTGCACCGGTAAAAACGCGAACGTTTTTTATGAAATGGGAAT
The DNA here is from genome assembly GCF_058802325.1 of Pseudomonas sp. GW822-FHT02E03. Classification (NCBI taxonomy): domain Bacteria; kingdom Pseudomonadati; phylum Pseudomonadota; class Gammaproteobacteria; order Pseudomonadales; family Pseudomonadaceae; genus Pseudomonas; species Pseudomonas sp. GW822-FHT02E03. The sequence continues at coordinate 23,060 of NZ_JBXAOA010000019.1, read as the reverse complement.
AGCTCACGCGTTGGGGAAAGAAGTGATAATCATCACTCAGAACCCAATCGACATTCCTTTCGATATCGCCCATCTGCGGCACATACGTTATTTGGGAAATGAGCAAGGAGTTCGGCAGCTTGAAGCCGATTTGGCAGATCGGATCGCGGCGCTCAGAGCGTTCGCCCTCCCATGAGCAGCCGGAAGTATTCCGGAGGCAGAACTGCTCGATTCGCGCTGGCGCTATTACCCGACCATTTGGGGGCTTCCATTAGCTGGGCGACGCGCTGATCACGGCAGGACAGGATATGTAGAGCTTCGTTGCCCGTATGCGCTAGGCTCGCAGGCAATCCAGCCGAGCCGCTGCGATCATCACATCAGCCCGGGATACTACTGACCTTCACCGCAGGTGCAGCACCTATCGTATTCTTCGCTTATGACGTTGCCCCGGCATCCAGGGTGAATGCATGGGGTTCGACTCACTAGATGCCCTTCGTTACAGACGAAGCACCTGATGATGGTAGAAGTAGGTTTGTTCGGGTCCAGCACGGCGTAGCGAGGTATAGGGCCATTAATCTCTTCTGCGTGGCGTTTGCACTCCGGGCAAATGTACTTTCGAACTTCCGCAGTGACATTGAAGAAGCGTTCCCCCTCGGTTTTCGTTAATAGGTCGAACACGGTGCAAAACTCGCGAACCAACATGCCGTCAATGAAGTCGTTGCCGAAGTACACCTGCGCCGCAGGCGCGTTGAACAAGAACTCTTTGCGGGCCAAGACCCAGCTTTGATCGGGAAAAAGATGCTCATGCGCTTCGAGGATAATCATGATGACTTCTTTGGCCGATATTTTGAGGCCAGCATTGACGGAGTGCATAGCTTGATTTCTAAGCCTGCGCACCTGCTCGAATAGATCTGCAAATTTTTGGTCGAACGGTTTGTCATGTACGGTGTTGTAGACCTTAATGAGGTCCTGCGCGTCAATGGTCCGAAATTCTGAGTACGCAATCCCTGTACCTGTCTTGTCCTTGGGCCAGTCCGACGGGGATCCTGCAATCAGCAGAAAAGGACTGACGTTAACGAGCTTGCCTTTGATGGCGAGTTCAATGCCTTGTTGCGCAATTATGAGTGAGGTCAGGATTCTTTGGCGGGCGGCTTCCCAGAATTGGGCCTTGTCATCGTTGTCGACCTCTGCGTATTGGCCTGCCTCGTCCAGCGTGGTCAAGAATGAAATGACGATATCCCAGGCAAAGTCGAACTGGGCGTAAGCTGCTGAGGAGAATTCGTCACTGGTCGGAATGTCTGTGATCATCGGATGATTCGCATTAATTTTCGAGTGCTGTCTATATGGGCATAACTAGTCGGCTAAAACAAGCTACCTGCTTTTGCGGCAGCGACTCTGACTATCGTTACCCGCAGGCTGGCACGACGAGCAAAATAAGTTAAGCTATATTAAATCAACTTTATGGCCATAGGGCGAGGGCGGTTATGAGTTCTAAAGAAACGATTTTGCAGTTCGATCTGAGCAATAAATTTGTATCTACGAAAGAATATGCGCGCGGGCTGGTGGAAGCTATCAATGATCTGGCTCCCTATCTAAGTGTTGCAGAGAGAGAAAGTCTATGTTTCAACAAGCTTGGTTTGAAGTCCGATAATGTTAGTGAGCAGGCATACATACAGGCGGCAGTAGAGGTGACTGTGTGTGCGCACTTTGCTAGGTTTTTCCCGAATGGATTTGTGTATGAGGAAAAGGTGAATCCGCCCAAGGATGTAGACTGTTCGGTCCGAGTTGGGGAGTTCAAATACAATATAGAGGTGAAGTGCGCCGACTTTTCTAAAAAACACGCGGTTGATGATAGTGATGGTTTCAAAATTGGCTCGCTAGGTCGTCTGGGCGATTATGATAGTATCGTAGCAGACCTAGAGGACATGTTCTCCAGCGGCGGTCATACTCTGTCCCGCCAAAGGCACATGGATAATAACCTTAAAAGCTTTCTTATCTCTGCACATGAAAAATTTGCTCCCATGACTCCTAAAAGTGAGCTGAATATTCTCATTGTGGGGTGCGATGATGCTATGGATATGCAGAAGTGGTACTCTTATTTGTATGGAGCCCAAGGGTTGTTCACACTCAAATCTTACTCAGATACATCTGCCTACGACAGAGTAGATCTCGTGCTATTGACCAATCTGTATCATCGCCATAAAAACCCGAAATCAAAGGATAGGTTGAGCGGGCATTGGCGACTAAGTGAAGCATTCTGTATTTTGTGTGAAAATCCAAAATCGCTTAAGCCTGATGAGACTTTCATAGAGTTTGCGAAAACGATACGGCATCATAATAATGAGCTGCATAGCCACACTGTAGAAGGTGATGCTCCTGATTTCATTTTGAAGGGCTTAGCTATTCCAAGTTATGTCGGCAGCGAGCTTCAAGCTAAGGGAGTCTACTATTTTCACCCCCATGAACCCGAAACTGAGATTGGCCAAGAGAAGCACTAGATCCCGTCAGGAATGTCGTGAAGTGAGAGCGTGAAGGCTTAGGGGGCCGCGAGCATGTGTCCGCTTCTGGCCGAACGCAGCCAGTCAAGGCCGAGAGGGAGCAGGGACCAAGCTGAGTGAAGGGTAGGGTTATGTCTTTCCTCAGTGGAGCGCGAATTTGGAACTCATCCGTGTGCATGGCCCTTTCAGAGCCTCGGCGGCATATAGGCTTTATCCAGACGTCGATGGATTAGCGAAACGATTGTAAGCAAATCCTCTGCGTCATTTTTCGTCATATTCCAATGTATTCGAGCCTCATGGGCAGTGGGGTTTCGAAACATCCCAAAAGTGCCGCGAACCAAATTTGCAAAGCCGCTCTGCTCGCTTTTTTCACTGATTGTCGAGCGCGGATTGATTGCGAGAAGTGGCGGATCCCCCGCTAGCACCCGATCTACCAGCGGTGCTCCGTCATCGGTCAGCCCTGTACGTTCTCTCATCTTTGCTGCGACGCTCTTCACTGCTTCCTGAACGGCATGGAAGTAGTTGTCCGCTAACAGTTCCGAGCGACAAAACCTGAGAACGTCGGGATGGACCCCTCGGCTTTCAAGGTCCGCACGCAGATCGCGCGCCCTGCGCTGGGCCTCAGGCAGTGTCTGCACCGCCTCTGCTGATATAAGATTTCCCGCTTGATCTACCATAAGTGAAGCAAATGCAAGCGCTTGATTTACGAGTGCGCGCATCGGCTCGAAGCGCTCAGGCGATCGACTATATCGGGCTGGTTTCATGGCGAGGCGTATAAACTCCAACACGTGAGTGCGGTTACGCTTTGCATTTTGGCTTTCCACGAACGCGTTATAAATCCTGATGCGTTTTGTAATTTTGCCAGGGTCGCTCATTTTGGCCGAAGCAATGAAAAGCTCTATTTCAGGCCCAGTGAGGCCCGTTTCTGTATCGCCCAAGGCATTAGCGATCGCTTCGAGTTGGTCTTGAGAGAATAGGGCCATTTTTTTCATCCATGATGCTGAAATGAGCGGTCCACTCGGGCACCGTACTGGTGAACAAAGCCATAGAAATAGAATTACTTCTAGCGCCTATTTGCCTTGTGGCTCAAAGCTCACCATCAATCCACCACAGCGATTCAGTTAGAATGCGCCGAATAAAACCGATCGATCGGGTTGTGGCTCCTGAAGCGCTACGTTCGATGCGGAGTCGTTAGCCATTCAATACTGATCAACCAGCAAGATCATACGAGACACGTGCATGAAAGAGAATCTGAGCGAAGACGAAATGCGCGAAGCACTTTTCGGCACGCAGAATAATGAGATAGCCCCAGCGGCTGAGGATCTGCGGGTTACGTCAGATCAGCAGCACGTATCAAAAGCCCGACGTGCACCGACTTCGCGTTCACCCAAATTGAGGGTGACGCTCCGCGTTACGTCGCAGTTTGAGGGGAAAGCCGAGACGCTTGTTTATGAGGCAAACACGCTGAGTAGGCTCATTGCGGAGCAGGAAGCGAAGACAGAAGCGAAGAAACGCAAGTTTAAGTACTTCGAACTGGTTTCGATCGAATCTGTTTAATATTTCTTTCTCGCATGGCTTTCAATTCGCGTTTGTATCAGCAGCCGCGACAGTACCTTTGTAAGTGGATGGCATTGCTGTCTCTCGCTCTAAGCCGCATTCGAACCGGTGGTGCCGCCTGAAACGCGTTACAGCCGTCCGCAGCCTTTTCTTTTGAGCAAGCCTGCGACCGGTCCCTGAACTGGATCAACGCTTAGGTTACGTGGCCTTGAACGACCCCGCTGGATCTCTTCGAGGCGCAATCGAGCCAGGTCTACTCCAGTTTGTTGAGATGGCCATCAAACGCGCTTTTCCAAAATCGCTAATCCGAACGCAGCGCTCAAGCAGCTCTGCTTCGTCATGGCGGTTGGCGTAAAGCGGCGGGCACCTAGCTCGGCTGCGGCTCGTTCAATTAGCTCTAGGGCCAAACATCGCCCACCAAGCTCGTATCGATTCATGCATCTGCCTGTGGAAGCCATAGCGGCAAGGTGCGATTTGCTGCTAGCTGAAATACTACCGTTTTGGTAGCTTTGTCGCCTGTAGGAAACCAACGGTTCAGAAGCACTCACGTAGCTGTCATCTGAAAATCTCATAGGGAGGCAACTCATGGTCTTGGGCTAAAGACGATGCTAAGGCGCCGGTTGTGCTGTGAGTTGTTAGAGGGGGGCAGTGAAGGTGAGTCGCCTTAAGCAAAAAAGTTATCTGGAGAATTAATATGTTCGAAACCCATGAGCAAGCGCGTGTACGACATCCTTTTTTCGTGTTGGAGGAAGGGGCACGTCGCTGGGCGTATATCTCGCAAACTTCGAACGACGAGTGGTTTTTTGTCACATACGCAACGGTGGGCCAGGCGGGCTCTTCCCAGCAACAGTTCATGATTTCGAAAGTGCAGTTCCTCCTTGATTTAGCCTCAAGAGACACACCAGAGCAGTTTATTCACGAGGTTCAGCTCGTATCGCCACCGTGGTTGAACCAAAAAGGTAACTGGTTGATGGAGCCAGTTCGGGAGATTCAAACAGTGGACGAGCGGGTCTGCTATGAGCTGATGGACGGACAGGTTTATCCATCAACATTACTCGGTCAGACCCGCGAGACTTTGTGGTCAAAAAGGGCTATGGGTGATGAATAATTTCATCGAAAGGCTTCTTGCAGCTCAGTACCGCACTCTGCTCTTTCCGAAAGACTTCTCCGGAGAGGCAACCTTCGGTTTTGAATGCAATGACGGTTGGGCTGATGTCATCGAAGCGACTCTGTGGCTGGTTCAGCAACGTGCCAAGGTGAGCGCGCTCGACGTGAAGGTCACGCAGGCGAAAGAGAAGTTCGGTCAGCTCAGGATCTACCATAGCGGAGGTGACGAGAGCATCGGTGCCGCTTTCGATATCGCGGAGTTGGTATCAGGTAGTGTTTGTGAGATGTGCGGGATGCCAGGTGGGCTGATAAGTGTTGAGGGTTGGCTCCAGGCTCGGTGTGGCCAACATTCCGGGCCGGAGCAGATAGATCGGGTTGAAAACCTTAAGAATGACGAAAACTACATCGCCAGCTACGTAGAAGCCGTAGACTTGATTTTGTCGTTTTTCGGAGCAGGCGCAGTGCTTTGGGTACAAGAAGAACGCATTGCCTTCGCAGGTCGGCGACCCTGCGAAATGCTGGCGACGGAAGAGGGGTGCCAGGCGATTTACCTACTCCTAAAACGGCTTGAGCATGGCGTTGGTGTCTGACCTCATGAAATTGATAAACGCTACGAGTGTGGTGATGGCTAATCACCCAAACCTCCAGGATCATTTGCGCCGAGTATTGGAATGGGAGTTCAACCAAGGCCCAGTCGATTTGAGACATGTGCGGAGTCTCGTATCGTCGCCAAGACTGATGTCGATGAACGTCCGCGCATTCAGCCATCCTGCACTTGTCGAAGCTGGCGATACGTTTTTGGATTCGCGCACGATGCTTGCGGATTACCCTCAAAAGACCAGGGCTATATCGCTCGCAAATTATCTCGATCTGGTGGACGCGGTGGAGATTATCGATGAATACCATCCCCATGATGCGTCAGTGATGAAGCTTCAAATCTGGCCCTATGAGCCAGGAGATCTGAATGAGTTTGCTATGGCGGTCGCGGTGGCGTTGAGTTACACGCCTGCGGAGCTGATGGCTGAGTCGAGGATTTCGCTCGCAATAGATGAGTTGGTGAGCGCGTGGGGCTTCTATACCGATGAGTTTTGAGGACTACCTTCAATCTCCATCAGCGAATCTTATGCTGAGGAGACCGCGCTATGAGTGGGTTACTCTTTTGGGGCGCGCTGATACCCGAGCGCCGATATTCCTAATTCAATTTTCCAAGTGCACGATCTAGTTGATAACTCGCGCAAATCAACCTGCATCACTGTGCGGAACGAGGGTTACGTCTTTTCGGGCTCAGTGGAAATGCTCGATGCGGAGCCGTAGTGCTGATCATCGGGCATGTATCGGTTTCACCGCATTACCTCCCTATGTGAAGTATTTACCTCAGCCTGAGGTGCCCATCAGCCGTCCAGGACACCCCTGGATGAATTCGCAGAATGCGGTTTTTACCCTTCATTGAAGGAAAGAGCCCAAGGGAAGGCGCACTGCGTTGGAGGCTAAATCTTCCTAGAATATCGTTGAGTGCGCTGACGGTGTGAGGCTCTGCATAAAGCCCCTCGGTGCTTATAGGACCGGGCAACCACGAAACGAGCCTGGAACGCTGGTTTAGTTGCGCACGAAATCTTCCACCAGTTCAATTTTGACAGCGCTTTCTCTCACCTCATGGCGCGATATTGGAGCGTACAGGTAAGGGACGACTCCGTTCTTTATCTTCCAAATTAGCTCCGTGATGATATCTACGGCGTCACCGCACGGGCCTACCAGTTTTTACTGAGTCTTTCCGGAAGTGCGAATGGAGTCCCACTCTGTGACCATATGTTTCTGCGGATACTGGCCTTGCATTAGGATAGCGGTGTAGCCAACGCGATCATCAAATTGAGCTGAAGTACCGACAGGTTTGGCATCATTCAAACCGCTGGATTTGATGCAGCTTTCCAAGGCAACTTTGTCGTAGGCTGCCCAAGCATCGGAGCTGGAAGCATGAGCTTGAGTGGCAAGGGCAGTGAGGTAGAGAAAGGCAAGCGAGGCGACTTTCATAGGGAGGATTTTTATCGCAGGAATGAGCATGTTGGAGTACGTCCCGCAGGGATTGTTCCAGCCCCAGCGCGTCGCACACCCCATCCTTACCCCAACCCCAACCCCAACCCCAACCCCAACCCCAACCCCAACCCCAACCCCAACCCCAACCCCAACCCACTTCCCTCGACCCTCACTCATGGACAGCTTCGCGGCATGCCGCGGCTTCGGCGCTCGCTCTTGGCTAACACGTCTGAAGCACTACAAAATCTTTATCCCGTTAGTCTTTTCAAGAAAATCGGCGACGCTTTCATCGGGAGCCGTCACCAGCTCATTCACGCCACCCCTGCTTCGATGAATCAGCATGCGTGCCATATCAACGTAGTACTTAAAAGTAGTGCTTATATCTTCGTGACCCATCTGATTTTTCAGCACTTCACCCGCTGCCAAATTCAGCACGTCAGCCGCCTCAGTCATGATGTCCTTGCCAAATGTACGAATCAGATACTGTGTCGGCCACCAATGCCGGGTCTCATAAAACACAATTTTTTCACGAAAACTCGGGTTTTCTCGTATCGCTTTTTTCTTGGCATCGGTCGTCCGGTTCGAGATCTTTGCAGGCGTAACAGGGTCGCCCTTCTCGTTTAAAAACAGGATCGACGGGGGGCAGCGCTTCCCATACTTCTCCTTGTATTTGCGTGCTCGCTCCGCATAGAAAGGCTTGATATATGCGTTCTCCAGAACCTCAAGATCCTTCATGTTGAGGGTAATGGTCCTCGTTTTTTTACCCTTACTCTCGTGGACGGTGTACTCAACGGTACTCTCGCCCTTGGTCATCTCGGAATAGCTCAAAATGTGCTCGTTCTTACCTGCTCCGATGTAAGGAAATTTGCAAAGATCCATCGGCCGCATAGCGCTGCCCAACCCGAGACTGAACATGGCCTTGTAAACCGGATCGGTATAGCTTTTGAGCAATATCTTGATCTCATCATTGGTGATGAGCGAATTGGATTTCTTTTGACGACTTTCCTTGTCTAGCACCGTGATGTTTTTAGCACTGATACTGACTTTCGCTTTTGCTCTGATGTAGCTCAGCATTTGCTCGTTTTTGAAGTCCGGAATCCACGTCTTTAGGTCTATTTTGACGTTCGTAAGGTGACCACTGGCGTTTAGCCATTGGAAAAATATAAGCAATACCTTGGCATCTTCGAAAATAGTTTCCGACGATGGCCTAGCGCTTTGTCTCTTCACGCGCTCAGCTTGCCTACTTTCCTGCCAACGCTTGATATCTCTGTTATCTGCCAGAATGTGATACGTGCTTGCGCTTCTGCCGGCAAATTTTTCCTCTGTCGAAAGGAAGCTAAAGAACATCGCGATGATGCTGGCATAGCGGTCCGACGTCTTGATAGAGGAGAGGGTCGAGGAGTACAAAAAAATATTGGGATAGCTCAGCAGTACCTTTTGCCCCGCCTCTTCGGCTATCAAGATGTAGTGCTTCACATACCTATTGCTCTCAACGCTCTGATAGGCGATTTGTGTTTTTTTGATCGAAATCATCAGTCGCCCTGCTTCACTTTGAAGTACACGAGCTTCTCTATTTTTTCACTCATAGAGAGGGGGGTGGCCTTCTCCGCACACTTCAGTTCATAGGTAGGAATGTCACGGAAGTAAAAATTCTGCTGCGCCTTGAGCACTGCGACAGCTGGGCAGTAAGGGACGTAAACGCTCACAACGTAGTCGACCTCAAGGCGGCGTAGGAACATGTTCAGGCTGGAACTTGAAAACACGGGCAACTGAACAATTGCGTGGTAGTGGGCATTCTCACAGCGAAAATTGGCTGCAAAAAGCTCAAATTGAGAGCAGTACCGGTCAGCAAAAATGACCAGATGAGGGCTTTTCTCCTTGGTGAGGCTATTCAGTTTTTTGCAGACCGCTGAGGTCGCCACCTCTTTGGCATCTTCGACTTGGTCGGCTGCATCCGGGTCGCCGTTTTTTACTTTCGAAAAAATGGTATCCAGGTTGTACCTGATGATCATTTTATTCTGAGGGGGGTCATTCTGAGCTTGAGCAGGTTGTCTCAGAGCTTTCGCTTTCTCTTTGGTGAGCTGCAATTCCAGCCCATCTATCTGTTCTATGAGCGACTGCGTATGCAGAGATTGCTTCTCTAGCGTGCTCCGGACCTCGCTGGAATCGAGCAAGGTCAGGTCGTTGTTCATAAGGGTAGTGATGTGGCTCTTAATCGCCTGATCCAGCGCTTTCTCGTGCTTCAGCTCGATCTGCGCAAGCTGCGTGCGCAGCTCCTGCAACTGAGCTTGGCTCTGCGCCAGAAACCGATGGCTGGAGTCGTTTTCTCCGTCCTCCAGCAGTTCAGTGATAGGCTTTTCGCCTTTGACATAGGGCTTAAGATCGCCATAGTTTCGATTGAACGCCTGGCGGGAAATACCGCCACGATCAGCCAAATCCTCAATCTTCAGCTTCTTGCCGCTACCCCCAAACTGATGCTCCGCGATGAGTTTGATCAGCTTCTTCCTGGTGTTCACAGTGCTCATGCAGAGGCCTCCATAAGACTGATCAGTCTTTGCTTGGACTGCTTGCTGTTGTTCAGATTTTCCAGGTGCGATTCGTGAGCCTCAATTCGCTTGAGCAGCGAGGTCTTCACAGACTTGGATATCCCCCCCGTCGCGTTGCTCAATAGCGCTTTATAGAAAACGATGTTGTCTTGAATCGACTGTTTTGCTTTTTCGACGACCACCGCATGGCGGCATTCGATTTGGCAATTGCTTGGGTCAGGCATAAGGTTTTCATCAATCAGCGTCTTACCCTTCAAGCAAGGAGGCAGATTCTCGATGGTGAAATGCTCCGCGCTAACGCAATAGGTGCCCATTGCCGTGCGGTTGATAAAAATGGGCTCGCCTGAAGTGATCAGGTGAGTCACGTAAACAAGAATGGACGTCTTGAGCTGCTTCCCGGAGAAATCAGCCGGCCGCTCGGCGATCTGAGAGGCCAGTCGATTGGCGGTTTCTCCCGAGTACGCTCCGTCCCTAACCGCGCTTACGATTTCATGAAACTCGTGAGTAAAGTTTTCTTCGAGAGCCTGAGCCACCGACCTCACGAGATACGGGTTACGCGCGATGTACTTCATGCTCATCGTGTAACTGTGGTGACCAAAAAGGAAGCGGATAAGGTCGATGTTCCGCTCGTCTCGGTTGATCAATATCTCTGCGATGGTCTTTCGGAAGCGGTGACAGTGAATCCTGTCGACATTGATCTGGCTTTTCAGCTGAATGATGAGGGTGTTGATGATCGCTGGTGTGGCTTTATTGAGCGGCTTCACGCTTTGGTTTGCTTGGAATAGAAAACCTTCACGCTTGAAAGGCTCGATGCTGCGCAACTCCTCGAATTCGCGAATTTTCGAGCCGACGAACTCGGGCAGCGGGAGCGCTTGCGTTTCTCCTTTATAGATTGGGTCCTTGCTTGTCTTTGTTCGAGTGACGGTGATCCAGAACACTCCGTTTTCATCGGTGTAAACGTGACCGAATTTCACGCGGGACAATTCTGACTTCCGCATCCCCGTAACCAGGGCCAACATGATGAAGATGGCATTCCTGATGTGGTCTAGCGTGATGCCGTAATCTGCAATCCAAGTGTAATTGTACTGAGGGCTCCTTTTGTGCGTAGCGATTCGTTTGGCATAGCCAAGCACTTTTTTACCCTTAATCTCAACGTTGAAGAGCTTTTCAAAGGTGGGCAATTCTTGAGCACGACCAATGCTGTAGCCCGCGATCTTCTGGTAGCTATTTTCCTCAATGTGTCGCTTGGCTGCCAAAACGTGCGGGATCGCCTCTTCCAGCCAGAACAATGAATAGTCCATGAGTTTTTCAAGATCTGACTCAGAGTAGGGAACCCACGTCTGCATCAACCCTGTGAAGTGCGCAACGATGTCGCGCTGCCTCTCCTTGGTATCGATCTTGCGAAGGTCTGCCTGTAAGCAAAGCTCTGGGGGTATTAATTTCTGAGCCGACAGGGCGCCCCAGAAACGAATGAAGAAATACAGCTCTCTGTAGTCAGAACTCGCTTGGCTATTTTTGGCTTCATCGAGTGCAGCTAGGAGCATTGGCGTCGAAATGATCTGAATATGAGCCGGCGTCGCATTGAGCTTGTTCGCTTGGAACACGTATTTCTCTAACACACGATACGCGTAACCCTTACTTCTGGTCGTTGAGTAACTACGGATCGCGTTGAACGGTGAGAAGTCGGGGATCAGATGGAAGATGATCGCGCGCTTTAAAGTGTTCGATCCTTCCTGCGTGCGATCGAATTTAACGCGGTTAGGAAACGTGTTGTTCGCATTTTCAAATGGCCACACAGGATCGCTATAGCGCGCGTAGTCCGACACAGAAAATGATCCAGTCGGATCAAGCTCCAGTTTTTTGGCCAATCCAATATTGCTTCCTGGCGCCACATTCGACTCATGGATCAAGTCAGCCAGCTCGGAGAGAGCAGCGTCTTGCCGATCCAGCTCAAATTCAGCGATCAGCTTCGCATCAAGCGAATCTTCGTCATCTGGGATTTCCGTTGCATTGAAATCAGTCATCGGACTGACCCTCGTCTAATTGGCCCTGCTCAATTACACGGTGCTCAAGCTCATGCTGCCCAAGCCCGTCCCGATCAGGTTGAGCTTGGTCAAGCAGGCCCTCATCAAACTGCCCCTCATCAAACAAGATCCGGAGCGATGCCAGGTCCCGCGGAAGCAATGGATTGTGTTTACGCTGGTAGCGAGCTGCGAGCCTAACCGCATCGTCGTCGCCCCACTGATCGAGGATGTATTCGATGATTTGCTTCTCGATCTCAAGGCCAGACATGTATCTGGTGGCCTCTGGTCCTTCGAGTTGCTCCTCGATATGCGCCAGACGCTCTATTAGGAAAGGCAGTGACTCTTCAAAGACGCGAATCTGGCTGCATCCGAGGCAATGTTGGATGTAGCAGCATTTCTTCCCCGGGGTGATGTAGCGGGCAGCGCCGATCCAATCCGGAGAGAGCTGATTCGCGCATCCCCATAGCGCATTTTCCTGACCCGGGATGGTGAAGATCTTAAGCTCAGCTGCGGCGTCCTTTTGGGCACGATTTCCGAGCAGCCCAGTGAATTGACGAGCGCGCAGGAGAGATACGATGGCCTCCAGCTCGCTTCTCAGGCGTCCTTTACGCCCCTGAGTCGCTATGCCCGAGCTGTCGTAATAAATGTCGGTGGTATTGACATTGCTATGGCCCATCTGAGTGCTAAGGAAGCTCAGTGGGTGATCCTTGCGCTTGTAATGCTCCCAAGTAGGGCGCAAACGTCGAGTTAGATCCTTCGCACCTTCCAGGCGACGTCCGTTCTCAAAAATGGGATACGCACTCAAAAACGCACGTATTCCTTGCATAAAAGATTTTTGATTGCTGATGGAGGAATGACGTCCTCCTAGACCGCCCCATTCGCCCCAGGGACGCAGAAAACAAAAGAGGCGATTCATCGACTCGTCATCGTGACTGACTGGCATGACGTCGAATGATTTGTCTCGCAAAGGTTCGGTCAGCGTCTTCGCAAGCTCGATGAGATTGAAAATCGAATAGGGATCGTTTTTATCGCTCTGCGCAACAATCTGTTTGGGGTCGAAATAGGGCTTCCCGGTACTTTGGGATTTGTTCTTTTCTGAAAAAATAACCGCTAAGCTCTCTCCTATTGCACCAGTCAAGACGTGCTCAAAATTTTCCTGATCCAAAGACAATACTGATTCTTTGTTCCAGCCCGACTGAAGCATGAGGAATAGAACTATCGCGCTGATATCAATCGCTGTTGGAAAGTATTCGCTCAGAAGATCGTCCAGCATCGGCAACCTTATGTTCGAATCAGTCCTATTGCAAATGGTGTATCGATGAAGTATCAGTTTGACGACGTTGTTGCACTGCTTCAGTGTTTGAATTCCCTTGCGCGCATAAGTAGTGGCAATCTCAGGCAGCGGAAGATGAAACGGGTAATCATGAGAAATGAGCGTTTTTAGTACGCGAAGGTCGTCTGGCCGCCACTGGTACATTCCCTGGGGGGCGTCTGTTGGGTCGAAAGGGATATCTAACAAGTACGCAGATGCTTCATCTTCGTAAAGCTCTTTGAATGCAGGAACGGCACGTGTCAACATACCTATGTGTATAAGCTCGGGATCGTTGGTATAACGAAGCTTTTGGAACAGTTTATCTTTCTTCAGCTGGCGAGATGAATCCTGCGCATAACACTGATACCAGCGAAAAATATCGGCCCGTGTAAATGTTGGGGTTAGTTCTTTTAAAACGCCTTCGTATTCATAAGGCTCCACATTGGCGAGCTTTTCTCGAAAAGTAATTTTCGAACGCAGTGTGTCGATATGGCTGATCAGCGCCTGTGTCAGCTGAGCATAAGCATCCGGGAAGAGAGGCTCAGTTTTCTCTCTGGCATCCCGTTCAATTGCAGGCAGGGCGATTGGCGGTAGAACCTCTGACAGCTGGGCGGCTACGCTCATCGCAGACCGTAGCTTGTCCGCGTAGTCGATGGGCCTTTCGAGCTTACGGATAAAGCGCTGATACGCGAAAAACGTTTCGTGAGTGATATGGATATAGTTGGTGATATGCAGCGGAGGAGGGTTGTTACTGTTGTTAACCTCCATGAAATCAAAGAACGTATTAATAGCCGATCTTAGAAGGTACACGCTCGCGTAGGTCACCGTCGGGCCATATGATGTGAACACGTAGTGCAAAGAAAGGCATATATTTAGGCTTGGGGAATACGCTGGATGATCCAGGTAGTTGCACGCTATGGTGCGCCCGCAGGTTGTTTGGATTGTTATCGGACTTTGTTCTTGCGGGCGTGGTTGTGGCTGCATTTATAGTCTGCTGGAATTGGGCGGTGATCGCGTGTTTTTGGTCTTGGCAATCTTAGTGCGTCGGGTGGATGTTGCTCCACGCACTTTGAACTTGCTGTTCCAATTCCTCAAGTGTACCACTGTTTTTTATGACGAGATCACCGTCTTTGATTTTTATGCCAAATTCCGAAGAGTGCGATCGAACTTTTTCAGCGTCGGGTCTGATGATGTGCCAGATGCGACCGTTATGCGACCTTAGATATTCCGCTTCGTTCTCGAAGCGTATGTCCTTGATTATAATGATGTCTGCGAGTTTACTCTTAGTATGATTTATACTCGGGGTTGCGACCGGCAACTTTGATCTCGTTTCTCTATATGCGGGGATATATTTTTCGCAGAGATTTTTGATCAATTGGAAGGTTTGCTGAGGAGCCATCATCCAAAAGGTGTCGATCTCACTCTCCATCGCTTCATCCCAAGTCTGTTCATCGGATAGACCGAAGAACGCCTGAGCTGCCAAACGGATTGGAGCGTCTGATCTTTTGAGCTGATCAGGGGTAGGGGAGGGAGAACCTATTGCAGGATGGTTGATATGCCGATCAGCGCGCATCAGCCAGTGATCCGCGTTATGATTCCGCAGCCAATCAGTCCCGACCTGCTGGAACATCTGGCGAGGCGACATCTGCCAGAGAGGGATTTCTTTCTCTTTATAGGCATCGGCCCAAGCTTCCTCATCAGACAAACCGAAGAGAGCTTGGCATCCTAATTTGAGCGGATCAGCCAATGCGAAGGCTGAGACGTTCTCATGCTTGAGTAGCATGGATGCAACGGTGTCTTTCCCGGAACGGGCTAAAGCTGCCAAGCCGATGATGATCCTCATTGAGGCCTCGGGACGATTGATGACAAGGAAATTATAGGTTTTTCATGTGTTTACATTCCAGTCAAAACGAAACTAATAGGTCTATGTTTACATTTATCTCCGACCGGAAACAAGATTCGACTTATGCCTATCAGGGCGGTGGGCGCGGTTTGTCGCTGGAGCGCATTGCGACCCTCGAAACATTCGTCCAGGGCGATTTGCGCCCGGACTTGACGCTGATTTTCGATCTGCCGGTAGAAGTGGGTCTGGCCCGCGCCAGCGCCCGCGGTCGGCTGGACCGCTTCGAGCTCGAAGGCCGAGCGTTTTTCGATGCGGTGCGCACTGCCTTCCTCGAGCGTGCCAAAGCGGATCCTGCGCGTTATGTCCTGGTGGATGCCGCTCAGCCGTTGGCACAGGTTCAGCAGTCTCTGGATGCCTTGTTGCCACGTCTGCTGGAGCTGACCCGTGGCTGAAGCCTATCCGTGGCAGGACAGTCTTTGGCAGCAATTGGCCGGCCGTGCCCAGCACGCCCATGCCTATTTGCTGCATGGCCCGGCCGGGATTGGCAAGCGTGCGCTGGCCGAGCGTCTGATGGCCCATTTGTTGTGTCAGCGCCCGACCGCCCAAGACGCCTGCGGTGAGTGCAAACCCTGTCTGCTGCTGAAGGCTGGCAGTCACCCCGACAATTACATTTTGGAGCCGGAAGAAGCAGACAAGGCGATCAAGGTCGATCAGGTTCGTGATCTGGTCAGCTTCGTGGTTCAGACCGCGCAGATGGGCGGGCGCAAAGTGGTGCTGATCGAGCCAGTCGAGTCGATGAACATCAACGCCGCCAACGCCTTGCTGAAAAGCCTTGAAGAGCCGTCCGGCGATACTGTTTTGCTGTTGGTCAGCCACCAGACCAGCCGTCTGCTGCCAACCATCAAGAGCCGTTGCGTGCAGCAAGCCTGTCCGTTGCCAAGCGAAGCCATGAGTCTGGCCTGGTTGGCCAGCGCTTTGCCGGATTGTGCGCAAGAAGAGCGCATTGAGCTGCTTACCCTCGCCGCCGGTTCGCCATTGGCCGCGGTCAAATTGCAGGCACAAGGCGTGCGCGAGCAGCGGGCTCTGGTGGTCGAGGGCGTGAAGAAGTTGCTCAAGCACCAGCAATCGCCGACCCAGTTGGCCGAGGAGTGGAAAACCATTCCCATGTTGCTGCTGTTCGACTGGTTCTGCGACTGGTCGAGCCTGATCCTGCGTTATCAATTGACTCAGGATGAAGCCGGGCTGGGGTTGGCGGACATGCGCAAAGTGATTCAATACCTGGCGCAGAAATCCGCTCAGGACAAAGTCCTGAATATCCAGGACTGGATTCTCGCCCAGCGGCAGAAAGTGATGAGCAAAGCCAACCTCAATCCTGCGTTGTTGCTAGAGGCGCTGTTGGTGCAATGGGTATCCTTGCCTACCCAGAAGTGACCGTCTGACACTAGACTCTGATCATCAGACAGTGGAGGTCAACATGAACGAACCCATCAGTCCGGGGCCGCGCAATGGCATTTTGTCCTTGACCATCAAGGACAGGGCCGTGCTCTACGCGGCCTACATGCCGTTCATCAAGAACGGTGGCCTGTTTATCCCGACCAACAAAAGCTACAAGTTGGGCGATGAGGTCTTCATGTTGCTGCACCTGATGGACGAACCGGAAAAGATTCCGGTCGCTGGCAAGGTTACCTGGATCACCCCCAAAGGTGCCCAGGGCAATCGCGCCGCCGGGGTTGGCGTGCAGTTCAACGAAGGCGACGACACCGCGCGCAGTCGAATCGAAACCCATCTGGCCGGAGCCCTGAAGTCCGACCGTCCCACTCATACGATGTAAGTTGCAGCCCTTTTATGCTCGTAGATTCCCATTGTCACCTAGATCGCCTCGACCTCACCGCCCACGACGGTTCCCTGGATGCCGCGCTTGATGCGGCCCGTGCGCGTGGCGTAGGGCACTTCCTGTGCATTGGCGTCAGCGCCGATAACGCCGCTGACGTCAAAGCGCTGGCCGAACGTTACGACGATGTTGACTGTTCGGTCGGCGTGCATCCACTCGATGTGCAGCCGGGTGCCGCACCGGCGCTGGATTGGCTGTTGCACGAACTCAATCATCCGCGGGTGGTAGCAATCGGTGAAACCGGCCTGGATTATCACTACGAGCCGCAAGCGGCAGCGTTGCAGCAGGAATCGTTCCGTCTGCACCTGCAAGCAGCGGGGCAGACCGGCAAACCGGTGATCATTCATACCCGTGGCGCCCGGGCCGATACCCTTGAACTGCTGCGCGAAGCGGCACTGCCTCAGGCGGGTGTGCTGCATTGTTTCACCGAAGACTGGGAAATGGCCAAGGCTGCGCTGGACATGGGGTATTACATTTCCTTGTCCGGTATTGTCACTTTTCGCAATGCCGATGCCCTGCGGGATGTGGCCAGCAAGGTACCGGCTGACCGGTTGCTGGTGGAGACCGACTCGCCGTACCTGGCGCCGATCCCTTATCGCGGCAAACCGAACCTGCCGCAATACGTACGCGAGGTAGCGGAATTTCTGGCAATGTTGCGAGGTGAGTCCTACGAACGATTTGCCGAGCAAACCACCGAGAATTTCAAGCGTTTGTTCCCGTTGGCGCACGTCAGGGCACCGGTGTAACGTTAGAAAAGATCGCAGCCTTCGGCAGCACCTGTGGGGCTTTGGCCGCTGAATCACAGGCAAAAAAAACCCGGGTTCTGGGGGGGGAATCCGGGTTAAGACCATTAGGAGTAAAACAAAGGCACGCAATCCGTTGGTACCTTCATCGGCGCGACACTTGGGGGAGATGCCTCGCCGACAGTTGAAGTATTGATCAGTATTGCGCCGAGTCCAGTTTAGCTGGTCGGGTTTTTAAACAAATTTGGAATACGCGCGCTTCGGTTGAGTTCTCATCAACCCTCAAGGTGGCGCGAATTCATCAAGAAACACAGATATGGTCGGATGATCCGTGCATTTTGGCGTAAGTTAGGCATAATACGCGGCTTCGAATTTTGACCCCTACAGACCTTTTCTTATGCATAAAGAACCTCGTAAGGTCCGTGAGTTTCGTCGCCGCGAGCAAGAAATTCTCGATACCGCGCTCAAGCTGTTCCTCGACCAAGGTGAAGACAGTGTCACCGTCGAGATGATTGCTGATGCCGTCGGTATCGGCAAAGGCACGATCTACAAGCACTTCAAATCCAAGGCGGAGATCTATCTGCGCCTGATGCTCGATTACGAGCGCGATTTGAACGAGCTGTTGCATTCCGCCGATGTCGATAAGGACAAGGAAGCCCTGTCCCGGGCCTACTTCGAATTCCGCATGCGCGACCCGCAACGCTATCGGTTGTTCGATCGCCTGGAAGAAAAGGTGGTCAAGGGCAACCAGGTGCCGGAGATGGTCGAGGAACTGCACAAGATCCGCGCCTCGAACTTCGAGCGCCTGACCCTGCTGATCAAGGGCCGGATCAGCGAAGGCAAGCTCGAAGACGTGCCGCCTTACTTCCATTACTGCGCGGCCTGGGCTCTGGTGCATGGCGCGGTGGCGCTGTATCACTCGCCGTTCTGGAGCAATGTGCTGGAAGATCAGGAAGGTTTCTTCCAGTTCCTGATGGACATCGGCGTGCGCATGGGCAACAAGCGCAAACGCGATACCGACACGCCGAGCAACTGAACCCGTCAGTTGCCTTGTTGCGCCATGATTTAGCTACATGGCGCAGTACCGCAGGAATATACTCAGGCATAGGGCTTGCTAAAACTTGATTTGTGAGTCAAGTTTTGCGTGTTCGAATCTTCTTTCGCCGGAGTGATCCATGATCGTTGACCGTCAAGGCAGGCGTTTTCGCAATTTGCGGATCAGTCTGACCTCAGCCTGCAATTACGCTTGTACTTACTGCGTGCCCAACGGCAAGCGGCTGGTGGCTGCGCAGGATGAGTTGTCGGCCGAGGCCATGGCACGCGGCGTGGCCTATCTGATAGAGGCCGCGGGCATCGAGCGTTTGCGCATTACCGGTGGCGAGCCATTGGTCAGTCCCAAGCTCGAAGCCTTCATGACTGCCGTCGGGCAGATGGGCCTGGCGGACATCAGCCTGACCACCAATGGTCAGTTGCTGGCGAAAAAGCTGCCGCTGTTGGTGGATGCCGGTATTCGGCGCATCAACGTTTCCCTCGATACTCTGGATGCCAGCGCCTTTCGCAGCATTGCGCGCGGTGGTGATCTGGCGACCGTCCTCAACGGCATGGACCAGGCCGCAGCGGCCGGTATGAAGATCAAGGTCAATATGGTGCCGCTGCGTGGTCAGAACCTTGATCAGGTAATGCCGCTGCTCGACTACTGCCTGGAGCGCGGCTACGAGTTACGCTTTATCGAGTTGATGCGCATGGGCCACTTGGCCAGCGACTCCAATGCCTTCCTGCAACAGTTCGTCAGCCTTCAGCAGTTGCTGAGCCTGATCGGCGAACGCTACGAGTACCTTCAGGCCGACGCGCCAGTCGATGCCACGGCGGTGCGTTACCAGATTCCGGGGCTGGGCCACTTTGGCGTGATCGCCAACGAAAGCGTTCCGTTTTGCCGCACCTGTTCGCGTCTACGCTTGTCGTCTACAGGTTGGCTGCATGGCTGCCTGTCGTCGAGCAATCGTCACTATGTCGGCGATTTGTTGGATAAACCTCGTCACCAGGCGCTGCCGGCGTTGCAGCGACTGCTGGTCAAAGCCTTGGGCGACAAGCAGGAAGTGGCGTTCTCCGGTGGTGCGACCATCATGAAGATTATTGGCGGCTGATCGGGCCTCATCGCGGGCAAGCCACGCTCCCACAGGTCATCTGTCGGATGCAGAAACTGTGACCGACAGATGACCTGTGGGAGCGTGGCTTGCCCGCGATAGCCATCTTCCAGTCACCCCAAAAACACCCGACACATCCCCTGTACATTGAGCTGGCGCGGAAGCTGCATCCCATGGCCATTCGCCGGTTTTCCGTCACCGGCTCTGGAGGGTAGGATGCGTAGCCTGGTTTTGCTGCTGGCCGTTTTGGCGCTTGGTGGCTGCATGAATGTCAGCGATATGGCCGAAGGGACTCGCTACCACATGAGCGACGCCGGCCTGCTGGACCACAGCGACAGCCGTCGCGTGAATAACTTCCGCATTCAGCCGGACTCGTTTATCTACATCGCCCAAGGTGCTTTCGTGCCGCCGGGCAATGCCTACCCGCGACCTAACGTGGTGGCCGAAGAGGCCTTCAACGGCTTTATCGAATATTTCCCGATGGTCCGCCGCGCCCGCGCGCCGGAAGGCCTTGACGCTGCCATGGGCGAAGCCCGTGCCGCCGGCGCCCATTACCTGCTGTACACGCGTTTCGCCAAGGCTGACGACCGCATCGGCAACTCGGACGAATGGCTCGACCAGGAACACGTGGATCGCCTCGGAATCGACAACGGCGTGATTCAAATCATGTTGATCGAGACCAGCACCCAGTATTTGATTGATACTGCACGTATCAAGAGTCGTGGCGGTTTACTGACGTTCCACGACAACAAGCCAGAAGACTTGCTGGGCCCGCCGCTGGAGCAATACGCTCGTAGCCTGCTGGGGCTCAGCGACCAGTAATTCAAAGGAGAACGCCATGAGTGGCCCGCAAAAAGCCAACGATCTGTTGGGGCAAATCCCCAAAACCAAAGGCTTGCCGCCGGTCCACTTGTGGAACCCCGACTTCTGCGGCGACATCGACATGCGCATCGCCCGCGACGGCACTTGGTATTACCTGGGCACGCCGATCGGGCGCAAGCCGATGGTCAAGCTGTTCTCCACCATCATTCGCCGCGACGGCGATGATTACTTTCTGATTACCCCGGTCGAAAAGGTTGGCATCAAGGTCGACGACGCGCCGTTCGTGGCGATTGCCGTGGAGGTCGAAGGCGAGGGGGAGGCCCAGGTCTTGCGCTTTACCACCAACGTCGATGAAACGGCCGATGCCGGCGTCGAGCACCCTATGCGCGTGGTGATCGATCCGGTAACTCAGGAACCCGCGCCGTACGTGCATGTGCGCACCAACCTTGAAGCGCTGATCCACCGCAATGTGTTCTACCAACTGGTGGAGCTGGCGGTGAGTCGTGAAATCGACGGGCAGCGTTGGCTGGGCGTGTGGAGCGGTGGCGAATTCTTCCCGATCGGGCTTGAGCCATAGTCGATTGAGCGTTGGCAACGAAACGGCCCGTTATTGCAACGGGCCGTTTTTTTGGGCTTACAAACCTTTACTCTTGAGCCTGGCGGCATGTTCAAGGTAGAGCATGACCGGGCTCACGTTCCAACTGTTGATCCCTGCCATCTGATTGACTGCGTCGAAATGGTCCATGGGGTAATCCGATCGGATCACTTTGCCCAAGTGAGAGCTGTAGCGGCCGACCAATCCATCGTTGGCGTGCTCCTCCTTGTAAAACAACTTCGACAGCACTTTACAGTTCAAATGGGTCGGGTCGAGGAGTTGCAGGCTTTGGAAGTTCTGTACGATCCCGCTCCAGGAGTAGTAATACACGCCGTTTTCGATTTCGTTGCCTTCGCCGCCCCAAACCTTTGGCACCCCTTGCGGGTACTTGCGATTGAAGGCAGCCAATCCCGCGCTGGTCAGCGATTCGAATGCCGCTTGAGGGTCCACGGGATTTTCCGGGTGGCCGCTGATCAACGAAATGAAGGTGCCGACTGCGCCCAACAGCGCCAGTACGAATGCTTCGGGCAACTCTCCGGGCGTCAGCGCCTTATGCAATTGGTCGGCAATCTCGGACCCGTGATTGGGGCAACTGACGGACGTGACCGACGCGACCTTTTCCGGGTGCAGCGCTGCTACGTAGCGTGCGGCCAGAGGGCCTTGGCTATGGCCGATCAGATTGACCTTGGCAGCTCCCGTTTCCAGCAAAATGCGGTTGACGTGCTCGAGCAGTTTTTCACCGCGTTCCTCATTGCCGTTGACGGCTGGAATATTGACCGCAAACACCTGAGCGCCGGCGCGTTCAAGGGCTTCCTCGATTTCGAAGAAGTAGGGGTAACCGGCGATTTTATCGAAGCCGAAAAGACCGTGAACCAACACAATGGGGTATTTCGTAGACGCATCCATGTCCATGTTCATACCTATCGATAGCGGATTTGAAGGGGAACAGACCGCTGACTGCCTGATCTGTTGCGGCTAACCGTAGTTTACAAAGTGGATGGGATCAAAGCGCTTCGAGCAGGATTCGGACGAACAGCCGTGTCCGTATGGCGAGGCATCTGAAAATCCAATTGACACCCAATCATATGATGATTAGCGTGGACACCCATCGCGAACGGCGTTGTGTCGTTTGTTTTTTATTACCGGTCGACGAGGTGCCCATGTCCAGCAGTTTTCATGCGTCGACGGTCGATTGGCTGGGGTGCTGGATTGCTGCCGGCCAGGTCAAACCCGGCGAAACCATCAAAGTCGAAGCCGATTTGGGCGAGCAGCTCGGTGTCAGCCGTACGGTCATCCGCGAAGCCATCAAAACCCTGGTCGCCAAGGGCATGCTCGAAGTCGGGCCGAAGGTCGGCACGCGCGTATTGCCGGTGCGTCGCTGGAATCTCTTCGATCCTCAAGTCGTCGGCTGGCTGTCGCGCAGCGGCTTGCCGGAAAACTTCGTCGACGACCTGCTCGATCTGCGCCGCACCATTGAACCCATGGCGGTGCGCTGGGCCTGCGAGCGGGCGACGGTGGAACAAGTGCAAGCCGTACTCCAGGCCTATAACGCGCTGGAACGGGCAGTGGACAGCGGCGTCGATTACAACCGCGCCGACCAGTTCTTCCACGAGTGCATCCTCGCCGCCAGCCACAATCAATTCATCGAACAAATGGTCCCGGCCCTCGGCGCGTTGCTGGCCGTGTCTTTCGAAGTGTCTGCCGCCGACCCGGACGAACTGCGCCGAACCTTGCCAATCCACAAAGACATGGCCGACGCCATCGCCGCCCGGGATGCCGCGCGGGGTGTGTGGGCCTGCATGACGCTGATCGATAACGCGGACCTGGCGATCAAACGCTTCTACCCGCAAGTCATGGCCGACAAGAAGGCCAGCTAACAATAAAGAACCCTTGTGGGGGGGGGGGGGGGGGGGGGGGGGGGGGGGGGGGGGGGGGGGGGGGGGGGGGGGGGGGGGGGGGGGGGGGGGG
>NZ_JBXAOA010000018.1:0-116569 GCF_058802325.1 Pseudomonas sp. GW822-FHT02E03 | reverse complement strand
CCCCCCCCCCCCCCCCCCCCCCCCCCCCCCCCCCCCCCCCCCCCCCCCCCCCCCCCCCCCGCTCCCACATTGGTTTTCAGTGTTTTTCTGTCCAGTTATCACACAACCCCAATTGGGCATTTTTTTTGCTGCGCTTGGCGGGCATACTAGGCCGTCCCTTTCCCTGGTGTCGCCCGCCTCTATGCTTCGCGTCCTGATAGCCCTTGCCCTGACTTGCCTGCTTCAACCGGCCTTTGCCGACGAGCGCACGCAAACCCAACAACAGTTGGACGCCACGCGTCAGGACATTGCCGAGCTGAAAAAATTGCTGGGTAAACTCCAGGAAGAAAAATCCGGGGTGCAGAAAGACCTCAAGGGCACCGAAACCGAGATGGGCAAGCTCGAGAAGCAGGTCGAAGCCCTGCAAAAAGAGCTGAAGAAAAGCGAATCCGAGCTGCAGCGACTCGATGCTGAGAAAAAAAAACTCCAGAGCGCGCGCATTGAACAGCAACGACTGATCGCCATCCAGGCCCGCGCGGCCTATCAGAATGGGCGTCAGGAATACCTCAAGCTGCTGCTCAACCAGCAGAACCCGGAAAAATTCGCTCGCACCCTCACCTATTACGACTATCTGAGCCAGGCCCGCCTGGAGCAGCTGAAGAATTTCAACGAAACCCTGCGCCAACTGGCCAATGTCGAAAAAGACATCGCCATGCAGCAGGCGCAATTACTGGTGCAGAAAAGCAGCCTCGACAGCCAGCGCGACGAACTCGACAAGGTCCGCAAGGAGCGCCAGCAAGTCCTGGCCAAACTCAGCGACGACGTGAAGGCCCGCGATCAGAAACTGGCGGCGCGCGAGCAGGATCAGGCAGACCTGTCTAAAGTCCTTAAAACCATTGAAGAAACCCTGGCCCGTCAGGTCCGAGAGGCAGAAGAGGCGCGGCAAAAAGCGCTGATCGCCCAGCAGGAAGCCGAAAAAAAGCGTTTACGTGAGGCTCAGGCTGAAGCAGATGCCACTGACGCCCCACGCAAAACCGTTAAATCGACACCTGGCACACTGGTTTCAAGTTCAGGCGAAACCTTTGGCGGCCCCTTTGCCTCCTCCCGCGGCAAACTTCCATGGCCGGTTGATGGTCGACTGCTGGCGCGCTTTGGTGAAAGCCGTGGCGACGATGCCCGTACCAAATGGGACGGCGTAATGATCAGCGCCTCCGCCGGCAGCCAGGTGCATGCCGTTCACGGCGGCCGCGTGGTGTTTGCCGATTGGTTACGAGGCGCCGGGTTGCTGGTGATCCTCGACCACGGCAACGGTTTTTTGAGTCTTTACGGTCACAACCAGACGCTGCTCAAGTCTGCGGGTGACGTGGTAAAAGCCGGTGAGTCCATCTCCACTGTCGGTAACAGTGGCGGCCAGGACACTCCAGCACTGTATTTCGCTATTCGTCAGCAGGGTCACCCGAGTGATCCGGCGCAATGGTGTCGCGCGCAAGGATAGGCGTTGAGTCACCTACATTAGGAGTTCGTTCGACATGCTGTATTTGTCCCGCCTTACCTCGCTGGCCCTGACGATTGCCCTGGTGATCGGCACACCGTTAGCGTTTGCCGCTGAGCCTGCCCCGGTGGTAGCACCTGCAGGCACTGCTGCGACCACCAAGGCGCCATTGCCGCTGGACGAGTTGCGCACTTTTGCCGAAGTCATGGACCGGATCAAGGCAGCCTATGTGGAACCGGTGGACGACAAGACCCTGCTCGAAAACGCCATCAAAGGCATGCTCAGCAACCTCGACCCGCACTCCGCGTACCTCGGCCCGGAAGACTTCGCTGAATTGCAGGAAAGCACCAGCGGCGAATTCGGCGGCCTGGGCATCGAAGTCGGCGCCGAAGACGGTTTCATCAAAGTGGTTTCGCCCATCGATGACACCCCGGCCTCCAAGGCGGGCATTCAGGCCGGCGATTTCATCGTAAAGATCAACGGCCAGCCGACTCGCGGCCAAAGCATGACCGAAGCCATCGACAAGATGCGCGGCAAGATCGGCCAGAAGATCACACTGACCCTGGTACGCGACGGCGGTGCGCCGTTCGACGTGACCTTGGTCCGCGCCATCATTCAAGTGAAGAGCGTGAAGAGCCAGCTGCTGGAGTCCGGCTACGGCTACATCCGTATCACCCAGTTCCAGGTCAAGACCGGCGAAGAGGTCTCCAAGGCCCTGGCCAAGCTGCGCAAGGACAACGGCAAGAAGCTCAGCGGCATCGTCCTCGACCTGCGTAACAACCCGGGCGGCGTACTGCAATCGGCGGTGGAAGTGGTCGACCACTTCATCACCAAAGGCCTGATCGTCTACACCAAGGGCCGTATCGCCAACTCCGAATTGCGCTTCTCTGCCACCGGCAAGGACGAAAGCGAAGCCGTGCCAATGGTCGTGCTGATCAACGGCGGCAGTGCCTCGGCCTCGGAAATTGTCGCCGGCGCCCTGCAGGATCAGAAACGCGCCGTGGTCATGGGCACCACCAGTTTCGGCAAAGGCTCGGTGCAGACCGTGTTGCCGCTGAACAACGAGCGCGCACTGAAAATCACCACAGCGCTGTACTACACGCCGAACGGCCGCTCGATCCAGGCTCAGGGCATCGTCCCGGACATCGAAGTGCGCAGGGCCAAGATCACCAACGAGCAGGACGGCGAATACTTCAAGGAAGCCGATCTGCAAGGTCACTTGGGCAATGGCAACGGCGGCGCCGATAAACCGACCGGCTCCGGTGGCAAAGCCAAGGCTATGCCGCAGGATGACGATTACCAATTGGCCCAGGCCCTGAGCCTGCTCAAAGGACTGAGCATCACCTCCGGCCGCTGAGATGCGCCTGCGGTTGCTCCTCGGTCTGCTGTGCTGTCTGGCGGGTGTCGCTCACGCGGCGCCTGCCACGACGGCGGCCACACCGGCGAAGGCTTATCTGAGCCTGATCATCGATGACCTGGGGCAGAACCTGCTTCAGGATCGCCGCGTGCTGGCGCTGCCCGGCCCGGTCACTGCGGCGATCATGCCCGACCCCCCCCACGCCACCGAGTTCGCCCGCGAAGCCCATCGCGCCGGCAAGATCGTCATCCTGCACATGCCCATGGCCCCGGCCACCGGGCCGTTCGCCTGGCATCCCGAGTTGCCCATCGAAGAGCTCGAGAAGCGCTTGAACGCGGCGTTCAAGGCTGTGCCGTATACCGCTGGTATAAACAACCACATGGGCAGCCGCATGACCGCCCAGCAACCGGCCATGGCCTGGCTGATGGCCGACTTGCAGCGTCGACACAAGTTCTTCGTCGACAGCCGCACCAGTGCACAAACCGTGGCCGCCGCCGAGGCGCAGAAAATCGGTTTGGCGAGCGTTTCGCGGGATGTGTTCCTCGATGACGAGCCCACTGAAGCCGCGATTTTCACTCAGCTACAAACGGCTATCAGCCTGGCGCGCAAGCAGGGTTCTGCGGTGATGATCGGGCATCCGTATCCGCAGACATTGGCGGTGCTTGAACGTGAATTGCCCAAGCTCAAGGCTCAGGGCATTGACTGGATCGATATCCAACAAATGATCAGCGTGCGCGGCAATCGCGCGACGGCGGCACATGGCAAGGATGGCCAGTACCGCCTCCCGACCGCCCGGTAATTGCTCGCAGCCCATTCCATTTCGCGATAACTATTTATACCTGTCGGCACACAGACGCGTGCCACGATAGCGCTCACCCCGAATTTCATCACCAAGGAATGGACATGAAATATCTCAGCTTGTTTTGCTTCACCGGCCTGATTGGCCTGCTGGCTATTTCCGCCGTGCAGGCCCGCGACCTGGGCGAAGGCGCTATCAACGACTCACCGTCAAGGGCACTGCAAAACAGCAAACATTTTTATGAAATCTGGAGCGGCGTGGGACGACTCAGTCTCCACTCGGGCGAGACTTGCAGCGCCGTTCTACTGGATACGCGAAACAGGCAAGGCCGGGCCACCGGCCCTGCTTACCTGCTCACCAGCGGTCATTGCGTATTCTTTGGGTACGGTTCGGCGCGGACCAATCTGCCTTTGAAAGCCAGCGTCACCTTCCGCTACTTTCATGACGTACCACAGCGTAAGCGCCAATACGCCATCCGAACTGCCCGATGGAGCAGTCTGGTCGGGACCGATCTTGCAGTACTGGAGGTAGACGCAACATTGGCGTCGCTGATACAGGCCGGGATCAACCCGCTCAAGCTGGCCTCCCATCAAACCTACGAAAGTCAGAATGCGCTTAACGTTGGCGCGCCGGGCGGCTTTACCGAACAGGGGCTTCGATTGAGCGCCTGTGCTGAACAAACCGCCGGAACGTTTATCGATCACCCTGGGGTTTTCCCTTTGGCCATGAAAAACAGCTGCGATCTTCACGCTGGCAGCTCCGGTAGCCCGATGCTGAACCGTCGCACCAATGAAATCACCGGCATCGTCAGTAAAGTCATGATCTCGCGAAATACCCCAGCGCCGCCCGATTGTGAGCACTCGACATCTTGCAAGGCCGCCCGTTTCAACTACAGCTACTCGGCCAACTTCCTGCACAAGTGCTTTATTGATGGTGTCTTTACCCGCGATGGGGCGGAGTGTTCGTTGGAGCCGGTCGAATTGACTGTCATGGAGCCCTGGAAGCTCAAGTCATACGTTTATAGAACGCAAAATGCGGATGAGCAGATCGTATTGCCTACGTGGGACTTCAGGTTCTCCCTCGAGGCGCCCTTCTACCGCTACAAAACGGTCCATAACGCTCGGGATTGTCAGGCGCCACGCAACTATAGCGCCGCCATCAGCGCAGGAAATGCTTACATCAATACTGAAATCGGGCCACAAAGCGGCGCATATGCGCTCTGTATTATCGGTGTCGCCTCACGGGAACAGCAGCTGACAAGGGCGACATTGAATAACGTGTTTACAAGTGCCATGTACTTGAGCGCGACGCCGGACGCTGCGCTTCAGACCCCATCGAGGTAATTGCTACAGATAGCGCCCCATGATGTCGTCAACAATGCCTTCCTTGCGCAGTTGATCCAGCGCGGCTTGCAGCTTGGCGACAGTTTCGTCCGGCACGTCTTTGTTCAGCGCCAGGTAGAGCTCGGCGCTGTTGAAGCGCAGCACGGTCTTGAGCCCGTTCACGCCTTCCTGGCGCGCCAGGTAGCGGCCTGCCGGGTCACCAGTGGCCCACAGATCAATCTGGCCGTTGACCAGTTTTTTTGCATTGTCTTGATCGCGCAGCACAACAATCGGTTTCAATCCTTGCTTGGCCAGTGTCTCGGCAATCGCATCGCCCTTGTAGGCGCCGATCTTGTATTTGCGTGCCTGCTCCAGCGACTCGAGGGTGATCTTGCTATCGGCCTTGGCCAGCATGATCCAGTCATCCGGGCCAATAGGGCCGACCCACTTGAAGAGTTTCTCGCGGTCCGGCAACCGTGCCATCACGAACACGCCATAACCAGGTTTTTCCAGGGCGAGTTTGTAGATTCGCTCCCAAGGGAAACGCAGTGTCAGGCTGTAGGTAATGTCGGCGCGTTTGAACATCTCGCGGACGATATCCACGGCGATGCCATTGATATTCTCGTCCTGAGCGAAATTCTTGCCGTTCTTCGCCATGTTGTACGGCGGGAAGTTTTCCGTCAGCAACACCAGACCGGTGCCGGGATTTTCTTCGGCGTGAACTCCGTTGATGAACAACAGGGAAGCGCTGGCGAGGACAAGAAGAAGACGTTTAAGCATGTCGGGCTACCGGAATCCATGGCGTGCCCAAGAGTGCCTTGAGCCCGCCATACTGTCCACTGGCCTGTTTAACGCATCACGATGCCGCGATGAGCCATGTAAGCCTTGGCTTCCTGCACGGTGTATTCGCCGAAGTGGAAAATACTCGCCGCCAGCACCGCGCTGGCGTGGCCTTCGAGGATGCCGTCGGCCAAGTGCTGCAAGTTGCCAACACCGCCGGACGCGATCACCGGAATCCCCAGCGCATCACTGATGGCGCGGGTGACACCCAGGTCGAAGCCGTTTTTCATGCCGTCCTGGTCCATGCTGGTCAGCAGGATTTCGCCGGCCCCCAAGCCTTCCATCTTCTTCGCCCACTCAACGGCGTCGAGGCCGGTTGGCTTGCGACCGCCATGGGTGAAGATTTCCCAGCGCGGGGTTTCGCCCGGACCGGACACTTTCTTCGCGTCGATGGCGACGACGATGCACTGCGAGCCGAAATGCTGAGCTGCTTCGCCGACGAACTCCGGGTTGAACACTGCTGCGGTGTTGATCGAAACCTTGTCCGCACCGGCATTGAGCAAGTTACGGATGTCCTGCACGGTACGCACGCCGCCACCCACGGTCAGCGGGATGAACACCTGGCTGGCCATGCGTTCGACGGTATGCAGCGTGGTGTCGCGACCGTCGACGCTGGCGGTGATGTCGAGAAAGGTAATCTCGTCGGCACCTTGCTCGTCGTAACGACGGGCGATTTCCACCGGGTCGCCGGCGTCGCGAATGTTCTCGAACTTGACGCCCTTGACCACCCGGCCGTTATCCACGTCCAGGCAAGGGATGATGCGTTTGGCCAGCGCCATGGTCAGTCCTCAGCCTTTGTACGAATCGCAGAAAGCTTGTGCTTCAGCGACATCGAGGGTGCCTTCGTAGATCGCCCGGCCGGTGATGGCGCCGATGATGCCTGGCGCCTTGGCGTCGAGCAGCGACTTGATGTCACCCAGATTGTGGATACCGCCGGAAGCGATCACCGGAATCTTCGTCGCCGCGGCCAAAGCGGCGGTGTACGAAACGTTGCAGCCCTGCATCATGCCGTCTTTGGCGATGTCGGTATAAACGATCGCAGACACGCCGTCGGCTTCGAATTGCTTGGCCAGGTCGATCACCTGAATGGTGCTGATTTCAGCCCAGCCGTCAGTGGCGACAAAACCGTCTTTGGCATCCAGACCGACGATCACTTTGCCCGGAAACGCGCGGCAGGCCTCGGCAACGAAAGCCGGATCTTTCACGGCTTTGGTGCCGATGATCACGTAGCTCACGCCCGCTTTCACGTAGTGTTCAATGGTTTCCAGGGAGCGGATACCGCCGCCGATCTGAATCGGCAGGTTCGGGTAGCGCTTGGCGATGGCGGTGACTACTTCGCCGTTGACCGGCTGGCCTTCGAAAGCACCGTTCAGGTCGACCAGATGCAGACGGCGGCAACCGCCTTCCACCCACTTGGCAGCCATGCTCACCGGGTCATCGGAGAACACCGTGGAATCTTCCATGCGGCCCTGGCGCAGACGAACACAGGCACCGTCTTTAAGATCGATAGCGGGAATAATTAGCATGCTTTTCCTTCGTCAAAGAGCGGCAAGCTGCAAGCTACAAGCTGCAAGCGAGCGGTGTACCAATTCTTGCAGCTTGAAGCTTGCGGCTTGAAGCTGCCCCTATTCTTTCTCGAGCGCCCACAGGTCGCTTTCGATGCTTTCGAACCTCTCTTTGAGGTGCGTCTGCACATCGAAAATCGCCCTGTTGTAATAGTGCGGAGCAATTTCGCGGGTAAACAGCTCAAGGATTTCAGCCGCTTCGAACGACCCCAGGTCCAGTTCGAAGCGGTCCTCCATGAAGCGTTTGATCTTGTGATTGGCCTCGTTCTCCTGCTCGGGAGTGAGGCTCAGGATCGGCGGCTTCTTCTTGGCAGCCATTTACCAGCGACCATCCCACGCCGCGAAGTTCTGCAGCAATTGCAGGCCATGGGTATGGCTCTTCTCCGGGTGGAACTGCACGGCGAAACGCGAGCCATCGGCCAGCGCCGCAGCGAAATCGACCCCGTAGTGACCGCTACCGACCACCTGCCGCGCATTGCCGGCAGCGATGTAGTAGCTGTGCACGAAGTAGAAACGCGCCAGGTCCGGAATGTTGTGCCACAGCGGGTGTTCTACCGTCTGCTTCACTTCGTTCCAGCCCATGTGCGGCACTTTCAAGTGTTCGCCGTCTTCGTGCAAATCCTTGCCGAAGAACTTCACCTGACCCGGGAACAGGCCAATGCAGTCCACGCCGTTGTTCTCTTCGCTGCTGTCGAGCAAGGCTTGCATGCCCACGCAGATGCCGAGGAACGGACGGTCCTGGCTGACTTCACGCACCAGCGAGTCGAAGCCCAGGCGACGGATCTCCGCCATGCAATCGCGAATCGCACCAACACCGGGGAAAACCACCCGGTCGGCTTCGCGAATCACATCGGCATCACTGGTGATCAGCACCTTGCCGGCACCGACGTGCTCGAGGGCCTTGGCCACCGAGTGCAGGTTGCCCATGCCGTAATCGATAACCGCGACCGTCTGCATTACAGAACGCCTTTGGTCGACGGCATTTGCCCGGCCATGCGGTCATCCAGCTCGACAGCCATGCGCAGGGCGCGGCCGAAAGCCTTGAACACGGTTTCGATCTGGTGGTGGGTGTTGTGCCCACGCAGATTGTCGATGTGCAGGGTGACGTTAGCGTGGTTGACGAAGCCCTGGAAAAATTCCTGGAACAGGTCAACGTCGAAACCGCCGACGGTCGCGCGGGTATAAGGAACATGCATCTGCAGGCCTGGACGACCGGAGAAGTCGATCACCACACGCGACAGCGCTTCATCGAGCGGCACGTAGGCGTGGCCGTAGCGACGAATGCCTTTCTTGTCGCCGATGGCTTTGGTGAAGGCTTGACCCAGGGTGATACCGACGTCTTCCACCGTGTGGTGGTCGTCGATATGCAGGTCGCCCTTGCTGACAATATCCAGGTCGATCAGCCCGTGACGGGCGATCTGGTCCAGCATGTGCTCAAGAAAAGGTACACCGATATCAAATCGGGCCTTTCCGGTGCCATCCAGGTTGATCGAGGCTTTGATCTGGGTTTCCAGAGTGTCGCGCTCGACAGACGCCATACGTTCGGCCATCACCAGCTCCGCAAAAATCATTGGGGCGAAAAAGGCAGCCATTATAGGGTCGCGGGCGCTAAACAGAAACACGAGAGGTGATATCACTGACGGAGTGAGTCCCCTGCCGTCGGGGATAGACATGTCAGTACAAGCCGCCAAACACAAAATCTGTGTCCACGGAGAGCAAATGTGGGAGCGGGCTTGCTCGCGAAAGCGGTGTGTCAGGCAACATTGATGTCGACTGACACGCCCTCTTCGCGAGCAAGCCCGCTCCCACAGGGGTTTTGCGTTAGTGGAACAACACCGCAGTTTTCTGCAGCGTCACCCACACACCCCATGCCAACGGAATGCCCACAACCAGCCACGCAGCCACCGCCAAAGGCTTGGTGCCCGCATCCGCTTTCCATTCCAGCACGGTGCTGGCGTCAGCACCTTTGTCGTGGCCCAGCGCTTGTTCGGCAGCCAGTTCGGCCTCGGTCATGAAGTACTTGTCGGCCACCGGACGCACCAGCAGGTTGCAGATGAAACCCAGCACCAGCAGGCCCGCGAGGATGTACAGGGTGATGTCGTAAGCCGCAGCACGTTCAACGCCGATGCTCAGCTGATATTCACGCAGGTAGTTCACCAACACCGGCCCCAACACACCCGCTGCCGCCCAGGCCGTCAGCAGACGACCATGGATCGCACCGACCATTTGCGTACCGAACAAGTCAGCCAGATACGCCGGCACCGTCGCAAAACCACCGCCGTACATCGACAGGATGATGCAGAACGCCGCCACGAACAGCGCGACGCTGCCCAGGTGACCGAGGTTCGGGATCAGCGCGTACAGCGCAAAACCCAGGGCGAAGAATACAAAGTAGGTGTTCTTGCGACCCAGGTAATCCGAGAACGAAGCCCAGAAGAACCGGCCACCAATGTTGAACAGGCTCAGCAAACCGGTGAAACCGGCCGCAATCGCTGCGATCGAGGCAAGTTGCCCGGCGTCCAGCTGACCAAACGTCTGATCGGTGCCGAGCAATTTACCGGCGAAGACTTCCTGCAACAGCGGCGAAGCCATGCCGAGGATGCCGATACCCGCAGAAACGTTCAGGCACAACACCAGCCACACCAGACGGAATTGGGGGGTCTTCCACGCCACATGCACGTGCACGTGACGGTGAGTGATCATCGCGTTCGAAGCTTTTTTTGCCGGAGCAGTCCAGCCTTCAGGCTTCCAGCCGGTTGGCGGAACGCGGTAGGACAGCGCGCCACCGATCATGAACACGAAGTAGATCGCGGCCATTACCAGGAAGCTCTGCCATACGCCCACGCTGGTTGGCGAAGCGAAGTGCCCCATCAGCGCTGCAGCCAGTGGAGCACCCACCATCGCGCCTCCACCGAAGCCCATGATCGCCATGCCGGTCGCCATGCCGCGCTTGTCCGGGAACCACTTGATCAGGGTCGAGACCGGCGAGATGTAACCCAGGCCCAGGCCAATACCGCCAATGACCCCGGAGCCGATCCACATCAGCCAGATCTGGTGGGTATAGACCCCCAGCGCTGAAATCAGCAGACCACCACACCAGCACAGTGCCGACACAACACCGGCCTTGCGAGGACCTGCGTGTTCCAGCCAGCCGCCCCAGATCGCTGCCGAGCAGCCAAGGAAGATAAAGAACAGCGTGTAGATCCAGCCGAGCATCGAGATCGGCCAGTCGCATTGAGACGAAAAGACCTGTGCGATGAAGCTCATGTCCGGCGCGCAAGTCACGGCCTTGGTGACGCCCAGGGCTTTGGACAACGGCAACCAGAACACCGAAAAGCCATAGGCCATGCCGATGCACAGATGGATGGCCAGAGCGGCCGGTGGTACCAGCCAACGGTTGAAACCGGGCCTGGCGATGATGCGCTCCTTGGACAGGAACGCGGGCTGGTCGGCTTTGATGCCGTCCGCCGTGATGCTCGTAGTCATGGTGTTTCCCCCAATTATTAGTATGGTTCGCCAGCCGTTCTTCACCCCCAGCCTTAATGCACGCAGGCATGACTTTTTTTAGGTGAAGCTCCATTCGGGTGCGACATCACGTCGCAGAAGGGA
This sequence comes from Pseudomonas sp. GW822-FHT02E03, assembly GCF_058802325.1. NCBI lineage: Bacteria > Pseudomonadati > Pseudomonadota > Gammaproteobacteria > Pseudomonadales > Pseudomonadaceae > Pseudomonas > Pseudomonas sp. GW822-FHT02E03. The sequence goes on along the minus strand of NZ_JBXAOA010000018.1, from coordinate 105,606 downwards.
CGGACGAACGGGCAGAGGTTACCATTTGCAGGTGACAGAAAAACCAAACTGATATCACCTTTTTGTATGTCGTCTGTTCTCGTACAACCGCAAAAAAATATTTTCACGCGGATTAACTTTTTCAAAGGAAGCGCCATGCCGATCATTGTCGAGCTGCTGAACCAAGCCACTTATCAGGATCAGCAAGATCTGCAGAAAATCTACCGCGACGCACCGGAGTGGCTGCTTGCCCCATTCGCCGGGGATTTGCAGCTGATCGAAGGCTGCCTGCTTGACGGCTCGCTGATCGCTGGCCGCTTCAATGATCGGCTGTTGGGTGCGGCACGTTTGCAACAGCACCAGGACGTCTGGCATTTGTCCCATTTATGCGTACGAAAAATCACTCGTCGTCGTGGGGTTGCAGAACGCCTGGTGAGCGAGGCGCAGAAAATGGCGTCGCAATCGGGCGCGACATTGCGGCTGTTGGCGCCCGCTGGGCACCTCGAAGCTCAAGCGCTGGCGGCTAAGCTGAAGGTGCCGCTGGATGAGCTCCCGACGTGATCGCTGACCGGTCAGCCACTTCGGAGCGCTATACTCCCCGGCTAAATTTCGAATTCGACTAATACAAGGACTCGCCCATGAAAGCGTTCGGCAAAATCCTGGGTCTGGTACTTCTCGGGCTGTTGCTGATCATTGTGGCGCTGGGCTTTGCCCTGACCCACCTCTTCGATCCCAACGACTATAAAGACGAGATTCGCCAGATTGCCCGCGACAAGGCCCACATCGAGCTGACGCTCAATGGCGATATCGGCTGGAGCCTGTTTCCCTGGCTGGGCCTGGAATTGCACGAAGCCAGTGTTGCGACCCTGGCCAAGCCTACCGAACCGTTCGCCGACTTGCAGATGCTCGGCCTGTCGGTCCGCGTGATTCCGCTGCTGCGCCGCGAAGTGCAGATGAGCGATGTGCGCGTCGAAGGCCTGAACCTGCGCCTGAATCGCGACAAGGATGGCCACGGCAATTGGGAAGACATCGGCAAGGCCCCGGCGCCTGCCACCCCGAGCACCTCGGCCAAGCCGCCCGCCGCCACCGGCGAACCTGCGCCAGCGACTACCGCTCAGGCAGAAAAACCGGCCCAGCCGATCCGCCTGGACATCGACAGCCTGACCGTCAACAACGCCCGCGTTGAATACAGCGACGAGAGAACCGGCAAGCAGTTCAGCGCCGAAAGCATCCAGCTGAGCACAGGCCCGGTTCATGACTCGACCAACATCCCGGTCAAACTCACCGCGTTCCTCGGTACCAACCAACCGGTTCTGCGGATGCGGACTGAGCTGGCCGGCGAGTTGCGTTTCGAGCGAGCGCTGCAGCGTTACAAATTCGAAGACATGAAACTCTCCGGTGAAGTCGCTGGCGATCCACTGCAAGGCAAGACCATGACCTTCGCCGCTCAGGGTCAGTTGCTGCTGGACAAAGCCGCCAACGTCGCCGAATGGACCGGCATCAAAATCTCCGCCAACCAGCTGCGCGCCTTGGGTGAGCTGAAGGCCAACGACCTCGACAAGACCCCGCAAATCAGCGGCGGCCTGTCGATTGCCCAGTTCGATCTGGCGAAATTCGTCGACAGCATTGGCCAGAAACTCCCGGCGATGGCCGAAGGCAGCCTGAGCAAAGTCGAACTGGCCAGCCAGGTTGCCGGTACGCCGACCAGTTTGTCCCTCGACAACCTCAACCTGAAACTCGACGACAGCACTTTCAGCGGCCGCATCGCTGTCGAGGACTTCGCCAAGCAATCGCTGCGACTGAACCTCAAGGCTGACACCTTCAACGTCGATCGTTACTTGCCACCAAAATCCGCCGAAGCCAACAGCGCGAAACAAGTGCGTCAGGCCGAAGTGGCCAGCACCGAGAACGAGGCCATGGCCGGCGCAGGCAGCTCACCGCTGCCACCCTCGCCGACCAAAGGCCCGTGGAGTACCGAGCGTCTGTTGCCGGTGGAACGTCTGAGCAAACTCGACGTGAACGCCGACCTGACCTTCGGCCAACTGACCCTCGACAAACTGCCGATTCAGAATGCAGCACTCAAGGCCACAGGCCTTGGCGGCCTGCTGACGCTGGAGAACCTGCGCGGCGACCTGTACGACGGCAACTTCGAAGCCAAAGGTACCCTGGACGTGCGCCAGCAAGTGCCGGCGCTGAACATGCAGACGCGCATCAGCAAAGTGCCTGTAGAAAAAATCCTCGAAAGCCAGGGGAAAAATCCCCCGGTTCAAGGCCTGGTTACGCTCGATAGCGCGCTGACCAGCAGCGGCAATAGCCAGAGCGTGCTGATCGATAACCTCAACGGCAATGCCAGTTTCGTTATCAACAATGGCGTACTGCTCAATGCCAATCTTGAGCAGCAACTGTGCAAAGGCATCGCCACCCTGAATCGCAAAACCCTCACCGGCGAGCCACGAGGCAAGGACACACCGTTCGAAGAGCTCAAGGGCAACCTGATCTTCCACAACGGCGTGGCCAGTAACCAGGACCTGAAAGTGCGCATCCCCGGCATGACCGTCAACGGTAACGGCGACATCGACCTGCGGGTGCTGGGCATGGATTACCGCGTCGGCGTGATCGTCGAAGGCGACAAGAGCGATATGCCGGACCCGGCCTGCCAGGTCAGCGAGCGCTTCGTCGGCATCGAGTGGCCACTGCGCTGCCGTGGTCCGCTGGAACTGGGTGCCAAGGCTTGCCGTCTCGACAACGAACGCATGGGACAAGTCGCAAGCAAACTGGCTGGCGAGCGGATCAGCGAAAAAATCGACGAGAAGCTTGGCGATAAAGTCAGCCCGGAGTTGAAAGACGCGCTCAAGGGGCTGTTCAAGCGATGAGAGCCGAGCAGTTTTCAACGGCGGTACTGGATTGGTACGACCGCCACGGCCGCCACGATTTGCCTTGGCAGCAGGGCATCACCCCTTACCGGGTGTGGGTCTCGGAAATCATGTTGCAGCAGACCCAAGTCAGCACGGTGCTGAACTACTTCGACCGTTTCATGGCCTCGCTGCCGACGGTCGAAGCCCTGGCCGCCGCGCCGGAAGACGAAGTGCTGCACCTGTGGACCGGTCTCGGTTACTACACCCGCGCGCGCAACCTGCAAAAGACCGCGAAGATTATCGTTGCTGAATATGGCGGCGAGTTTCCCCGTAATGTGGAAAAACTCACCGATCTGCCGGGTATCGGCCTGTCCACAGCCGGCGCGATTGCCAGCCTGAGCATGGGCCTGCGGGCGCCGATCCTCGATGGCAACGTCAAACGGGTGCTGGCGCGTTTTACCGCGCAAGAGGGTTATCCGGGCGAGCCCAAGGTTGCCAAACAGCTGTGGGCCAACGCTGAGCGCTTTACGCCATATGATCGGGTCAACGCCTACACCCAAGCGATGATGGACCTGGGCGCCACGCTCTGCACCCGCAGCAAACCGAGCTGCCTGCTCTGCCCGCTGGAAAAGGGCTGCGAGGCGCACATGCTTGGCCTGGAAACCCGCTACCCGATCCCCAAGCCGCGCAAAGCCGTGCCACAGAAGCGCACGCTGATGCCGATGCTCGCCAACGGCGAAGGGGCGATTCTGCTTTACCGTCGCCCTTCCACGGGCCTGTGGGGCGGTCTCTGGAGCTTGCCGGAACTCGACGACCTCGACGACCTGCAACATCTGGCTTCGCAGCACTCGCTGGAACTGGGCCGCCAACAGGCACTGCCGAGCCTGGTGCACACCTTCAGCCACTTTCAGTTATCCATCGAACCCTGGCTGGTTCAGGTCCAGGAGGCCGGCCATCACGTGGCCGAGGCCGACTGGCTCTGGTATAACCTCGCCACCCCGCCGCGCCTGGGCCTTGCCGCCCCGGTCAAAACCTTGCTCGAACGCGCGGCCGTCGTATTGAACGCAGGAGAGTCGTCATGACCCGCACCATCATGTGCCGCAAGTACAAAGAAGAATTGCCCGCTCTGGAGCGCGCTCCATTTCCGGGTGCAAAAGGCCAGGACATTTTTGACCACGTCTCGGCCAAGGCGTGGGCCGACTGGCAGAAACACCAGACCCTGCTGATCAACGAAAAGCGCCTGAACATGATGAACGCCGAAGATCGCAAATATCTTCAAGGCGAGATGGACAAGTTCTTTTCCGGCGAGGAATACGCCAAGGCCGAAGGCTACGTTCCGCCGGCTGAATAACCCCGCTTTTTCGGGGGGTGGATCGTAAGCGACGGTAATAATTAAAATTTTTTTGAAAACTTTCTTGACGACCCCCTGAAAAACCAGTTTAATGCGCCCCGTTGCCCAGATAGCTCAGTCGGTAGAGCAGGGGATTGAAAATCCCCGTGTCGGCGGTTCGATTCCGTCTCTGGGCACCAAATACCGAAAACCCTGAATCGCAAGATTCAGGGTTTTTTTATGCCTGCGATTTGATCAGGCATCGTACAAGCGTCTCTCTTCGGCTAGTTTTCCGTATTCCAGTGGAAGACCAGATTGCGAGCAGCACCACTTCCTACCTCCGCCGTATCACGCCGTTCCTCACCATTGCGTGTCGCGACGACGGTGTACTTGCCAGGTGGCAGCTGTACGTAAACCAACGGGCCAGCCTCACTCAGTGTCAGCACGGGTTGCCCCGGGTCTTTCTGAATGACCAGATTCACATCCGGAACATATTTGCCCTCCGCCCCGATGGAGAAAGTCATGTGCAGGTTATAGCCCTGCGTTTGTTGAATGGCTCGAGCCTCATCCTCTCCGATACCGCCGGACAGGTAAGTAATCCCGTTTTGCTGTTGCTGCTGGACTTGCACGCCTGAGGGATCGATCGGTTCAAGACTGGCGGCGTTAAGCACGACTGGAAACATCAGTACGCCGACGGCGGCGATGGGCAGCATGAATGAATGGACGTTCTTCATGATGGCGACTCCCGGGTTACGCAGAACCCAATCGTTACTCTTTTTAGATTTGTTACCGAATGTTCAAGTTTTAGATCGATTAGCACTTGGGCTCACTGCGAATCGGACTACGTGATGCGCTCCTCATGCATGGGCTTCCGTCGGCCCGGTCCTGCAAAACAAATTCGCCTTTCCTTCCGATTTACCAGCCGCGCCCGGCATCGCGGCCCCTCACTCTCTTGCCATCCTCTTCCGCCTGTTTCCTTCAGCCGCGGAAAATCTCATGAGCTCCCTCAAACCTGGTAACACTCAAGATCCACAGATCACTTCACTGCTCGGCAATCTTGGCGAGTTGATCCGTGAAGCGCGTCAGAAGGTGCTGCGAGCGGTCGATACCGTTCAGGTGCAAACCTGTTGGCAGATCGGACGGCATATTGTGGAGTTCGAGCAGGAAGGCGCTCGGCGGGCGGTGTATGGCAAACAACTGCTATCGACGCTGGCGAAAGTACTGACGTCGGAGTTTGGGAAGGGTTTTGACGAACGCAACCTTCGATACATGCGGGACTTTTATCAGACCTTTCCAATTTGGAACGCAGTGCGTTCCGAATTGAGCTGGACCCACTACCGCAGACTGCTGCGAGTCGACAACGACAGCGCTCGCCACTGGTACATGAACGAATCTGCGCTGCAGAACTGGTCAAGTCGCGCCCTCGAGCGCCAGATCAATACCCTCTATTACGAACGCCTGCTGGCGAGTCGCGACCGGTCCGCCGTCAAACAGGAAGCCGATACCAACATCCAGCAAATGAACGCCAGCCCTCGGGAATTCATCCGGGACCCCGTGCTACTGGAGTTTCTCGGCCTGCCCAATGCGGGCTTGATCCAGGAAAGCGAACTTGAACAAGCATTGATCAATCAACTCCAGGGCTTCCTGCTCGAACTGGGCAAAGGCTTCGCCTTCATCGCTCGCCAGCAACGCATCAGTACCGAGAGCAAAGACTTCTACATCGACCTGGTGTTCTACAACTACCTGCTCAAGTGCTTCGTCATCTTCGACCTCAAGCGCGGCGTACTGACCCACCAGGATGTCGGCCAGATGGACATGTACGTGCGCATGTACGACGACCTCAAGCGCGGACCGGAGGATAGCCCCACCGTCGGCCTTATTCTCTGCGCGCAAAAAGATGAATCGGTGGTGCGCTATTCAGTGCTGCAAGGCAATGAACAACTGTTCGCCAGTACCTACAGACTGGTGCTGCCGAGCGAGGAGGAACTTCGCACAGAACTGGATCGGGAATGGGCGGTGCTTGAGGAGCGGTTACTCAAGCAGAGGTCCCGATAAGCACGAGTGGATTGTTCATAAACGGCGTGAAGACTATGGTGGTTGGCTAACCGCAAAGGTTCAAAGCCGATGAATTTGCAGGACATGCCCTCACTGGCCCCGACGCAACTTGAATTGCTGTTACCTACCGGCACACCTGGTGAATCTTTCAAGGAACCCGCCTCCGACGGCTTTATCCTTGGCGGCTTCACCTGGCGGCATGCGAATCAAGACCCAACCCGTCCAGTGGTGATCATCAACGCCGCTACTTCAGTCCGTTGCCGACACTACTCGCGCTTTGCCGATTACCTGTTCGCCAACGGCTTCGACGTGATCACCTATGACTACCGCGGCATCGGCGAGTCGCGCCCTGCATCGCTGAAGGGGCTTGAGGCTTCTTGGTCCGACTGGGGCGCGCTGGATTTCGAGGCGATGTTGCAAAGAGCGCAACGCGAATTTCCACAGCAACCCATCGATGTCGTCGGCCACAGCTTCGGTGGCTGTGCGGCTGGGTTGGGCACCTCGGGGCATGTGATCCGACGCCTGGTGACGGTGGGTGCGCAGTTCGCTTACTGGCGCGACTATGCCCCCACCCATCGCTGGCGAATGTTTGGGAAGTGGCACGTGACGATGCCATTGATGACCCTGCTTTATGGCTATTTTCCCGGCAAACGCCTCGGCTGGCTCGAAGACACCCCGGCCGGTGTAGTCCGCGACTGGAGCATGCCCACCGCCAGATACGAGAAACGCCCCAGCGGTCGTGTCATCCACGCCAAAAACGGTCAGCTCCCCTTCGCCAATGTCACCGCCCAAACCCTGGCGATCAGCCTCAGCGACGATCCCTATGGCACCATTGCGGCCATCGAACGCCTGCTCGGCTACTTCACTGGCAGTACAAACACCCACCTGCGAATCACCCCTGAAGATATCGGCGAAGAAGAAGTCGGACATTTCGCCTTTTTTCGTAGCGCATACCAAGCCACACTATGGCCCATTGCATTGTCCTGGCTGCGAACCGGCGAGCTGGCCCCCGATACACCCGGGCGGCGAGTGCCACGCAGTTGATGGATGCGCCCCCTCAACGAATTACGGAACGACGCCCATGGCCTCCGCCAACAAGCAGAACAAACGCGCCTCCCGCGCCAAAGCCAAGGCCAAGCAGAACCGCACCCAGCGGGCCGCTGCGCCGGTCGAGCTGGACCCGAACGACGATCGCATCGACTTCGAATCGGTGGACCTGACTGATCTGTTCAAAGAAATGATCGACGCGCAAAAGATCAGCCAGCAAGCCATGTGCAGGGCCTTCCTTGAACACCCGCTGCTCGCGTTGGTGCTGGAGCAGGAAGGCGAAGAAACAGCGACAGACTTTATCGTCGCCGCGCTGATCGAGTATCGCCAATGGTCCACCGAAGTGGACGAAGCCGGCGCACTGGCGTGGATCGAATCCCCAGCCTTCCAGGCTGACTACGTGGCGGCGTCCGACGCTATCGCAGCCCAAACCCAACAGAAACCAGACTGAGTTCCCATGGCATCCCTGAACAAGCAACAGAAACGCGCCAAACGCGCCAAGATCAAAGCCAAGCAAATCAATATCCACGGCAGAAAACCCGCCGCGCTGGACGATGATCTGGGCGACATCGGTGAGCCGATCCCGGAATACACCCTGGCGATGTTCAGCAAAATGCGTGACGCCGAGGCTACCAGCCGCAACGACATGCTGCTGACCCTGCTGTCGAACCTCGCCGAAATCATCAGCGATCATCCAGAACTGCTGGACATGGAAAACGCCGACAACGAAGCCATGGCCGCCACACATTTGGCCGCCGACATGCTGATCGACTACCGCATGTGGGCCGATGGCATGGACCGCGACGCCGCCCAGGCCTGGCTGACCGACCCGCAATTCATCACCGACTTTGGCGATGCGCTGGACAGTTATCGTCAGTCGCTGGACGAAGGCGAGTCAAAGGGCGAATCAGTCTGAAAACTGAAACCCGGGCAAACAAAAAACGGGCGCAATCATCACTGATTGCGCCCGTTTTTTGTTTACCACCCGAAAATTCAAATCTTAGCCAGAGACAGCTTCCAGACGTGGAATTTCCATGCCGATCTTCGCGCTCACATAGCTCAAGTCGCCGCTGGCGATGGATTGAGCTTTGTAGCCGGAACCGATCAGGTCACGCACGTAGAGTTTGTTGTAGATAAACATGAACACGATGTTGCTGAGGCCGAAAGTGAAGCAGGCCACAATGAACATGATCGCTGCCCATTTGATATCACCACGGAACAGTGGCGGAAAAAAGCCAAAGAAAAACACCGTCCACGAGAAGCCGATTGGCGCTTCTTTCATGGCACCGGTGTTAGGGTTTTTGAACACAACCGATGTAAACGCCATGCCTGTCTCCTTGATGCCCCAATGGGTTGGCTGAACGGCCGGGCTATCTCCATGCAGCGCTGACTCTGACCTGCCGTCATAAACAACAGGTACACGCAAATGCATCTGTGAACACTCTTCAGATGAGGGAGCAGGCAAGAAAGGCTCGGGGTGCTTTAGCCAGGAAGGCTGGGGGCATCGAACAATCCGTGTCCTGAAACTCCATCGCATCCCGGAAACACCGAAATGCACATTCGCCAAGAAGGCTACTATTTAGCCATCACTCTGTCCATGAGATAGCCAACCGAAAAAGCAAAAACGACCGTGATCATTTCTGATGACGGTCGTTCGGTGTTTCTACCGCGTTTACTTTGAGTCAGAACACTCAGCGCGCTATCGCTGCGGTCAACTTCTCGTTGCGACGACGTCGAGCTACCAGCAACCCCGCCGCCACCACGAGTGCGCTTAGCAGGCCGGTCGCGAGAATCTCCACGCGATGGGCTTCCTGGAACAGCATGATGGTCAGGGCCGCGACAATGAATACGATCACTGCGTAGGTCAGGCCCGGGAACAGCCACATGCTGAAGGCGATTTTTTCACCGCGAGCCATACGCTGTTTGCGCATACGCAGTTGCGAAATCGCGATCACCAGGTACACCAGCAACGCGATGGCGCCCGAGCTGGCCAGCAGGAATTCGAATACAGCGGCCGGGGCCACGTAGTTAGCGAACACTGCAAGAAACGCAGCAGCGGTCGACAGCATCACAGCCCAGTAAGGTGTGCCGCTGCTGTTGGTGCGCTGGGAAACGGCCGGCGCATCGCCGCGTTTGCCCAACGAGAACATCATGCGCGAAGCAGTGTAGAGCGCCGAGTTCAGGCAGCTGGTTACCGCAACCAGAACCACAATATCGACGATCAGCTTGGCATTCGGGATACCCATGCGCTCCAGCACGGTCTGGTAGGAACCGACACTGGCCAGAATCGGGTCATTCCATGGCACCAAGGCCACAACAATGAAGATGGAGACGAGGTAGAACAAGCCAATCCGCCAGATCACCGAGTTGGTAGCCTTGGAAATCTGCTGGCCAGGGTTCTTCGATTCCGCGGCCGCAATGGTCACGATCTCAGTGCCCATGAAGGAAAACATAGTGGTCAGGATGGCACCCAGCACCGCGCCCATGCCGTTTGGCAGGAAGCCTTGAGTGTCAAACAAATGCGACACGCCGCTGACCTGGCTGGTCGGCAGGAAGCCGAAGATTGCCAGAATGCCAAGACCGATAAAGCCGATGATCGCTATGACTTTGACCAGGGCGAACCAGAACTCGAACTCACCATAATTCTTCACACTGAACAGGTTGGTCGCCGTCAGCAGCAACGTGATAACCAAGGTGAAGGCCCAGATCGCCACGTTCGGGAACCAGGCATGCAAAATGGTCGCGGCAGCGTTAGCCTCCAGCGGGATGACCAAAACCCAGAACCACCAGTAGAGCCAGCCGATGGTGAAACCGGCCCAGTGACCAATCGCGCGATCGGCGTACGTCGAGAAGGACCCTGTGTCTGGCGACGCAACGGCCATCTCGCCGAGCATTCGCATGACCAGAACCACTAGGGCACCGGCGGCCGCGTAAGCCAACAGCACGGCCGGGCCAGCAGCGGCAATGGCGTGGCCGGAGCCGACGAACAGGCCGGCGCCGATGACTCCGGCAATCGACAGCATGGTCACATGACGCGGTTTTAGCCCCTGTTCAAGGCCATTGGAGGAGCTTTGGCTACTGCTCATTAAAACTACCTTTGCAAGTAAAGCGATGACGTCGGCCCGGTCTGAAATCCCTTCTCGTAAAAAGAATCCAACAGGGCGTTTCTTATTCTGCACGCAATAAGTGCGCCAAAATGTTTCACGCGCCCGTTACACGGGGCCTGCACGCAGATCGAGCAGTTATCGCAAGTCATTGAGATTAATGGCATTTCGCCAGAGCGTTACCCTGCCACCCACTTCAGTAACGAATCTGCGCACCAAAAACACATCAAGAAATACAGGTGCGCACAATAAAAGTGCAGATCAGGAACGTTTGTCCGGTTGGCGCTTCCAACACCCCGACAAAGCTGGCAACATCGCGCCTTTTTTTACGCGACAGCCACGCCCGAGCGCGTTCAAACGGCTGTTCGGTTGTTGATGGGGCGACAGTCTGCTGTGCCGATGCGACAACCTGCCACATGCCACCCGTTTACCGTCCGTAGCGCTGTTGGCTGCCATTCGAACGCTATGCTAGCTTGGCCGCCTCGCCAGGAAGGCCGCCAATAGCAGGAGCGCAAAACACTATGAGGAACGCACATGGCTGAGGCCACGCCCGCGCTTGAAATCCGCAACTTGCACAAACGCTACGGACAGCTTGAGGTGCTCAAAGGCATCTCGCTGACCGCCCGCGACGGCGATGTGATCTCGATCCTGGGTTCCTCCGGTTCCGGCAAGTCCACGTTCCTGCGCTGCATCAACCTGCTGGAAAACCCGCATCAGGGCCAGATCCTGGTCGCCGGCGAAGAACTCAAGCTCAAAGCCGCCAAGAACGGCGAACTGGTCGCTGCCGATGGCAAGCAGATCAATCGCCTGCGCAGCGAGATCGGTTTTGTATTTCAAAACTTTAATCTCTGGCCGCACATGAGCGTGCTGGACAACATCATCGAAGCCCCGCGCCGCGTACTCGGCCAAAGTAAGGCCGAAGCCATTGAAGTCGCCGAAGCCTTGCTGGCCAAGGTCGGCATCGCTGACAAGCGCCACGCCTACCCGGCGCAACTCTCCGGCGGCCAGCAGCAACGCGCGGCCATCGCCCGCACCCTGGCGATGCAGCCCAAGGTCATTCTGTTCGACGAACCCACCTCCGCCCTTGACCCGGAAATGGTCCAGGAAGTACTTAATGTCATCCGCGCATTGGCCGAAGAAGGCCGCACCATGCTGCTGGTGACCCACGAAATGAGCTTTGCCCGTCAGGTGTCCAGCGAAGTGGTGTTCCTTCACCAAGGCCTGGTCGAAGAACAAGGATCGCCACAGCAGGTGTTTGAAAACCCGCTTTCGGCGCGCTGCAAACAATTCATGTCCAGCAACCGCTAACGGAGCTACCCGCATGCAGAACTACAAAAAAATCTTCCTGGCCGCTGCTGTCACCCTGGCCTTCAGCGCCGGTGCCGCCGCCGAGACCTTGAAGATGGGCATCGAAGCGGCCTACCCGCCGTTCAACAACAAAGATGCCAGTGGCAATGTCGTCGGCTTCGACAAAGATATCGGCGATGCCCTGTGCGCCAAGATGAAAGTCGAGTGCACCGTGGTTACGTCCGACTGGGACGGCATCATCCCGGCGCTGAACGCCAAGAAGTTCGACTTCCTGATCTCCTCGATGTCGATCACTGACGAGCGCAAGCAAGCAGTGGACTTCACCGCCCCGTACTACTCCAACAAGCTGCAGTTCATCGCACCGAAAAACGTCGACTTCAAGACCGACAAGGCTTCGTTGCAAGGCAAGGTTATCGGCGCTCAACGCGCGACCCTGGCCGGCACCTGGCTGGAAGACAACATGGAAGGCGTCGAAATCAAACTCTACGACACCCAGGAAAACGCCTACCTGGACCTGACTTCGGGTCGTCTGGACGGCATCCTCGCCGACAAATACGTCAACTACGAATGGCTGAAAAGCGACGCTGGCCGTGCTTACGAATTCAAGGGCGATCCGGTGGAAGAAAGCGACAAGATCGGTATCGCTGTGCGCAAGAACGACCCGATCCGCGAGAAGCTGGACGCTGCGCTGAAAGAAATCGTCGCTGACGGCACCTACAAAAAGATCAACGACAAGTACTTCCCGTTCAGCATCTACTGATTCTGAGCTGCCTGGCCGGCGCCGTTCTCTGACGGTGCCGGTCCTTCGCATTGCCTGCCGCGATTTGAATAGAAATCCATGATTATCGACCTCTACGGATTCGGCCCGGCGCTCGCCGCTGGTGCGCTGATGACTGTGAAACTGGCACTCTCGGCCTTGTGCCTGGGGCTGGTGCTCGGTCTGCTCGGCGCCTTGGCCAAGACTTCCCCGTACAAGCCGCTGCAATGGCTTGGCGGCACTTATTCCACGCTGGTTCGCGGCATCCCGGAATTGCTCTGGGTGCTGTTGATCTACTTCGGCACAGTCAACTTGATGCGTGCCTTGGGCGAGTTCTTCGGCAACCCCGACCTCGAACTCAACGCCTTCGCCGCCGGCGTGATTGCGCTGGGACTGTGCTTCGGCGCCTACGCCACGGAAGTGTTTCGTGGTGCGATTCTGGCGATCCCCAAGGGTCACCGTGAAGCCGGCGTGGCCTTGGGCCTGTCGAAATTTCGCATCTTTACCCGGCTGATCATGCCGCAGATGTGGCGAATCGCCCTTCCCGGCCTGGGCAACCTGTTCATGATCCTGATGAAAGACACTGCGCTGGTTTCCGTCATCGGCCTGGAAGAAATCATGCGTCACACACAAATCGGCGTGACCATATCCAAGCAACCGTTCACCTTTTATATGGTGGCCGCCTTCATGTATCTGGGTCTGACCATTCTGGCCATGACCGGCATGCACTTTATGGAACGACGTGCCGCTCGCGGCTTCGCCAGGAGCACCCAATGAACTGGGAAGTCATCATCAAGTGGCTGCCAAAACTGGCTCAGGGCGCGACGCTGACCCTGGAGCTGGTGGCTATCGCCGTGATCGCCGGGTTGCTGCTGGCGATACCGCTGGGCATCGCTCGCTCGTCACGACTCTGGTACGTGCGGGCATTCCCCTACGGCTACATCTTCTTTTTCCGCGGCACGCCGTTGCTGGTTCAGCTGTTCCTGGTCTACTACGGCCTGGCGCAGTTCGACGCGGTGCGTAACAGCTCGATGTGGCCCTACCTGCGCAGTCCGTTCTGGTGCGCCACCGCGACCATGACCCTGCACACCGCGGCCTATATCGCCGAAATCCTGCGCGGCGCGATCCAGGCGATTCCTCCGGGCGAGATTGAAGCGGCGCGGGCGCTGGGCATGTCCCGGACCAAAGCCCTGTTCTACATCATGCTGCCGCGTGCGGCGCGCATCGGCCTGCCGGCCTACAGCAACGAAGTGATCCTGATGCTCAAGGCCAGCGCCCTGGCCAGCACCGTAACCTTGCTGGAATTGACCGGCATGGCTCGCACCATCATTGCCCGCACCTACCTGCCAGTGGAGATTTTCTTCGCCGCGGGCATGTTCTATCTGCTGATGGCTTACGTGCTGGTTCGTGGCTTCAAGCTGCTGGAGCGCTGGCTGCGCGTCGATGCCTGCCAAGGGCGTTGATTCCTGCGTGCTGACGGGCGAGGCCCTTCTCGCCCGTTTCACCGCGCTGGATGCTTTCCTGATCGAGCATCAGGCGCTATGGAAACCTCGACCGTTTACCCACCTGCAACTGCCCTGGGAAGCGTCCTACCCGGAGTTGGCGTTTTGGCTACGCGGACGGTCACTGGAGGATGCGGAAAGCAGTCATAACCAACCTTGTTTGCTTGATGCGCCGGAGCCATTTGCCTCATTGGCCGCGATGTCTGCTGACCTGAGCACGGTGGGTGAATTACCAGCTCGTACACTTGAAGCGGCAAGTCATCGATTGAATGTGGATGTGCCGGGGCGCAAATGGCAGCAGATTGAAGCGTTCGCCGGTCGCCTGCAGTTTGCTCATGCACCGACGCATTGGCTGGATTGGTGTTCGGGCAAGGGCCATTTGGGGCGGCGTCTGCTGCAAACCGGGCAACAACTGACGTGCCTGGAGTTCGACCCGGCGCTGGTCGCCAGCGGCCAGGCACTCAGCCAGCGTCATCAGTTGCATGCGTTGCACGTCGAGCAGGATGTGCTCGCGCCAGGCGCAGCCTCCTTATTGAACGCCGAACACACGCCCGTAGCGCTGCACGCCTGCGGTGATCTGCATGTGCGACTGATCCAGCTCGCCAGCGCCGCCGGTTGCAAACAACTGGCCATCGCACCGTGCTGCTACAACCGGATCAGTCCGAACACCTATCAGCCGCTTTCCCGCGCGGCTGAGCGCTCCGACCTACGTCTCTCCGTTGATGATCTTGCGCTGCCGATGAGCGAAACCGTCACCGCCGGCGCTCGCGTCCGACGCCAGCGCGACACCTCCATGGCGCGGCGCCTGGCGTTCGACTTGCTGCAACGGCAACTGCGCGGCGTCGACGAATACCTGCCAACCCCTTCCCTGCCCAGCGCCTGGCTGGACAAGCCTTTCGCCGATTACTGCCGCGATCTGGCAGCACTCAAAGACTTATCCACAGTTGGTGCCCCAGATTGGACTACACTCGAAACCGCCGGTTGGCAGCGATTGGCTGAAGTCCGCAATCTGGAGCTGCTACGAGGCCTTTTCCGACGGCCGCTGGAGCTGTGGCTGGTACTTGATCGGGCACTTTTCCTCATTGAACAGGGTTACGCCGTTCGTCTCGGCACCTTCTGTAAAACTCCACTCACGCCGCGCAATTTCCTACTCCTGGCAGAACGTCCTTAAATAGCCACAGCCTGTGGATAACTCTGTTGATGGAATTATCATGGATCCAATATCCGCACCGTTTTACGCCTTAAACACTGCTGGTCATTTTTTGTTCACCCTTATAAAAAACCGGTAAAACAGGCATTTGCAGACAAATGAGAACGAGTTCACAAAATCGTAATGAACAGGCCATCGCCCCTGCTCCATTGTGCATAAGCATTTAATCAAAACGACATAACCGCCGAACACCGGACATCCATAGCGCAAAATTGCGCCTTGCAACGTCCCTTGCTATACACGCATACAAGGACGCCGACAGTGCGGCCATGAACAAGAAAAATCTGACCGACAGGATGCGACCGTGATGTTCATTTCTTACGCCCAGAATTTCGAAGACATCCGCCTGTGGCGCGCCCTCAAATACGTCGAAAATGGCTTTTACATCGACATCGGGGCCAACCACCCCACCCAGGACTCCGTCACCAAGGCCTTTTATGACCGCGGCTGGACCGGCATCAACGTCGAACCCATGCCAAATTATTACGACGCCCTGTGCGAACAACGCCCCAACGACATCAACCTGCAATGCGTGGCCGGCGAAAGCGCCGACGACCTGACCTTCTACGGCATCGCCGGCACCGGCCTGTCGACCCTCGACCCGGCCCTGGCCCAGCAACACAAAGACGCCGGCATGGACGTGCGCAGCCAAACCGTCAAATCCCGCACCCTGGCCTCCATCTGTGAACAACACGCCGGGAACCGCACGATCCACTTCCTGAAAATCGACGTCGAAGGCCACGAAGAAACCGTCCTGCGCGGCATGGACTTCACCCGATGGCGTCCATGGATCATCCTCATCGAAACCCCATGGGAACGCGACCAGACCTGGGAAACCCTCGTCACCGGCGCCGGCTACCAGCCCATCCTGTTCGACGGCATCAACACCTACTACCTCGCCGAAGAACACCTGGCCCTCAAACCCGCCTTCGACATTCCGCCATGCAACCTGGACGAATTCCAGTTCTGCCGCGGCCACAACTTCAGCCACCCCGTCACTGACGCCGAAAACCACCTCGCCGCCGCCCTGCAACGCGCCGAACACGCCGAAGCGCAGCTGCGGGCGATGCAAAACAGCCGAGCCTGGCGTGCCCTGCAGAAGCTCAAGAAAGTGCTGGTTCGCGCCTGACCGAACGCCGGCGTAAAAATAGTCTGAATTCAGGGGTTTACAGAACCAACCCAATCGCTATAATCGTCGCCCTAACACGCCGGTATAGCTCAGTTGGTAGAGCAACTGACTTGTAATCAGTAGGTCCCGGGTTCGACTCCTGGTGCCGGCACCATACAAAACAAAGCCCTCGTAGAAATACGAGGGCTTTGTTGTTTCTGGGGTTGGAGAATCTGCTTCCACCCGACCTTGATAGCCCCACCAAATTCGCCTACGCGCTTGCCGTTACACATTCGCTTCAGCATGACGTTGACGAGCGACTGCACCCACCTGAAATGCACACCAATACACCCGCCAAGCCTAGGTTGACGTTGTCAGTATGCTCAAATCGTGCGGGTCTTTTTTGCTCGAACCAGGGATACGACGATTTCCATCTGGGAAGATAAAGTTGTCCTTTTTCCACTTCTCAGAGGTTGTTGTTCCCGGATGGCGCTCCTGCGTGGGGCCCTTTGCCGAGCAAGGGGGCGGTTTCCACTTCCAGCATCAGCAGCACCATTTCCGTCAACTCGGCGTCGGACTTCTGTCCGGCATAGAGGTCATGGAGTGCTTTGGCGAAGGGGATGCGCAGGTCTTGGTTTTCTTCGCGGACGGTATCGCTGTATTGCATTAGTTCACTGATGGCTCGCAGCACAGCCGCTTGATGTGAAATGCGAATCCCGCCCGCATCGCAAGCGCTAAGCACTTAGCTGTTTAATCCAGTCAAGGCTCGCAACAGTGGAACCGGAAGGACGGTATTCACACCCGATCCATCCTGTGTAGCCACGCTGCTCCAGCGCGGCGAACAAGGCTGCGAAGTCTATGTTCCCTGTTCCCGGTTCGTGACGCCCCGGGCAGTCGGCTATTTGCACATGGACTGTTCTGTCATAAAACCGAGCCAGAATATCTGCCGCATCTCCGGTCAAAAGCTGAGCATGGTAAAGATCGAGAATCAGCCCGACACTCGGGAAGGTCTCCAGCACCTGTTGCGCCTTGCTGAAGTCAGACATGTAATAGCCCGGCATCTCTTGCGTACAAATGACTTCGATAAGCGGCCGCAATCCCTGATCCTCGAAGTACTTGACGGCATACTCCAGGTTGCCTCCGAAGATAGGTCCTGCGTCATCCTGCGTCGTAACGCCAGACATGATGTGGACATCCGAACATGCCAGCGCCTTTGCATAGCGGGCGGCCTGGAGCAAACCGTGGCGAAACTCTTCTTCCTTGCCCTGCAACGCAGCGATGCCTTTGGTAACGCCCGCCGGTGCGGCGAACTGAATCAACGGCAGACTGTATTGCGCCAGGTGGTCTGCCAGGAGGCTCGCGTCGAATTCATAGGGCGACGGGAACTCCACCGCCCGAAAACCCGCTGCGGCGGCGGCTTCGATGCGTTGCAGAAAAGGCAATTCATTGAATTGGAAACCGAGATGAGCGTTGAACTTGAGCATTAGGTAAATATCCATCCTTGGGAAGAAATGAAATCATCAGCCTGGAGCATCCTTCGCAGCTCCAGCACTGCATCAAAACAAAGCCCTCGCAGCAATGCGAGGGTTTTGTTGCTTCTGGGGGGGCGTGGGGCTAACAGCATTGGCCTGAACAGTCAGCACAAGAAGTCTCTCAGCCACTAATGAGCAGATCTCCCTCTGCTACGCTTCACAAGCCACTGCTTTCCTCAGTTGTGATTTCCGGTAAGTACGTGGCACCACACGACCGAAAGAAACACAAACGAGTAAGGAACACTCCCATGACTCTTCACAAAATAACCCTGGCGGGTGCGCTGTTGTTCACTCTGGCCGGCTGCAACTCCATCGCCAGCAGTACCAACACGCTAACCGATGAGCAGATCAAATCTCAGAGCGCCGGCGCGTTGGGCTATTCACCTTCTGACTTGAGTATTGTCAGCCGTCGTACTGAAGGCACGAATACTTATGTCGCGCTGAAAACCAATGATAACCAGCAGTTCAACTGCATCATTAACGGCGGCAACCTGCTGACGCTGGGTATGACCAATCCGCCGTCATGCGCAAAGAAAGGTGAACCGATCAAGGTAGCGCCGTTCGGAGGTTAATGACTCAAGGATGAGAGCGCTGGTCGTCGTCCTTGCTGTGAACAGCGCCCTACTCCTGAACCGCTCTCAGTGCCCCGCACTCTGCCCACCATCAACATGCAAGATCTCGCCGGTGACAAAGTTGGCGCTGTCCAGATACACCACAGCCTGAGCAATATCGCTGATCTCTCCCATGTGCCCAACCGGGTGCAAACTTCCCAGTGCTTCGTGGGTTTCCTCACCATGCATCGGTGTCTTGATGATGCCCGGGGAAACCGCATTCACCCGAATGCCACGCTTGGCATACTCAATGGCCAGGGATTTGGTCGCCGCGTTCAATCCACCTTTGGTCAACGAGGCCAATACCGACGGCACGCCGTCAATGGCGTGGTCCACCAGGCTGGTGGTGATGTTGACGATGTGGCCGCTGCCCTGTTTTTCCATCTCGATAATCGCGAGTTGGGTGATGTAGAAGAAACCATTCAGGTTCACCGACAGCACCGCGGCATAGTCCTCGGGAGTGTAGGCAGTGAATGGCTTGGCGATGAAGATCCCGGCGTTGTTTACCAAGGTGTCGATACGGCCGAAACGTTCGATCGTTTCACGGATGACTCGCTGGGCGATCGCCGGGTCGCCGATGTCGCCGGCAACGGTAAGGATGTCCGGGTCGGTGGATGGCTGGATCGAACGCGAAGTGGCGACGATCCGGTAATCGAGATCACGGAAGGCCTTGACCATGCCTGCGCCGAGACCTTGAGAGGCGCCAGTAATAACGATGACTTTTTTCGAATTGCTCATGATGAACCCTCTACTACTGAATAATGGTTTTGACGGACGCGGTCATGACTGCCCTTGCGCCTCAGCCAGTTGCTTGCGGTATTGGGTAGTGGTGATCCCGGCATAGCCCCAGTTATCGGTGTCGACTTCTTCGATCACAATGTGGGTCAGGTCCGGGCGTTTGTTGAGGACACGTTCCAGGGTTTCAGTGATTTCGGCGATCACCTGAGCTTTCTGCTCTGAGGTAACGCCATCGCGGGTGATGCGTACGCTTACGAAAGGCATGAGGAATCTCCAGTGACCCTCTCATCGAATGATGGAGAGGCGTTGGAGAGGACTGTATGAGGTTGGCTCAGGGGGATAAAGATGGGGACGGGAACATCATTAGTGATGTGGTGTAATGAGTTTATGCCCCTGAACCTTTTCTTTCGCTGCGAAAGTCTTCACCGTCATTGCGAGGCGGTAGGAGTGTCATAAATTTTGTGTTCGGGCATAACATGTTGCAGACACTCCCCGACCAAGAAAAAACCGGCCGGAAAGACGCCGACACACGGTCAAAGACACCCGTTGACACCCGCGTCACACGGGAAGAAAATTTAATCGAGAGCGCGAAACCGACTGCCTTCAGGTGGCAATAGTCGATGTAGGAGCCCCGTTGATGACCTGAAAATCAGCGCTCGGGTAAACCTCTCCTCCCCTGCTTGAGGGAGCACAATATCAAGCACCTATTCATGAAAGCAGCCTGATCAGGCTGCTTTTTTTTGCCCTGGAAAAAGGTTTAGCTGCTTCCAAAAAACGCCCACACCTCTCCATCCGGGCCTTTTCTTTGACCCTGATCACCTACCCTCCACCAAAACCCCGATCCTCTGTAAGCCTCAAACCATCGGACGCGGAATCATTTCGCTACTAAACTCGGGACAAGCATGCTCAGGTGCAGGATCATAGCCAGCACGCGACCGACGCCTACCCGGCGGCCAGGTACACAACAATAGCCAGCCCACTTTAGAGGGCATTACCCAAATGGATAGCAGAACCTTACGTAACCTCATGCGCATTGTGCAGACCGGCTCATTGTCGGCAGCGGCAGAGCATTCCTGTTTGACCGTGCAGGCATTGGCCGCGCAGTTGAACAAGGTTGAAGAGCAGTTCGGTTTTCGGTTGTTTCGTCGCTCCAACAAGGGGCTGACCCTGACAACGCAGGGCACGGAGCTCACGCCCTACATGGACAAAGTGTTGGTCGCCACGCGGCAACTGGAAGAAAAAGTCGCCGCGCTCAAAGTGCCTGGGCAACGCACGCTCAAGGTTGCACTTAACACCACGCTCTCGGCCGACTTCAACCGGCGAATGATCGGGCGCCTCATTGAGGTGTTTCCTGATTATCAACTGGAATTCAGCTACGCCGAGTCGATGGAAAACCTCAGCAAGTTGAAGAATGAGGATTTCGACCTGGCCGTGCTGATCGGCCCGCAACAACCGGGGTTACCCAGCATTGCCCTGCCCCATGTACAGGTGCAGGTGGTCGGTGCCCATTGCGGTCAGGAAAACGATCCGCTGATGCTGCTCGGCAATAAGTTTCAGGTTCGTCCTGCCGATGATTGTCCGTATTCCCACAGCTTCTTGCGCTTTCTCGACGCCGGCCTTGGTCATTACGAGTCAGGCAAGCGGATGATCTATTCCTGCAGCGAGACCCTGACCCTGTCGTTGATCACACAAATGGACGGCCTTGGCATGGTTTCCCGTGAAGCGGCGCTGCGTAACGGCCTGACCATTTTCCCGGGTTTCGAGGACTCCCTCGAAGTGCGGTTGGCGGTCAATAATCCCGAGTTGTCGGGTCAGGCCTTGAACGACGTGGTCGCTCTGTCGCTACATGAACGACCCGAGCGCAATGTACGCAGCCGTCCCAACCGCCACACTGAGAAAGAGGTTTTTGCTGAAATACGCACATAACAACGTCGGAATCGCTGCATAGAATTCCGGGCGATCGAGCTGCACCTGCTGATCCTTGATCAACAGCGGCGTAAGGCTGATTGCAGCGACGATCGCCACCGGCAGGTATTCCAGCGCCCTGGCGACGAAGGGCGGCCAATGGTCGGTGTTCACTTGCAGCGGCAACGCACGCGGCAGGAACGTCACGGCCATCATTAGCACGACGACCAGAATCAGGAACGTTTGGTCAGGCATACACCCACCCCGCAGCCCACGAATGTGGCGATAAATACGTTGAAGGGTGAGCTGCCGATCAGGCTCAGGACACCCATGCAGGCGACTGCGGCCAGTGCGGCGATCAGTTTATTGCGGGTGTTGCACAGCGATACCAGGACGTAGAGCATCATCGCGGTCAGCGCATAGTCGAGCTGATATTTGATCAGGTGCGCCGCGTACTGCGCGCAGATTGCTCCCAGCAAACCACCCAGTACCCACGACGTGTGGCAATACAGATTGAAGCCAATCAGATAACGCACATTGACCGGCGTGCCCTTGCCCAGTTTGACGCTGTGGAAGGCGAACGATTCATCGGTCAGCCCGCCGGCATAACACCAGCGCTCAAGACGACTGAGCCCCATCGCCTGCAAGGCCTTGGCCATGTAGACCGACATCAGCATGTGCCGCGCATTGATCAGAAACGTAGTGAGGATGATGGTGGTCAGCGACGCGCCGCTGGAGATCAGCGCCAGGGCGGCGAACTGCGAGGCACCGGCATAGACGAACAGGCACATCGCGACCGGCAGCCACACAGGCAATCCGGCATTGACGGCCATCAAACCGAACACAAACGACACTGTGAAGTAGCCCGCAATCACCGGGCTGGCTTCAGCAAACGTGCGCGAGGGCTGGGGCTCGACCATCAGCGGCTGGCTGCTGGACGTCTCATTCATAGGTCCCTCTCAAAGGTAGTTTCGCCACGCGGCTCGCAAAAGCCCTGGGCACTCCAAAAACGTTTGCCGGCAAGGTTAGCATCGTCGACGAACAGGAACATCCGCAGCACACCGACCCGTTTCATGTCTGCCGACGCCGCTTCCACCAGGCGCTGACCGACGCCCTGGCTGCGATACACCGGGCTCACCGCCAAGTGATTGATGGTGCCACGGCTGCCGAGCATGCCGCCCAACACCGCGCCGACTACTTCGCCACGGATATCGAGCGCGAGGAACGCAGCAGTGGTTTTTTGCACCAACACACCGCGCAGGCATTTGGCGTCCTGCCATTCACAGAACGACACTTCTTCGAATTGCCGAAAGAAGCACTCCAGGCGCTGGGCATCCCTGGCCGTCGCGCGCTGCAGCATCACCGGTGCAGGGCACTCAGCGATGTGCAACATGGGGTCTAGCTGTTCAGCGAACAATGTCGAAAGCGGTCCCGGGCCGCGAGAAGGAAATGGCCAGAATCTGCCGATAGGCCATTTCGTGAGCGTGGGTGTTGCGTGCCGGTGTCACGTAGTGACGCATGTCGCGATCAAGGAAGTAGGTGGTGTCGAGGATTTCCAGATAAGTCGTCGCCGCCAGTTGTTCCTCTTGGGCCGAATACAAACGGCTCTCGGCACCATCCACGTTGTTGCGGCCCCAGAAATGCACACCGCTGAACGGATAACCGTCGCAATGAATGCCTTCGGGGGTGATTTCCAGTTGCTTGCCTGGCTTGATTTCGATGCGGATCTGATGGATCTGGCATTGCCAGATTTCGTCGTGCAACTCCGGCGGCAATACGTTCTTGTACACCTCGAAATCCGCATCGATGAGGCTGCGCATCACCGGCGAATTGATGACTTCGTTGGAGAAATCCTGGAAGTGCCGCTCCAGTCCGCCGACGTAGCTGTTGTTGGCCTTCGATTGCACGTAGGCGCGGTGTTCCAGCTGCGTCAAGTCACGGGTGACCGGGTTGTATTCGAAATCGCTGTAACGACGGAAACGCATGCCCGCATCGGCCTGGCCGTAATAACTGTCCGGCTCCATGCTTTCCCAACTTTTGGTCAATCTGACGAAGTCGGAAAAATGACCGAAGAGATTGAAGTCAGCTCCCTGGACGTTGACATATTTGTCGCGCCGTAGCGATTCGCCAACTTCTCTGTTCAAAACGATCATTACTAGGTCTCCACTGCATTTAGCGGCTTAATCTAGTAGGTGCGGGATTTGCGGCCCATGAGAAAGAATTTCAGGCATATCAAGCGCTGATTGAAACGCGCTATGAAGTTGCTTTAATTCGACTTTCTGCGATCGAAAACAGCCATTTTTCGTATTTTCTTACGGTCCTGAGGCGAAAAAAAACCCCGAACCAGTCGGGGTCTTTATCGAGTCTGAACAACTCAGCCGATCATCAGAAGATGTTGATCGGGTAATCCACGAACACCCGCAGTTCGTTGCCGCTGACGTTGTACTCGCTGGATTTGTGCGACACGCGCAGGATCGAGCTGCGTACCTTCACGCTCAGGTCTTTGGCCGGGCCACTTTGCACGACGTACTTGAACTGGTTGAAGATCTCGCGCTCGGTGCCGCCTTCGCTGGTGGAGGTGGTGATGTTGTCACCGCGCACATAGGCAAAGTTGTAGCTCAGGCCAGGAATGCCGAATGCGCTGAAGTCCAGACCGTAGCCCAACTGCCAGCTGCGTTCGTCTTCGGCGTTGAAGTCGGACCAGTAGGAGTTGGCCAGATAGATGGTGTTACCGCCATCGCCGACGCGACCTTGATCCTTCTGGTAGCCACCGTAGGCGTAACCCAGGTTGCTGTCGCCGGTGCTGCGTTGGTGAGCGAGTGTGAACGAGTGCGGGCCGGTGGCGAAGGTCGCTGCCAGGCTCCAGATCTTGTTGTCGTCGCCGGTAGCACCGCTTTCGCGGACGTAGGAATCGTCCAGCTTGGTGCGGTAGCCGTTGAAGTCCAGGGTCAGGGACTGATCCTTGTCGATCGGGAACACGTAGTTGGCGTTCACGTACTGCTTCTTCAATACATCTTCGACGTCGGACGCGTACAGCGCAGCCTTGAACTGTTCGGTGAACTGGTAACTACCGCCCAACACGTTGATCGACTTCAAGCCACCGCTGTCACGGCCTTCAGCACTTTTGCGCGATTCGGCGGTGAAGCGACCGGCGTTCAGTTCCAGACCTTTGATCTCCTTGGAGGTGATCAAAGTGCCGGTGTAGCTTTCTGGCAGCAGGCGCGAGTTGTCGTAGTTCAGCACCGGCAGGGCCGGCATCTGGTCGCCATAGGTCAGCGTGGTGCTGGAGAGACGGAACTTGACGGCCGCGCCACCCTTTGACAGGTCGTCCGCCGCGTTGCCGCTGTCGCCCTGTTTGAAAAAGTCGATACCACCGGCGCCGCTGCGGCCTTTGCCGCCGTCCAGACGCAGTGCGTACAGACCGAAGGCATCCACACCGACACCGACGGTGCCCTGGGTGAAGCCGGACGAGAAAGTACCGATGGCCGCTTGGCCCCACTCGGCTTTGTCCTGTCGGCCGTCCTTGTAGTCACGATTGATATAGGCGTTGCGCAGCAGCACTTTGAGGCTGCTGTCTTCAACAAAACCCTTGGATTCGGCCTGGTCGTTAGCCATAGCCTGAGTGGCGCTCAACATCCCCAATGCGATCAGGCTGATTCGCTTGTACAACATGTTATTTTCCTTATTACGGGTTGATACGCGCTGTGTCGAACCACTGAAATGGCGCTATCGCGCTCTTTTTTCACCCAAAAACAAAAAGGCCCGCCCACGAAAATTCGCGGCGGGCCTTTTATTGTTTTGTGAGTCATGGCGGTTAGCCACAGGCGTGGGGCGCATCCTATCTGCGCCCTTAATAAGGTGTCAATTTCAGGAATCGTCTGTGAATAGGCGAAAATCGTCTAAGAAATCACTTGTCAGCGATAGCCAATTGCACGGTGTGGCTGTCGACGAATTGTTCGAAATGCGTGACTTTGCCATCGGCCAGGGTCCACAAGTGAGCGACCCGAGCATTCATCGGGCGGCCGGTGGCTTTGTAGATTCCGCTGTAATTGCCGTAGGCAAATACCTTGTCGCCCTGTGCGACGTAGTGCTCGACCTTGAACTGAAAATCTTCCCACTCGGTGGCCAGGCGCTTGAAGACGTTTTCGACGATAGCGTCGAAACCGACATAGGTCCCGGCGTACGGGAAACCTGCGGCCTCAGTCCAGCGAGCGTCATCGGCCAACGCCGCGGCGGTGTTGCGCGCATTCTCCTGGGAGTTGGCGCCTTCGTAGGTGCTTTTAATCAGGCTCAGGTTATCCATGGTGACTCCAGGTGAGTTCAATGGGCGCAGCCGTCGAGGCCACAGGCTAGAAACGCGGATGAAGACTCTTTTGCCGCCAATGACTGGCTCAACCATTGAGCGAAGGCTTGCGGCTTGCCGAGCCAAGGGCCGATGTCGACCAAGGTGAACTGGCCATCCTGCTCCTGCGCAAAGGTCGGGAAACCCTGACCGCCGAGCTTGGCCAGGAGTGCGCGGCTGTCCTTGATATGGCGCTCGGTGTCGGCTTCATTAAATGCCTGTTGGAACGCCTCGGGTTCAAGGCCGGTCTGTGTGGCGAGTTCCAGCAGCACGGCGTTATCAGCGATGCGTCGACCTTCCACGTAATGAGCCGTCTGCAAACGCCCCAGCAATGCTAGCCCGCGGCCAGCGATCTGCTCGGCTGCCAGCACGGCAGCAATCGGCGGCGCGGAATCGAACACTGCCGTCTCATCGCGCAACAAACCCTCAAAATACGCCTCTCCAAACGGCTGGCCGGTGTACTCGGCGATGCGTCGGTCGTGAGGCATCACGTAGTTACGCAGTTGTGGCGAGACGGTCTGGCGATTGGCACCGGTCATCATGCCGCCACCGTGGGCGATGACAGGCAACACCGCTTGGGCGGCTTGCACCAATGGTTTGGCGCCGTAGCACCAACCGCACAATGGGTCGTAAATGTAATGAAGGATCATGGGAAGACTCCGGCAACAAAGTAGGAAAACTCAATGCCGGCAGATTAATCCCCAGACAGTTTCGGAAAAACGCTGGAATGGCTTTCAGTCTGTTTCATGAATCGGTCGAATGACCCCGTTGCACCTTTGTACCAATCACGACATAACTTGAAACAATCAAACAAGGGTGCCGTTCAAGAATAGTTAACGAAAGTAAATAGCAAGCATTACCATTCGCGCCCTCGATTTTCTCTACCCTTCCGGATGCGCTTCAGATGCCTGCCCCCTCCCGCCTTACGCCCATCACCCTTGGGCTCTCTGCTTTCCTGTCTGCAGGTTTTACCTGTGCCGCCACGACTGTTTTACCCGAGACTTCGATCAACGCCGAAGCGCAAGTTGACGATCCACGCGTAAAGGAGACCAGCACTGCGACCCGCACGGCTACACCGGTGCGCTACGTGCCGCAGGCCATCGATTCGGTGAAAACCGCGAACGTCGTGGATTACGGCACCAACGATCTGGGCACGGCACTGAGCGGCATGCCCAACGTCAGCAGCGGTGCCGACACCCGCTTCGACAGCCTGCGCATCCGTGGTTTCGACGCCAGCAACGACTTCTACCTCGATGGCATCCGTGACGACAGCCAGTACGTGCGCGACTTGCACAACATCGAACGCATCGAAGTCCTCAAAGGCCCAGCCGCTGTTTTGTATGGCCGTGGCAGCCAGGGCGGGATCGTCAACCGGGTCAGCAAACTGCCGGAGTTCGGTCGTCGCTCGACCATTGAGGCCCAAGGCGGCAGCGATGATCTGCGCAGCCTGTATGCCGACCTCAGCACCGATCCAAGCGAGAACATCAGCCTGCGTCTGAACATGGGCAACATGGACCAGAACAGTTTTCGCGATGGCGTCAGCGGCAATCGCCAACTGTTCGCGCCGTCGATGAGCTGGCAACTGACGCCCGACCTGAACTGGTTGGTGCAGTACGAATACAGCCGCTACAACCGTACGCCGGATCGCGGCATCCCCGGTGTCAACGGGCGCCCGGCAGACGTAGGAAGGGACACGACCTACGGCAGCGAGCACGATTTCATCGACGACAAGTCGCAATCCCTGCGCTCGAAACTCAGCTATGAACTCAGCGATAACTGGCAGCTGCGCCATACCCTGGGTGTATTCAAGCTCAACAGCGATTTCGACAACACCTACCTGACCGGCTACACCCCGGCGACCAACAAGGTCACGCGCCAGCACTGGCAGCAGGACCTGACCACCCGCAACGTCTATAACAACGTCGAACTGGAAGGCGGGTTCGACACGTTCGGCTTGGAGCATCGCTTGCTGACCGGTATCGAGATCGGCAGCCAACGGCGCGATCCGACGTTGTATAACGCAGCGACATCCGGGCGCGGTAGCTCCCCGGTACCGGCACTGGATCTGTACAACCCGAATCGCGACTTGCGCCATACCGGGCGGATGCAGGTGTCGAGCAGTACCCATACCGAAGTCGAAAGCCGTGCGGTGTACGTGCAGGATCAACTGCGCCTGAACGATCAATGGCAACTGCTAGCCGGTTTGCGTTATGACACCTTTGATATCGAATCGACCAACAAGCTGCGGGACATTTCCGAAGATCGCGACAGCCACAGCACCAGCCCGCGCGTAGGCGTGGTCTGGACGCCGCTGCAGAATCACTCCTTCTACGCCTCCTGGACCAAGACCTTTTCCCCGGTCGGTGGCGGCTTGATCGGCATCACGCCAGGCGCGGCCGGCAACAGCAACGATCTGAGTCCCGAGCTGACCAAGCAGAAGGAAATCGGCGTGAAGAGCGACTGGCTCGACGATCGCCTGAGCACTACGCTGGCGATCTACGAGCTGGAACTCTCCAACCGTCGCACCAGCGACCCGAACAATCCGACCATGACCTTGCTCACCGGCCTGCAACGCTCCCGCGGGATAGAGCTGACCGGCACCGGCAAGATCGCTGGCAACTGGTACGTGCGCGGTGGTGTCGGCGTGCAGGACGCAAAAGTCGAGAAGGACAACAACGGCTTCGAAGGCAAACGCATCAGCAACGTCGCCAAGCATAACGGCAGCCTGTTCCTGACCTGGAAACCGGAAATGGGCTGGTACGCCGAAACCGGTTTGACCCTGGTGGGTCAGCGCTACGCCGACAACCTCAACACCACCGTGTTGCCAGGTTATGGCCGTTGGGATGCTTTGGCCGGGTTCCGGCACAAGGATTGGGATTTGCGGGCGGCGCTGAATAACATCACCGATCGCGAGTATTACTCGTCAGCCACCAGCGCGGCGCAGATCCAGCCGGGCGCACCACGGAGCCTGGTCGTGACCGGTACTTACAGTTTTTAAGAGAAAGATGATCGTTCCCACGCTCTGCGTGGGAACGATCAATCATAAAAACCTTCGCCCATAAAAAAGCGCCGCCTTCCCGGCAGCGCTTTTATCAATCCGTTGTTTTTCTTCTTATCCTTCCATCACATCCCACAGTGCTTCCAGTTCCGCCTCGCTGAATAAACCAGCGGGGTAGCGCTCGATCATCATCCGGCGCGGATCAGGTTCTCTGATCTGACGCGTTCCATTGGACTTCAACCATTGCGCCAAGACTTGGAGCGATTCGCTATTAACTGCCAGGGGATGCATTGCCCGCTCGCTCACGACGTTCATTTCGGCGTTCATCTCAGCGCTCTCTCCTGGTTTGTGAGCGGCTAACTTATCCAAGGTTTATGACAGAACATCGAAGTTCTCTCCCTCCCCATGTTGCGCCATCGAAGATACAAGAGCTGTGCCAATGTTTTCGAAGTGTCGACAAGTGGATACAAAAAAGCCCGCAGTCCTGACGGGCTGCGGGCTTTGTGTGAAATAACGAGGCTAAATCGTTGCTCAATCGATTCTTCAATCAACTCAGGCTGTTACAACCTCACTCACTCCTTGTGCGGCGCGGGCTGTTGTTGGGTAAGGCAGTGGATGTTACCGCCCCCCAGTAACAGTTCGCGACCCGGCACCATGACCACTTCGTGCTGCGGGAACAAAGCCTGCAAAATCTCTTTGGCCGGACCGTCCAATGGGTCGTCGAAGCTCGGCGCGATGATGCCGCCATTGACGATCAGGAAGTTCACATAAGAGCCGGCCAAGCGAACGGTTGGATTGCGTTCCTGAGTGCCGTCTACCGGATCCACGCCAGCGCACTCGTCTTCGGTCGCGTACAGCGGCCCAGGAATCGGCATCTTGTGCACCGTGAATGGGCGCCCTTTGGCATCGGTGCTGTTTTGCAGCACGTTCATTGCCGCCTGACAGCGCGGGTAGTTCGGGTCCTGCGGGTCGTCGGTCCAGGCCAGCAGTACTTCGCCCGGACGCACGTAGCAGCAGAAGTTATCCACATGGCCGTCGGTTTCGTCGTTGAACAAACCGTCCGGCAGCCAAATAATCTTATCCACAGCCAGATTGGCGCTGAGCACCGCTTCGATTTGCGCACGGTCCATGTGCGGGTTGCGATTGCGGTTGAGCAAGCATTCTTCGGTAGTGATCAGGGTGCCTTCGCCATCAACATGGATCGAGCCGCCTTCGAGCACAAAACCTTCGGTGCGATAGCGCGGGCTGCGCTCGATTTCGAGGATCTTGCCCGCCACCTGCGAGTCACGGTTCCACGGCGAATACAGACCACCGTCAAAACCGCCCCATGCATTGAAGTCCCAATCCACACCACGGACTTCGCCGCGATTGTTGATGACGAACGTCGGGCCAGTATCCCGAACCCAGGCGTCATCGCTGGACATCTCCACCAAACGAATATTCGGCACGTCGAGACGGGCGCGAGCATTTTCGTACTGGCCGGCGGAAACCGCCACGGTCACCGGTTCGAAACGCGCGATGGCCTTGGCCACCGCCACATGCGCGGCTTGCGCCGGTTTGCCGCCCAGGCGCCAGTTGTCCGGGCGCTCGGGCCAGACCATCCAGGTCTGGGTCTGTGGTGCCCATTCGGCGGGCATGTAAAAGCCGTCGGTGCGAGGGGTGCTGTTCAAAGTGGTCATGGTTCAGGACTCCAGGGAACCGTCGAGGGTTTTGATCGCGCCGTACAGGTTCGGGCGACGGTCACGGAATGAGCCCCATGCGCTGCGGATGTGCTCCAGCTCATCGAGGTCGAAACTGTGAACCAGAATGCCTTCTTCTGTTTCATTCAGCTCTTGGACTTTCTCGCCAAACTGGTTGGCGATGAACGACGAGCCGTAGAAGGTAATGTCGTAGCCGTCCTGCTCTTCGTTGCCGATGCGGTTGCTGGCAATCAGCGGCATCAGGTTGGCGCCGGCATGGCCTTGTTGCACGCGCTGCCAATGATCGCGGGACGAAATGGTCTTGTCGTGTGGCTCGCTGCCGATGGCGGTCGGGTAGAACAGGATTTCCGCGCCTTGCAGCGCCATGCTGCGGGCGCACTCAGGGAACCACTGATCCCAGCAGATACCCACGCCGATTTTCGCGTAACGGGTATTCCAGACTTTGAAGCCAGTATCGCCCGGGTTGAAGTAGTACTTTTCGTGGTAGCCAGGGCCGTCTGGAATGTGGCTTTTACGATAAATCCCGAGGTTGCTGCCGTCGGCATCGATGATCGCGATGCTATTGAAACGTGCGCGGCCGGCCAGCTCGTAGAAGCTGATTGGCAGAACAACCTGCAATTCTTTGGCGACCTTCTGGAAATGCTTGATGGCGACGTTGTCTTCGACCGTCGTGGCCAGCTGCAGGTAATCAGGGTTCGGTTTCTGGCAGAAGTACGGCGCCTCGAACAGCTCCTGGATCAGGATGATTTGCGCGCCTTTCGCCGCAGCCTCACGGACCAGCTTCTCAGCGGTCTCGATGTTGGCTTCAAGGTCCCAGGAACAGGCCATCTGGGTAGCGGCGACGGTAACGATACGGCTCATGAATCATCTCCTGGGCAAGTGCTGAGGGTCGAGGGTGGCATCGACCGATGACAGAAAGAGGCAGCACCGGGCGTGGTTCATCCACACCGTGGGCAGTGGCGACTTTATAGCCGATAAAAATCGGCTTTTAAAGCGATAAATATTCTTTCCATCAAAAATTTCTCACTTAAACCCGATAACAATCGAGATTTATGCATGCCTTTATGACGCCTTCGCGGGCAAGCCTCGCTCCTACAGGTCCGTGTCGTGCGCATATTCCGCGAACGACATAGATCCGTAGGAGCGAGCGGTGCGGCGATCCGACTTGCCCGCGAAAGCGATCTCAAGTCTTACAACCCTTCGTCCAACACCTTCGACAGCATGTCGACGAAGAAATCCACGCTCTGATGCGACGTAACCATCGGCGGCTTGATCTTGAGAATGTTCAGGTAATCACCCGTCGGCTGCATGAAGATCCCCAACTCACGAAGGCGATCGCACAACGCCGTGGTTTCTTCAGTCGCGGGCTCCAGGGTTTCTCGATTGCGAATCAACTCCACGCCCAGATAAAAACCGGAGCCATGCACCGCTCCCACCAACGGATGCTGGTCAATCAACGCTTCAAGACGTTCTTTGAAATACCCGCCCACAACCTGCGCGTTCTCCCAGAGTTTTTCTTCTTCCATCACATCCAGCACCGCCATGCCAATCTGGCAACTGACCGGGCTGCCACCGGCTGACGAGAAGAAGTAACCCTCGGCCTCCAGCGCTTCAGCAATTTCCCGTCGGGTAATGACAGCGCCCAACGGCTGGCCGTTACCCATGCCTTTGGCCATGGTGATGATGTCCGGCACCACGCCCTGCTCTTCGAAGCCCCAGAAGAATTTGCCCATGCGGCCGTAACCGACCTGCACTTCGTCGGCGATGCATACCCCGCCCTGAGCGCGGACCAGCGCATAGACCTGCTTCAAATAACCCGGCGGCAACGAGATACCGCCGGCATTGCCGTACACCGGCTCGCAGATGAAACCGGCCAGTTGGCGTTTTTGTTCGGCGATTTTCGCCAGGTTGTGTTCGACGCTGCGCACGTAGTCCGGTGCGCTGTCGATACCACGAAATTCACCGCGATAGGTGTTCGGCGCGGTCACTGGATGCACCCAGTCCGGACGGCTGCTCAAGGCCTTGGGGTTGTCGGCAATCGAGGTCGAGACCGCGTCCGCCGCGACTGACCAACCGTGATACGCCTCCAGCACGCTGAGCATGTCGCGACCGCCGCTGTAGGCCCAGGCCAGGCGAATCGCCAGATCATTGGCCTCGGTGCCGCTGTTGACCAGAAATACGCGATCCATGTTGTCCGGTGCCAGCTTCAACAAACGCTCGGAAAACTCGGCAATCGCCGCGTAGTGAAAACGCGAATTGGTGTTGAGCAACGACCACTGCCGGCTGGCGACGGCAGCCATGCGCGGATGGCCATGACCCAGGACCGCGACGTTGTTGAGCATGTCGAGGTAAGAGCGACCCTGCATGTCGATCAGGTGATTGCGCCAGCCGCGCTCGATGCGCGGTGGGTCGACGTAATAATGCTTCTGGGAACGAGCGAAACTCGCGTCACGGCGGGCCAGCAATGTCTGCGAGTCGAGCTCTTCTTGCGCATCACAGGCCAGGCCCAACAACATGGCAGGTGAAGGACACAATACCTGCCAGGCTGCCGCGCGCGATGGCGTGCAAAACAACGGCGCGTCGAGCTGAGCACTTCGGCACAACTGCACGATCAACGGCCCGCTGACCGAACCCAGCACCTGGCCTTTGACTAGCGCCGCGCTACTGCGAACCGATGGAGCCACACCCCACAATCGGACGCTGAGCTCTGGGCCATCCAGTTGCAGCAAGTTCTCCCCTTCGATATGGATAACGCCGGCAAACGGCGCTTCGACCGCCGTGCCATCGGGCACTCGCAACGCAACGTGTAGCGGGAAAGTATCCGGTTCTCTGGCGCAGTCCGGCCGGGTGCGGGACAGACGATACTGACCATATCGACTGGCCGCCAGACCATGAGCCGCGGCGGCCTCAGTCAGCAGACGCAGATCGATCCCTTGCTGCTCCCAGTTACCCGCCTCGAAATGCGGACTGAGCACGCCCAGATCGATCAATGCAAACTCACGCCCCACCAGACTTGGCAACAATGGCGCGAAGTCTTCACTGCCGATGCTCGGCAGGCTTTGACCGACGGCGGTAAGAATCGCCGCCTCCATCAACGCCAACGGCACCGATGTGGCAACACGGAAAATTTCCCACTCATGGGTCAGGTTGTCGCGACTGTACTCATTGCCCGGATCAATGCTGACCTGCTGTTCCCCACTCAGCACCAGCACCGCCGAGCGGGCGACGATCAACGGCCAGAGTGCCAGCAACTCTTCATGCTGCAACGGATTGACCGCGTGATAAGCCCGAACCGCCGGCAAAATGTAGAACGGATCGCCATCGGCATGGTGCAGCAGCGCGGCGCAGGTCACCGACAGATCGGTGATCCGCCAGGTACGGACCAGGTCGCCGAAATCGATGACGCCGTGCAACTGCCATTGGCGCTGCGAATCCCGCTGCCAGACTACGTTGTCGTCGGTGATGTCCATGTGAATCGCCTGCACCGGCAGCTTGTCCACCAAGGGCTGCAAATGGCGCTCGGCCTGTTCAGCGGCTTCGGCGATCAGCTTTCGCTGCGGGTCATCCTGGATCACCGGCAGCAAATGAGCGATTAACGCGTTGGCGTGGCGAGCGTCCCATTGCAGGGTGCGCTCAAGGCCTGGGTGATTGAAACCGGCCAGCGCCAGGTCCATTTCGCCGCAGAGCCGACCGAAACCGGCGACCACTGAATGGCTTAGATGATTGAGGTGCGTCAGGGACTGGCCGTCGATGTAATCAAGCAGACGCACATGCACTGCTTGGCCCCCAACCTCAAGTGAGAGCAAGTCTGCGCCATTTTTGGCAGCAATCACTCCCGGCACCGGCACGCCGGAATGTTCAGCCAGATGCTTGAGCGCTGCGTGTTGAGCTTGCAGCTCCAGCGCCGAGTAATCACCACGGCAGATTTTCAGGACAAAACGCCCCTGCTCGCTGTCGACGCGGAAATTGAGATCCTGCTGGCTCCCAAGCGCCTGCAACCGCCCGCTCAGCCCGTAATGCTCTTCCAGCAGCTCAAGCGCTTGCGCCGCAGACACCTGCGGGCTGGGCAGACTGGCGCGGTGAATCAACGTGGCGAGCGGCATACAACAACCCCTGAAATTTTATTAGGCGCTTATATCGCCACTGCTTGGGGCGATGCGCAACCCCCTTATACCGGCCAGAGAGTCGGCATTGGGGATAGTTTCCGGTCAGCGATCACCCAGATGAACTTTCCTACAGCAATCTCGGATTGCCTTTCACTGTTCCTGATTCCAACCTATAGCCACAAAGGATTCTTCAACCGCCCAGGATAAAGTCGCCACCATGACGATGCGCCGCCTTGCACTCTCAAACAAAAAAATCCGAAACATCCCACGTCGATTGAAAGGCCTCGCAGCCTGGGCCTCTCGCTTCGAGGGCTATTTTCCGGACGATCTGACGCTCGAACAGAAATACTGCAACTGGAAAATTCCGGTTATCACGACACTGGTAGAGGGTAAACAAGCGACCACTGCCATACGCAAAGAATGCGCTCAACAAATGATCAATGCAGCGCATCACATACGCCAGGCTAGACCGGAAAATGCCATCGACTGTCGAGTAATCACGGTTATCTGCCTGCCAGACATGTTCACCAGCGAAATCTGCATTTACACCAATCTGGACTACCACCGAAGTCACATCCCGCTAATCGATAGTGAATACTGCCCAGCGGACAAAAGCCTCGCAACGGAATGGGGTCTCGTTCTTCCGGACGGGATGAAAGAAAGAGGTTTGCGCTTTACCGCTGAAGATTGCGACGGACAACCCTATGAGGCCGAGCAGTGGTATTTCGGTGAGGTCGATTAACAGGTGAGAGATCACCAGTTTTTTTACTGATGGAAATACAGCGACTTCACGAATTTTATCCCCTGAACCACCGCCCCACTCGCACCCGCCGCCACTTTGCGTAAGAATGTCGACCATCACGCCTATTGCCGGAGAAACACCATGAATGTAGTCACCACCGACCTGCCCGGTGTTCTGATCATCGAACCCAAGGTATTTGGTGACGAGCGCGGTTTCTTCTATGAGAGCTTCAACGCCAAGGCTTTCCAGGAAGCAACTGGCCTGAACACCCAGTTCGTTCAGGACAACCATTCCCGCTCGCAAAAAGGCGTACTGCGCGGCCTGCATTACCAGCTGGAAAACACCCAGGGCAAACTGGTCCGCGTCACCGCCGGTGAAGTGCTGGACGTGGCGGTGGATATTCGCCGCAGCTCGCCGCATTTCGGCAAATGGGTGGCGGTACGCCTGTCCGCCGACAACCATCGCCAACTCTGGGTACCGGAAGGTTTTGCCCATGGTTTCGTGGTACTGAGCGATTTCGCCGAGTTCCTCTACAAAACCACCGACTACTACACTCCGTCGGCCGAGCGCAGCATTCGCTGGGACGATCCGGACCTGGGCATCGACTGGCAGTTGGACGAAGCACCGAAACTATCAGCCAAGGATCAGTCCGCCGCGCTCCTCAAGGACGCTGAAGTCTTTTCCTGAATTCCTGTGTGAATTTTCACCGCCAGCGCGCACTTGATCCCAGGTGCGCAGACTGCGCCCGCAAGCCTAGGCATAATGCGTCTATACCCATAGGCGCTTGATGCTCATGACCCCCACTCTCCCCCGCAGACCCCGCTGGCGCAGCCTGGCGCTACTCGCGTTGTGCCTGGCGCCCTTGCTTTGGCCTCTGGAGCATTTGGCCGAGCGTTACTACCGCAGCGAACTGGCCGGACAGAACCGTCAGACCCTCGACCTTTACGTCGCCAACCTGCTGGGCACTCTGCATCGGTATGAAGTGTTGCCGCAGATTCTCGGCGAGCTGCCTGCTCTGCGTGCGACATTGGCTGCACCCGACGAGGGCGTGATTCAGGGCAATGCCAATCGCCTGCTGAAAAACATCAGTGCCCAGACCGGCGCCGAAGTCATGTACCTGATGGACACCACCGGCAAGACGCTGGCGGCCTCCAATTGGGACAAACACGACAGCTTCGTTGGCCGCAATTTCGCTTTCCGTCCTTATTTCAGCGAAGCCATGGCCGGGCGTCTGGGGCGCTTCTTCGGCCTGGGCACCACCTCGGCCAAGCGCGGTTACTTCTTCGCGGCGGCGATACGCGATCGCGAAAAAATCATCGGCGTGCTGGTGGTCAAGGTCGACCTCGACCATACCGAAAGCCTCTGGGGCAAAACCCCGGAACAACTGTTGGTCACCGACCACAATGGCGTGGTCATCCTCACGTCGCGGCCCGAGTGGCGTTTTCGCTCGACACGCCCATTGAGCGAGGCAGAGCGCGAGGCCATCACCGCGATTCAACCCTACCCGACCCGCGATCCCAAGCCGTTGAATCTCGACACCAACGCCTGGCTGACGCAAACCCGGCAGATCGAAGAAACCGGTTGGAGCGTCAGTATCCTTGCGCCGCGCACCCTGATCGATCGTCCGGTACGCACCGTCGTGGCCATTGGCGGCGCAACGCTGCTGGTATTGATGCTGCTGCTGGGCTTGATGATGCAACGCCGACGCCATTACCTGGAGCGGATCGCCTTCGAAGGCAAGGCCCGCCACGAACTGGAAGGCCGGGTCGCCGAACGGACCAGCGACCTCGAAGGCCTCAACCGTCGACTCAAGCAGGAAGTGCTGGAGCGCGAACACGCTCAGCAGGAACTGGTGCGCGCGCAGGATGACCTGGTGCAGGCCGGCAAGCTCTCGGCGCTGGGGACGATGTCGGCGAGCATCAGCCATGAGCTCAACCAACCGCTGGCGGCAATTCGCAGCTACGCGGAAAACGCCGAAGTGCTGCTCGATCATCAGCGCACCGAGGATGCTCGCGGCAACCTCAAGCTGATCAGCGAATTGACCGGGCGCATGGCCTCGATCATCGCCCACCTGCGCGCCTTCGCCCGGCGTGATCGTCACGCCCCGGAAAGCGTGGCCCTGCAACCGGCACTGGACGACGCGCTGGCATTATTGGCCAAGCGTCGGCGCAGCATGGAAGTCGAGCTGATCCGTGACCTGCCGGCTGCCACCCTATGGGTCGAGGCCGGGGAAACCCGTCTGCGCCAGGTACTCGGCAACCTGCTGGCCAATGCCCTCGATGCCCTGACGGAAAAAGGCCCGCCGCGTAAACTCTGGTTGAGTGCCGAGTCCACCGCCGACGGCGTCAATCTGTACATTCGCGACAATGGCCCCGGGTTCTGCCTGGAAGCGCTGGGGCGTGCCGGCGAGCCCTTCTACACCACCAAGACCCGCACTCAGGGGCTTGGCTTGGGGCTGGCGATCTGCGACACCCTGATGCGCGCCTTCGGTGGTGAATTGTCGTTCTCCAACCACAAGGAAGGTGGCGCCCTGATTACCCTGAAGTTGCGCGCAGGCGCACCGGGCGTGAGCCTGCAACCGTCCGAGGACCGAAGTGCATGACCATCGACAACCGCATCCAGGTCGTGTTGATCGACGACGATCCCCACCTGCGCCAGGCCCTGAGCCAGACCCTGGACCTGGCCGGCCTGAAAATCCTGCCGCTGGCTGAAGCCAAAGGCCTGGCCGGGCAGCTGGAGCGTGACTGGCCGGGCGTGGTGGTCAGTGACATCCGCATGCCAGGCATGGACGGCCTCGAACTGCTGACCGAACTCCACGCCCAGGACCCGGAGCTACCCGTGCTGCTGATCACCGGCCACGGCGATGTGCCGCTGGCCGTTCAAGCCATGCGTGCCGGAGCCTATGATTTTCTGGAAAAACCTTTCGCCAGCGACGCGCTGCTCGACAGCGTACGTCGTGCCCTGGACCTGCGCCGGCTGGTGCTGGACAACCGCAGCCTGCGTCTGGCCCTGAGCGATCGCAACGAACTGAGCGCTCGGCTCGTCGGGCAATCAGCGCCGATGCTGCGCCTGCGTGAGCAGATCGGTGCACTGGCGGCGACCAAGGCCGACGTGCTGATCCTCGGCGAAACCGGTGCGGGCAAGGAAGTGGTGGCGCGCGCGCTGCACGACCTGTCGAGTCGGCGTAACGGTCCATTCGTGGCGATCAACGCCGGGGCTCTGGCCGAGTCGGTGGTGGAAAGCGAGCTGTTCGGTCACGAGCCCGGTGCGTTTACCGGCGCGCAGAAGCGTCGCATCGGCAAGTTCGAATTTGCCAATGGCGGCACGTTGTTCCTCGATGAAATCGAAAGCATGAGCCTGGATGTGCAGGTGAAATTGCTGCGCTTGCTGCAAGAGCGGGTCGTCGAGCGTTTGGGCGGCAACCAGCTGATCCCGCTCGACATCCGCATCATTGCCGCGACCAAGGAGGACCTGCGTCAATCCGCTGATCAGGGCCGCTTCCGTGCCGACTTGTATTACCGCCTGAACGTCGCGCCGCTGCGCATTCCGCCGCTGCGTGAGCGAGGCGAAGATGCGCTGATGCTGTTCCAGCATTTCGCCGATGAAGCCAGCGCCCGCCACGGTTTGCCACCCCACGAATTGCAGCCGGGACACCGGGCGCTGCTATTGCGCCACACCTGGCCAGGCAATGTACGTGAACTGCAGAACGCCGCCGAACGCTTTGCCCTGGGTCTGGAACTGGCGCTGGACAACAGTGCGCCGGATGGCGGCGTCGGCAGCACGATTGAAGTGGTCAGCGGCGGCCTGAGCGAGCAAGTGGAGAACTTCGAGAAGAGCTTGATTGCCGCCGAACTGGCGCGCTCGCACAGCTCCGTGCGCAGCCTTGCCGAAGCGCTCGGGATTCCGCGCAAAACCTTGCACGACAAACTGCGCAAGCATGGTCTGAACTTCGGCGACAGCGGCGCCAGCAGCCCCACCGACGACCTTGATTGAGCTACCGTAAAATCATCCCCTTCAAACAAAAGGCCCGTGAATGAACCGCGACAGTCGTCACCTGGAATCGATCCTCCATTCTGACATCCCCCTCACGCGGGACATGGGCCTCAAAGTGCTCGACTGGCACGATCAGCAACTGCGCCTGCACCTGCCGCTTGCGGCCAACGTCAATCACAAGAGCACCATGTTCGGCGGCAGCCTGTATTGCGGCGCAGTGCTGGCCGGCTGGGGCTGGCTGCATTTGCGTTTGCGTGAAGAAGGCATCATCGAAGACGGACACATCGTGATTCAGGAAGGGCAGATCAGCTATCCACTGCCGGTCACCATGGACGCGACGGCGATTTGCCAGGCACCGAGTGCGGCGGTGTGGAAGAAGTTTCTGGCGATGTATCAGCGGTACGGTCGGGCGCGGTTGACGCTGCATTCACGGATCGTGAATACCGGGAGTGAAGAGGATGCGGTGCGGTTTACCGGGCAGTATGTCCTTCACCGATGACTGATCGTTCCCACGCTCTGCGTGGGAATGCAGCCCGTGACGCTCCGCGTCACTGGACGCGGAGCGTCCCTAGAGGCATTCCCACGCGGAGCATGGGAACGATCTTATCTTTGATCTTCAACCCCGAGCCAAAGCCAGCAATTTCTCCCGCCAAGCCGCTTTAGCCGGCAGCGCCAGGAAAAACTCATTCAGCAACGACTCCCGCGCTGGATAACAGAACGGCTCACCGCTCAAATCCAGCACCTCACCGCCCGCACCTTCCAGCACGCCTTGCGCAGCCGCCGTGTCCCACTGCGAAGTCGGCGCCAACCGCGGATAACAATCCGCCGCCCCTTCCGCCAGCAGGCAAAATTTCAACGAGCTGCCGATGTTCGCCAGTTGCAACTCACCCAGGCTGTCACTCAACCCCGCGAGTAACCGTTCCTGCTCAGGGCTCGAATGCCGACGACTGGCGACCACCGTGAAAAGCTCACCCGCCACCGGAACCTCGCGAACCTGAATCGGCAACGGCTCGGCACCCTTATCACCACGCCAGGCACCCAACCCTGCACCGCCGACATAAAAGCGCCCGTTGGTCGGCATCGACACCACGCCAAACACCACCCGCCCCTGCTCGATCAGCGCAATGTTGACGGTGAACTCTTCGCTGCCGGAAATAAACTCCTTGGTCCCGTCCAACGGATCGACCAGCCACCAGCGCTGCCACCCGGTGCGCACGCTCTGGGGGATATTGGCGTCTTCTTCGGACAGCACCGGAATGCTCGGATCCAGCGCTGTCAGCCCGGCCAGAATCACGTGATGAGCGGCCATGTCGGCGGCGGTGACCGGGGAATCATCGGCCTTTGCAGTGACACCAACGTTGACGCGCCAGAACGGCAGGATCGCCTCGCCAGCCTTCAAAGCCAGTTCAACGACTGGCGCCATCAACGGATGGGGAAAATTCAAGTTCACGGCAAAAACACCCCACGTTGAGTCAGTAAGTCACGGGCCAGATACAGCGCCGCCAAGGCACGGCCCTCGGTGAATCGCGGATTCTGCGCCAGGGACGACAATTCACGCAGGTTGATCTTTTCCACCCCCATCGGCTCGGGCTCATCACCCTCCCGGCGTTCTTCGTACAGCTCAGTGGCCAGCACCACCTGGATCCTCTGGCTCATGTAGCCCGGTGACAATGACAACTCGGTCAAATGTTCAAGCTGTCGCGCGCCATACCCGGCCTCTTCCATGAGTTCGCGCTCGGCCGCCGCCAACACGTCTTCGCCCGGCTCGATCAAACCTTTGGGCAGGGACAGTTCGTATGCATCGGTGCCGCCGCAGTATTCCTCCACCAACACCGCGTGCTCCGCGTCGAGCATCGCCACAATCATCACCGCGCCATGGCCGGTGCCTTTGCTGACCAGACGCTCGTAAGTACGCTCCACGCCATTGGAAAAGCGCAACTTCAGCTCTTCGACGCAGAACAAACGGCTGGTGGCGACGATCTCGCGGGCGAGTACGGTGGGTTTCTGGCGCATGAGAGGCTCCTTGGCGTAAGCGGGTTACTATACCCGGCCTATCCTGATTGTTTATCCCGGATATCTTTTTTACCGCTGGAGAAGTTTTATGTCCCTGCTGCCCTGGCATGACATCGATACCGTTTTGCTGGATATGGACGGCACGCTGCTGGACCTGCACTACGACAACCATTTCTGGATGGAGCACCTGCCCCAGCGTTATGCCGAGCTGCACGGGGTGAGC
The DNA here is from genome assembly GCF_058802325.1 of Pseudomonas sp. GW822-FHT02E03. NCBI lineage: Bacteria > Pseudomonadati > Pseudomonadota > Gammaproteobacteria > Pseudomonadales > Pseudomonadaceae > Pseudomonas > Pseudomonas sp. GW822-FHT02E03. The sequence goes on along the minus strand of NZ_JBXAOA010000018.1, from coordinate 64,448 downwards.
CGGGCCATGGCGGAGCTGGAATTACAGCCGCTGTTCGAACGCAATGCCGGCCAGTTGCAGTGGTACTGCCTGGATTTCTGGAGCGCCGAGCTGAAGCTGTCGGTGCGCGAACTGAAACTCGAAACCGCGCACTTGATCGCCCTGCGTCCGGATGCGGACACTTTTCTGGCGGCGATCAAACGGTCCGGCAAACGCGTGGTACTGATCACCAACGCCCACCGCGACTCGCTGTCATTGAAGCTGGAACGAATTGAACTGGCGCCGTATTTCGAGCGCTTGATCAGCTCTCACGATTATGGTTTCCCCAAGGAAAACCCACAGTTCTGGGATGCCTTGCAAGCCGACATCGGCTTCGATCCGGCGCGCAGTCTGTTTATCGACGATACGTTGCCGATTCTGCGCAGTGCGCGCAATTTTGGCGTGGCGCATCTGCTGGCCGTGAGCGAGCCGGACAGCCGCAAAGGGCCCAAGGACACGGCCGAGTTTGCGGCGGTGGGGGATTATCGGGAGCTCATCGCAGGACTTTAGACCGAGTCGCCTGCATCGCGGGCAAGCCACGCTCCCACAGGTTTTGTGTCGTGTGCACTCTACGCGAACGACACAAAACCTGTGGGAGCGAGGCTTGCCCGCGATGGCCATCACACGGTCTCAAGTCTTACTCAGGAATCCGCAACACCTGCCCCGGATAGATCTTGTCCGGGTGCGAAAGCATAGGTTTGTTGGCCTCGAAGATTTTGTTGTACTTGTTCGCGTCGCCGTATTCGGCCTTGGAAATCGCGCTGAGGGTGTCGCCCTTTTTCACCGTAACGAAGCGAGCGGCCTTCGCCACCGGCCCGGTCACCGTGATCTGGTCATCAACACTGCCGACACCGGCGATATTGCCCACGGCCAACAGAATCTTTTCCTTCTCTTCCTGGCTCCCCACTTCACCGGTGACGATGACTTTGTCGCCCTGGATTGTCGCCTGAACATTCGGATTACCCAGGCCGACCTTGCGGATGTGTTCCTTCAACTGCTCGCTGGCATTGGCATTGCCAGGTGTCAGCAGATCAATAAGTTTTTCGCCTGCTTCTTTCACAAAGCTAAAAATACTCATGGTGCGCTCTCCTTGGGGTTTAGGTTCCAGACGCCAAAGACTAGACCAGCCTTGCACAGCCCGGTTCCCAGCCGACCAATGACCCAACCCCGCGCAGGCGGTAGAATCGCAAACCTTGCCCACGCCCTGGAGCGAAGATGGACATCAAGCAGCTCAAATTCCTCATCGCTCTCGACGAAACCCGGCACTTTGGCCAGGCCGCCGCGCGCTGCCACATCACCCAACCGACCCTGTCCATGCGCCTGCGCAGCCTCGAAGAAGAACTCGAACTGCCGCTGGTCAACCGCGGCCAGCGCTTCGAAGGTTTCACCGCGCCGGGCGAGCGCGTGCTGGCGTGGGCGCGTACGGTGCTGGCAGCCTACGACGGCTTGCAGGCCGAAGCGGCAGCCTGTCGCGGCAACCTCGTGGGTACGTTGCGCCTGGGCGTGGTGCCGCTGTCGAGTTTCGACCCGGTACCGCTGATGCAGCGCCTGCACGCCGAGCACCCGAACCTGCGCTTCGAACTTTCGGCCCTGAGTTCCGAGCAGATCCTCGAGCAGCTGGCGAACAACCGTCTCGACCTCGGGGTGTCGTACCTGGAGCGTCTGGACGGTGAGCGTTTCGATTCCCTGGCTTTCAGCGAAACCCACATGGGCTTGCTCTACGATCAGCGTTTCTTCAGCTTCGGCGACGCGCCCTTAAGTTGGAAATCGTTGATTGAACTGCCGTTGGGCATGCTCACCAGCGGCATGCATTTTCGCCAGTCCATCGACCATAACTTCCACAGCCGTGGCTTGGCCCCCCAACTGTTGCTGCAAACCGATGCGGTCCACCAATTGTTACAAGCGGTACACGGTGGCCTGTGCTGCGCCGTGATGCCGCTGGCAGGCGGTCTAGAAAACCTCACCGATCACTTACGCCTGCAACCCATAGAAAGTGCCCAGACCCTCGCCCGGCTGGGGCTGATCATGCGTCGTAGCGCTCCGCGTTCGGCGCTTGCAGAAGCCTGTTTCGCGATCTATCAACAATCAATGGCCGACTCTTGATCGACGTCATCTATCGGCAGATCAGTAATAGCAATTAGACGCGACACGTTGACGCGCCTAGGCTTAAAGCTGACCAACCGTTGGTGAGCCCATGAACGCCAAGCGCCCTGACCGCGCGGCGCCTGCCGTTGAAACGCCCGCGACCGCCGCAAGCCAGACGTACAGTTACTGCAACCTTGAATACACCGAATCGGCCAGCACCGCGCTGGCCGAGGAAGTCGCGTTGGCGATTGCCTATAACGGCATCAGCCAGGCAGTCATGTTGGTGACGCCAACGGATCTTGAAGACTTCATCGTCGGCTTCAGCCTCGGCAGCGGCATCATCGAAGACGCTTGCGATATCTACGACTTGCAACTCAGCGGCTCGGGTTCGGCGCAATACGCGCAAGTGACCATCGCCAATCGTGCCTTCTGGAACCTCAAGCAGCAGCGTCGGCAACTGGCTGGCACCAGTGGTTGTGGTCTCTGCGGCGTGGAAGCGGTTGAGCAAGCGCTGCCCGACCTCAAAGTCTTGCCCGGCGCCCCACTGCCCCCGACCGAATGGCTGGACGGCCTGCGCCAGCGCATCGGCGAATTCCAGCCGCTGGGCCAACATTGCGGCGCGGTACATGCGGCGGTGTTCATGAACGGCAACGGCGAATTGTTGCTGGGCCGTGAAGACATCGGTCGACACAACGCCCTCGACAAGCTGATCGGTGGGTTGATCCGCCAGAAGATCCCGATCACTGGCGGCCTGGCGATTGTCACCAGCCGTTGCAGCCTTGAATTGATCCAGAAAGTTTTACGCGCCGGCATTCAGACCCTGGTCAGTTTATCGTCGCCCACGGGCCTTGCCGTGCAATGGGCCCGTCGACACAACCTCAACCTCATCCACCTGCCGCAGAAAAGTGCGCCGCGGGTCTACAGCCCCGCGACGGAGAATCAAGCGTGAGTCAACATCGTCAAGCCGACCAGAAACCTGTCCCTCGCTACAAGCCCTACAAAGGCCCAGCCGGTGGCTGGGGTGCGCTGATCAGCGTCGCCCAAGCCTGGTTGACCAGCGATAACGCGCTGAAAAACCTGCGCATAATGCTCAAGACCAACCAGAACGGCGGCTTCGACTGCCCCGGTTGCGCCTGGGGCGATTCTCCGGAAAAGGGCATGGTGATGTTCTGCGAGAACGGCGCTAAAGCGGTGAACTGGGAAGCGACCAAACGCCGTGTCGACGCTGCATTCTTTGCCAAACATAGCGTCACCTCGCTGCTGGAACAGAGCGACTACTGGCTTGAATATCAGGGCCGCCTGACCGAACCGATGAGCTACAACGCCGAAACCGATCGCTACCAACCCATCAGCTGGGATGATGCCTTCACCCTGATCGCCAAACATCTGCGCGGCCTGTCGAGCCCGAATCAGGCCGAGTTCTACACCTCGGGCCGCGCCAGCAACGAAGCGGCGTTCCTCTATCAATTGTTCGTGCGCGCCTATGGCACCAACAATTTCCCCGACTGCTCAAACATGTGTCACGAAGCCAGTGGTGTTGCGTTGGCGCAGAGCGTTGGCGTCGGCAAAGGCACCGTGACCTTCGATGATTTCGAACACGCCGATGCGATTTTCGTCTGGGGCCAGAACCCCGGCACCAACCACCCGCGGATGCTCGAACCCCTGCGCGAAGCGGTGAAACGCGGCGCTCAGGTGGTGTGCATCAACCCGCTGAAAGAACGCGGTCTGGAACGTTTTCAGCATCCACAGCACCCACTGGAAATGCTCACCAACGGCGACAAGCCGACCAACACCGCGTACTTCCGCCCGGCACTGGGCGGCGACATGGCGATCATGCGCGGCATGGCCAAGTTCCTGCTGCAATGGGAGCGCGATGCGCAGAAGGCTGGTGAGCCTGCGGTGTTCGACCACGACTTCCTCAATGAACACAGCGTCAACGTTCTGGAATACCTCGGCATCGTCGACGACACCCCGTGGGAGCAGATTGTCGAACAGTCCGGCCTGACCCTGGTGGAAATCGAGCAAGCGGCGCGCATGTACGCCAAGGGCAAGAACGTGATCATGTGCTGGGCGATGGGCATCACCCAGCATCGTCATTCGGTGGCGACCATCCAGGAAATCGCCAACCTGATGCTGTTGCGCGGCAACATCGGCCGGCCGGGTGCCGGTCTGTGCCCGGTGCGCGGCCACAGCAATGTGCAGGGCGACCGGACAATGGGCATCAACGAACGTCCGCCGGTGGCGTTCCTCGACGCTCTGGAGCGGCGCTTCCAGTTCAAGGTTCCCCGTGAAAACGGCCACAACGTGGTCGAGGCGATTCACGCCATGGCCGACGGCCGCTCGAAAGTCTTCATCGGCCTGGGCGGCAATTTCGCCCAAGCCACCCCGGACAGTGCGCGTACCTTCCAGGCTCTGGCCAACTGCGACCTGACCGTGCAGATCAGCACCAAGCTCAACCGTAGCCATTTGGCCCACGGTAAAGACGCGCTGATCCTGCCGTGCCTGGGTCGTACCGACATCGATATCCAGGCCGAAGGCGCCCAAGCGGTGACCGTGGAAGACTCGTTCAGCATGGTCCACGCCTCCAACGGTCAGCTTCAGCCACTGTCGAACCAGATGCGCTCGGAGCCTGCAATCATCGCCGGGATCGCCGCCGCAACCCTGGGCAGCAAACCGGTGGACTGGAACTGGCTGGTGGCCGATTACAGCCGCATCCGCGACCTGATCGCCGACACCATCCCGGGCTTCCGGGACTTCAACGAGAAAATCCAGAACCCGGGTGGTTTCTACCTGGGTAACAGCGCCAGTGCACGTCGCTGGAATACCCCATCGAGTCGGGCCAACTTCCGTGCGAACAGGCTGCCCAAACATCTAGTGCATGAGCGCACCCGCGCCACCGGCGTGCTGCCGGACCTGATCATGCAGTCGATGCGCTCCCACGATCAGTACAACACCACGATTTATGGTCTTGATGACCGTTATCGCGGGGTGAAAGGTCAGCGCGATGTGCTGTTCGTCAATGAAGCCGACATCATTCGCCTCGGGTTCAAACCCGGGCAGAAGGCTGACATTGTTTCGATTTGGGATGATGGCCGTGAGCGTCGGGTGAAGGGTTTCACGCTGCTGGCGTTTGACATTCCTGCCGGGCAAGCGGCCGCTTACTATCCGGAAGTGAACCCGCTGGTGCCGCTGGAAAGCACCGGGGATGGCAGCCATACGCCGACATCGAAGTTTGTAGCGATTCGCTTGGAAGCGGCGAGTGAGACTGGGTTGATTTTGGCCAAGTCGGCTTAACGCGGCGTCTGAGCTGACGCCATCGCGAGCAGGCTCGCTCTCACAGACCTGCCAATACATTCGTCAGGCAGATGTTTGCTAGCATTGCGTCTGGATCAATCCAGATCAGACACGAGTGCTCAGCATGCAACTCCCGGACATGAACCTGTTGGTCGCCCTCGACGCCTTGCTCGATGAAGGCAGTGTGGTAGGCGCTGCACGGCGGATGAACCTCAGCCCGGCGGCGATGAGCCGGACGCTGACGCGGATTCGCGAGGCCATTGGCGATCCGATTCTGGTGCGCGCCGGTCGAGGCTTGGTGCCGACGCCCAAGGCACTGGAGTTGCGCGAGCAGGTGCGGGACCTGGTGGAGCAGGCCGCTTTGCTGTTCCGCTCCGCCGATGAGGTGGAGCTGGGCAGTTTGCGCCGGCGGTTCAGCATTCGCGCCAATGATTTCTTTGTTGGCGTTTACGGCGGCAAGCTATTTGACACGATGGAACGCCAGGCCCCGCATTGCGAATTGCGCTTCGTTCCTGAGGGCGATGGAGACGACGAAGCCTTGCGTGAAGGACGTATCGATTTAAGCGTCAGCAACAATCGTCCGCTGATGCCGGAAGTGAAGGTTCAGAACCTGTTTTCCACGCACTTTGTCGGGCTGGTGCGTGAAGATCACCCGTTGTTCGACGAAGAAATCACCGCCGAACGTTACGCCGGGTTTTCCCATATCAGCATGTCCCGTCGCGGGATCGCCCGCGGGCCGATCGACACGGCGCTCAACGCCTTGGGGCTGGAGCGGCGGGTGGCGGTGATTGCACCGAGTTTCCATGCGGCGATGTTCGCCTTGCCGGATTCCGATCTGATTCTGCCGGTGCCCAAGGAGGCATTGCTGAGCGTGCGACGCCTGGGCTTGAAACTGCGCTCGTTCACCCTGCCGATCCCGTTACCAACCCTGATGCTGACCCAGGCCTGGCACCCGCGTTTCGACAAGGACCCGGCCCATCGCTGGATGCGTGAAACCCTCAAAACTTGTTGCGATGAGACGTGGTTGGCCGCACAACCAAGCTGAGTTGACGCAACCCCTTGTGGGAGCGGGCTTGCTCGCGAAAGCGGTATGTCAGTCAATATCAATGCTGAATGACACACCGCCTTCGCGAGCAAGCCCGCTCCCACAGGGGATCTGTGTCGTTTCAAAAATTGGCCAGCCATCCGATTTGATTGCTGCATGAAACACACTTATAAGCTGCCAATAAGTCAATTTTCGTAACCTTCCACGCTCCCTAAAATGCTTCGGTATTCCCCTTCCGGAGCTTGCAGTAATGACTTCCCTCACGGTCACGGCGCCTCTCGCTGCGGCCAAACCAACGGCCGCCGTCGCGCCACCGGTCTTCGGCCCGCGAATCATCATCGGCCTGGTGGGCGTGTTACTGGCGGTGCTGATGTCGGGCCTGAACGAGATGGTGACCAAAGTCGCGCTGGCCGATATCCGCGGCGCGTTGTCCATCGGTTACGACGAAGGCACCTGGCTGGTCGCCAGTTACACCGCGACCTCGGTGGCCGCCATGGCGTTTGCCCCTTGGTGTTCGGTGACGTTTTCGTTGCGCCGCTTCACGCTGTACGCGATCAGTGCATTCACCCTGCTGGGTGTGTTGTGCCCGTTCGCTCCGAATTACGAAAGCCTGCTGGTCATGCGCACCTTCCAAGGCCTGGCAGGCGGTGCGTTGCCGCCGATGCTGATGACCGTTGCCCTGCGGTTCCTGCCGGCCAACGTGAAACTCTATGGCCTGGCCGGTTATGCCCTGACGGCAACCTTCGGCCCCGGTCTCGGTACACCGCTGGCCGGGTTGTGGACCGAGTACGTCGGCTGGCAATGGACCTTCTGGCAAATCGTCGTGCCGTGCCTGTTTGCCATGGCGGCGGTGGCCTACGGTTTGCCCCAGGATCCGCTGCGGCTGGAACGCTTCAAGTCATTCAACTGGCGTGGCTTGCTGCTGGGGTTCCCGGCGATCTGCATGCTGGTGATCGGCATTCTGCAAGGCAATCGGCTGGACTGGTTCGAGTCGAGCCTGATCTGTGGACTGCTCGGCGGCGGGTTGCTGTTGCTGGTGTTGTTCCTGATCAATGAGTGGTCGCAACCGATTCCGTTCTTCAAGTTGCAGATGTTGGGTATCCGCAACCTGTCGTTCGCGCTGTTGACGCTGGCCGGCGTGCTTGTGGTGTTGCTCGCGGTGGTCATCATTCCCTCCAGTTACCTGGCTCAGGTCCAGGGTTATCGGCCGGTGCAGACCGCGCCGATCATGCTGCTGGCGGCGCTGCCTCAGTTGATCGCGCTGCCGTTGGTGGCGGCGCTGTGCAACCTGCGTTGGGTCGATTGCCGCTGGGTGCTGGGGATCGGCCTGAGCATGCTGACGCTGTCTTGCCTCGGTGGTTCGCAGCTGACGTCGGCATGGATTCGCGACGATTTCTATGTCCTGCAATGGCTGCAGATTTTTGGGCAGCCCATGGCCGTGCTGCCGCTGTTGATGCTCTCCACCGGCAGCATCACTCCGATGGAAGGGCCGTACGCCTCGGCCTGGTTCAATACCGTGAAAGGCCTGGCGGCGGTGATTGCTACGGGTGTGATCGAGGCTCTGACCACCGCAAGGCTGCATTTCCACTCGACCATGCTGGTAGACAACCTCGGCAATTCGCCCCTGGTCGACAGCGACAGCGCAGGCCTGGCTCATCGACTGCATCAGCAGGCCGTGGTGCTGACGTCCTCCGATCTTTATCTGTGCATGGCCGGCGTCGCCGTGGCGCTGATCCTGCTGATTTTCTGGCTGCCGACGCGGATCTATCCACCGCGCGCGCCGACTTGAATGCTTCACTGAAACAGAAGGTTTTTATGACGACTCAATCAAAGCAAAAAGTCGCTGTCGGCATTGCCGCAGCGATGGCGCTCGGCGTGTTGATTTACCTGCTGGCGCCGGGCTTGTTCGGCAAGCGTACACAGCAGAGCACCAACGATGCTTTCGTCTCGGCGGACTACACCCGGGTGGCGCCGCGCGTGGCGGGGTTCATCAAGGACGTGCTGGTGGAAGACAACCAGCTGGTCAAGGCCGGGCAGTTGCTGGCGTTGATCGACGACCGCGATCTACGCGCTGCCGCTGAAGCCGCCGACGCTGAAACCCTGGTGGCCAGGGCGCAGTTGCAAAACGCTCGAGCCACCCTGGAGCGCCAGACATCGGTGATCGCTCAGGCCCAGGCCACGGTGGTTTCAGCAAAGGCTGAAATGGCCTTCGCCGAGCATGAACTGAACCGCTACAACCACCTCGCCGGGGTCGGCGCCGGCACGGTGCAAAATGCTCAGCAAGCACGCACACGCATCGATCAGGCCTCCGCCCGTTTGGCCAATGCCACGGCGGTGCTGGCGGCGGAACGCAAGCAGGTGGAGATCCTGACCGCCCAGCGTGATGCGGCCGAAGGTGGGCTGAAGCGAGCGCAAGCAGCGCTGGAAATGGCCAGTTATGAGCTGTCCTATACGCGCATCGTTGCGCCTCAGGACGGCATGGTCGGCGAACGCGCGGTGCGGGTCGGTGCCTATGTCACACCGGGCAGCAAGATTCTGGCCGTGGTGCCGTTGGAGCGGGCTTATGTGGTCGCCAATTTTCAAGAAACCCAACTGACTGACGTACAGCCCGGGCAGAGCGTGCAAGTGCATGTCGACAGCCTCGGCGGCGAAGCCCTGCGCGGCCGCGTGGAGAGCATCGCACCGGCCACCGGCGTGACCTTTGCCTCGGTCAAACCGGACAACGCCACCGGCAACTTCACCAAGGTTGTGCAACGGATTGCGGTGAAAATCCTCCTCGATCCGGGCCAGCCATTGGCCGAACGGTTGCGGGTGGGGATGTCGGTGGAGGCGAGGATTGATACTGCCAGTACCGGCGAGCATGAGGTCGCGCAACGATGAACTTTGTTAATCGCACATCCCTGTGGCGAGGGAGCTTGCTCCCGTTGGGCCGCGCAGCGGACCCAAAATTTGCGAGCGCTGCGCACTCGAACGGGAGCAAGCTCCCTCGCCACAGAGTCAGCATTCATTCAGTGGTTTTTGTGTTGAGTCTGTTTTCTTTGAGTGCCTGCACCGTCGGCCCGGACTTCCAAAAACCTCAGCCGCAACAAGTGGCCGAATGGTCCAAACCAGCCAAAGCCGCCGCCAGTCAGATCATTCCCAGCGAAATGGACGAACGCTGGTGGGAGGTATTCCACGACCCGAAACTCTCAGCCCTGACCCAACGCGCCCTGACCGACAACCTCGACCTGAAACTCGCCAGCAGCCGCTTGCAGCAGAGCCGAGCCGCGCGTCAGGTGATCACCGCCGACCGCTATCCCAATACCGCCGCCACCGGCAGCTACGGGCGCAAACGCAACAGCGGTGAAGGCCTGAACGATCCGTCGGGCAACAACGGCGACTCGGCGTTCAACCTGTGGGATGCAGGCTTTTCCGCCTCCTGGGAACTGGATTTCTGGGGCCGTGTGCGCCGTGAAACCGAATCCGCCGATGCCACGCTGGAAGTGGCGGAAAACGATCGTCGCGGTGTGCTGCTGTCAGTCCTCGCCGAAACCGCTCAGGACTACATTCAGCTGCGCGGTGTGCAAAGCACGCGGGCCGTCACCGAGCAAAACCTCGACGTCGCCCGGCACAGTTTGAAACTCTCACAACTGCGCCTGGCCGACGGCGTGGCGACGGATCTGGACGTCGCCGAAGCCGCTGCGCAAGTCGCGGCCATCGAATCACGTTTGCCGGCGCTGGAGCAGCGTCAGTCGCAACTGATCAACGCCCTGAGCCTGTTGATGGGCGAACCGCCGCAAGCGTTGTCCGCCGAGTTATCCACAGACGCCCCGGTGCCGCAAACCCCGCGTCAGGTCGCCATCGGCTTGCCGTCGCAATTGGCCGAGCGCCGCCCGGACATACGTGAGGCTGAAGCCCGCCTGCATGCCGCGACCGCCAGCATCGGCGTGGCCAAGGGCGACTTTTATCCGCGGATCACCCTGTCGGGCAACATCGGTTCGCAAGCCCTGCAACTAAGCGATTTCGGCTCTTGGGGCTCGCGTTCGTTCGGCATCGGCCCGCAGTTCAGCCTGCCGCTGTTCGACGGCGGTCTCCTGCGCGGCGTGTTGCACCTGCGCGAAGCTCAACAACAGGAAGCGGCGCTGGCCTATCAGCAAACCGTGCTGCGGGCCTGGCATGAAATCGACGATCAGCTCACCGCCTACAACGCCAGCCAACTGCGCCGCGACAGCCTCGCCGAAGCCGTGCGCCAGAACCAGATCGCCCTGCGCACCGCGCAACAGCAATACGTCGAAGGGGTGGTGGATTTCGTCAACGTCCTCACCGTGCAAGGCGAATTGCTGGCGACCCAGCAACAGTGGGTCGAGAGCTCGACCGGGGTGTCGTTGGCGATGGTTGGTTTGTATAAGGCGTTGGGTGGGGGATGGGAGTCGGTGTATCCGCTGACGGAGACGGCGCAGCGCTGATCTGCGCGCAGAAAAACGAAAAAACCGGCCGGAGCCGGTTTCTTCACCCTGACTGCCAGCGAATTTAATCGCTGCGTACAAGGTTTAGTTCGGCGAGATTAAGGTGTCAGGTCTACGTCTGCAATCTGTGGCTGTCCGGCTATGGTGTAGGAACCTTCTGGATGATTTGTAAGGCAATTAATACTGAACAGCGAGCACGCTCTTTCAACCAATGATGGCCATCCGCTTGACGCTCACTCCCGCTGTCTTAGACTCCGCTCATCCGTCAGGGAGTTACGGTTATGCGGCGTTTTCGTGTTTGGGTTGCAGGATTAACCTTTGTAACGTGCGTAGTACAGGCGCAAACGCCTGCGCCAGACGATCCGCTGCTGGAAAATAGCGCGGTTGGCGGGAATGCGTCGGTCAGCAATGAAGCCCGTGGTGTGCTGCGAGCCCGGGATCAGGCGGTCTTGGCCAGCGAGTTGTCGGGGCGGATTGTCGAGTTGCCGTTCAGTGAGGGCGAGTCGTTCAAAAAGGGCGACACCCTGGCGCGGTTTGACTGTTCGGCTTATCAGGCTCAGCTCAATGCGGCTCAGGCCGCCAGCCGTGGTGCTGGTGAAGAACTGGCGCACAACAAGCAACTGGCGGCGTTGAATTCAGTCGGGCGCTTTGAAGTGGCGCGGGCCGAGGCCAAGGTCAGCGAGATTCAGGCGCAGTCTCAGGTCTATCAGGTACAGGTCAAACGCTGCAGCGTGGTTGCGCCGTTTGATGGCCAGGTCGTCGAGCGCAAGGTCAAGCGCTACGAAAGCGTTGCCGCCGGCACGCCGTTGCTGGACGTGGTTGATAACCGCACCCTGGAAATTCACCTGTTGGTGCCGTCGCGCTGGATGGGCAAGCTCAAGCCCGGCCAGACCTTCAGTTTTGTCCCCGATGAAACCGGTCAGCCGCTGGATGCGACGGTCAAACGCCTCGGAGCGCGGATCGACGAAGGCAGCCAGACTTTGCTGCTGGTGGCGGCGTTGCCTAACGCCAACGGTCTGTTGGCCGGCATGAGCGGAACGGCGCATTTCGCGGAGCTCAAATGAACGCCCCGGTGACCGGCGGCGCCGAGCAGGTGTTCGCCAGGTTTCTCGACCTCGAACGCCAGACCCGCGCCGCGCGCACGCCTTCGCAACTGGCCTACAGCCTGGTCAATGACGGTCAGGCGCTGTTCGGTTTCCGCCATGCCGCGCTGTTGATCGCCGGCAAGGTGCAGGCGGTTACCGGTGTCAGTGCCGTGGAACCGAATGCGCCGTTCGTGGCGTTTGTCGAGCAAGCGGTCGCACAGCTGTTCAAGCTTGAGGTGCTGAAACAGGCGCGGGTGATTGCGCCTGATCTCCTTAGCGAATCGATTCTGGCCGACTGGCAAAGTCTGTCAGCCGCTCAGGTGTTTTGGCTGCCGCTGATCGATCATCAGGGCGAGGTGTTCGGCGGTCTGTGGCTGGCGCGGGATGTGCCGTGGAACCCTTCCGAACAAGTGCTGCTGTCGCAACTGGGCGACACCTACAGCCATGCCTGGCTCGCGCAGCAACCGCGCAAACCCTGGCGATTGCGCTGGACGCGCAAGCGTCAGGTGGCGCTGGTTGCCGTGTTGTTGCTCGGGTTGCTGATCCCGGTGCGCCAATCGGTGCTGGCCCCCGCCGAAGTCGTCCCGTTGGGCGGTCGGGTGGTCGCCGCGCCGCTGGACGGGGTGATCGCCGAGTTTCTGGTCAAACCCAATCAGGCGGTGAAAACCGGCGACCTGCTGCTGCGCTTCGAAAGCACCACGCTCAAGGCTCAGGCCGATGTGGCCGAGCGCGCCCTGGGCGTTGCCGAAGCGGAACTCAAGGCCAATTCCCAACGTTCCTTCGCCGATGCCGAATCCAGTTCGAAAATCGATCTGCTAGCGGCGCGAGTGGAGCAGAAGCGCGCCGAACGGGATTACGCCCGGGAGCTGCTCAAACGCAGCGAAGTACGAGCGGAGCGGGACGGTATCGCGGTGTTCGCCGACGCCGAACGCTGGACCGGCAAACCGGTGCAAACCGGCGAGCGGCTGATGGAAATCGCCGACCCGAACCAGGCCGAGTTGCGCATCGAATTGGCCGTGGGCGATGCGATTGCCCTGGAACCGGGTGCGCAGGTCGCACTGTTTCTCGACAGCGATCCGCTGCAGCGGCACTTGGCCAGACTCGAACGTTCGGCCTACGAGGCGCAGCCCACCGCCGCCGGGCAACTGGCTTATAGACTGGATGCGACGTTCGACGCCGCGCCGCCGCGCATCGGTTTGCGCGGCACTGCGAAAGTCTTCGGCGACCGTGCGCCGCTGGCGTTGTACCTGTTGCGCCGACCGCTGGCCGGGTTGCGTCAGAGCGTGGGCCTGTAGATGAGCCTGCCGAGCCTGCGGGCAGACCTGCAATTGTCGGCGGCGGCCCCGGCCCTCGACGGGTCGCCGCGCTGGACCCTGGCCGACCCGGTGCGCGGGCGCTATTTCAAACTCGGTGCGGCGGCGATGCGCTTGCTGCGCCATTGGTCGCTGGGCGATCCCGAGCACGTGCTGCGTGCCGCCAATCGCGAGCCGGGGCTACCGCTGGATGGCGCGGCGCTTGAGCAATTGCTGGAGTTTTTGCGCGGCCACGATCTGATCAGCGCCCTCGACCCGTCGCAGCGCGCCAGTTACAGCCTGAAGGCCGCGGCTCAGCGCCAGAGCCTGTGGCAAATCCTGCTGCATCAATACCTGTTTTTCCGGATTCCGCTGTGGCGTCCGGACGCTTTCCTCAATCGTGCCTGGCCGTGGCTGGAGCGTTTCGGCCCGCGTGCATTGCGCTACGGATTGCCCGCGACGCTGGGGCTCGGGGTGTTTCTGGTGTCACGGGACTGGCAGCGGTTTATCGCGACCTTTCCGCACCTGTTCAGCCTCGGCGGTGCGCTGGCGTTCGCTGTGGCGCTGTTTTTCGCCAAGCTGTGCCACGAGTTCGGCCACGCCTTCATGGCCAAGCGCGCCGGTTGTCGGGTACAAAGCATGGGCGTGGCGTTCATGGTGCTGCTGCCGATGTTTTACACGGATGTCAGCGACGCCTGGCGGGTCAATGATCGACGTGCGCGGTTGCTGATCGGTGCCGGCGGAGTGCTGGCGGAACTGGTGTTGGCGTGTATCGCGCTGCTCGCTTGGTCACTGTTGCCTGACGGCCCTGGGCGTACTGCGGCGTTCATGCTCGCCAGTGCGACCTGGATCACCACACTGGTGATCAACCTCAACCCGTTCATGCGTTTCGATGGCTACTTCTTGCTCAGTGATTTCTGGGAAGTGGACAACCTTCAAGGACGGGCCTTTGCCTTGTGCCGCTGGCGGCTGCGCGAGTTTTTGTTCGGCTACGCAGCCCCGGCACCGGAGCCTTGGTCGCCGAAAATGCAGCGGCGTTTATTGATCTGGGGGTATGGCGCGTGGCTGTGGCGCGCGGTGCTGTTTTTCGGGATTGCGCTGGCGGTCTATCACCTGTTCTTCAAAGTGTTAGGGATCTTCCTGATGCTGGTGGAACTGGTGTGGTTCATCTTCCTGCCGATCCTGAGCGAATGGCGGCAATGGTGGAGCCGTCGTGAACAGGCACATGCGCCTCGGGTACTGCTCAGCGGTCTGGCGTTGCTTGGGTTGTTGTTGCTGCTCGCGTTGCCATGGCGCAGCGCGGTGGAGTTGCCGACGATGCTTGAGGCCGGACGCGCCAGTGCCCTGCACGCGCCGGTGGCGGCGCGGGTCAAAACGGTGAATGTGCACGACGGCCAGATCGTCGCTCAAGGTGAGGTGCTGATCGAGCTGGAATCCCCGGATCTGGATTCACGCCAGGCCATCGTCCGTCGCGAAATCCAGATCCAGCAATTACAGATGCGTCGTCAGGCCAGCCGCAGCGAAACCGCGGCCGACGCCGGAATCGTCGAACAGCGCCTGGCCGAAGCGGTGGCCGAATATCGCGGCCTGGTCGCTCAGCGTGAACGTCTGCTGCTGCGCGCGCCCCACGGTGGCAAGGTGCGCGATCTGCTGCCGCAGTTAACGGTCGGCCGCTGGCTTTCGACCAAAGATCCTTTGGCCCGGGTGGTCGAGGACGGCGCTCGGTTGCGCGGTTATCTGGCCGAAGCCGAACTCTGGCGTGTCGCCCCGGATGCCAGCGGACGGTTCATCGCCGATGACCCGATGCACCCGGCAATCGCCGTGCAATTGAGCGAAATCGATACCAACGGTGTGGCTTATGTTGATCAGGAAGCACTGACTTCCGATCACCACGGGCCGATTGCCGTGCGCCGCGATCAGCATCAGCGCGCCGAGCCGGTGCAGGCGCAGTACGGCGCGCGGTTGAGCATCCTCGAAAACACCCCGACACCGGTGCAACCCTTGCGCGGCATTGTGGTACTGCAGGGCAGTGGCGAGTCGTTGTTGGGCGTTGCCTGGCGGCGCTTGGCGGCTTTGGGGGTCAGGGAAAGCGGTTTTTAAGGGAGAACAGCGATGGCGAACAGCAATTCAGTGGCAGCGGACGGCCTGGTGGTCAGGCCTTCGCGACCCAGCGACGGACCGTTTCTGCACAGCCTTTACCAAGCGGCGCGACCGGATCTGCAATGGATCGACGGTGAGCAGGAGGAGGTTGCGCATGTAGTTGCCCAGCAATTCAAGGTGCAGGACCAAGGCCTGGGAGAGAATTTCCCCAACGCCATGCATTACGTGATCGAAAAACTCGACACGGCCATCGGCGCACTGACCACCGACTTCGGCCCCAATGAAATTCGTGTGCTGTACCTGGCATTCATCCCCCAGGCCCGAGGCCAGGGTTACGGTCGGAAGGTGCTGCAAGGCGTACAGAAAGCCGCGCAACAAATCCGCTGCCCGGTGGCGACGGTGGTCTGGACCAACAACCCCCATGCGCGCCAACATTACCTGGCGCTGGGGTTTCAGGTTGAAGAACGCAACCCGGCGGCGGAGCGGTTGGTGTGGTACCCACTGGGTTGAGCCCGGGGCAAGGTCCCCTCGCCACAGGCTCGCTCCCACAAAAGCTCGATACAGAATTCGAAGAGAACCACCATGAGTAACCTGACAATCGTCCCCCTCAGCTCCGCCCTCGGCGCGCAAATCAGCGGCATCGATATCAGCCAGCCGCTGAACGTTGAGCAACGCGATGCCATCGAGCAGGCACTGCTCAAGCATCAAGTGCTGTTCTTCCGCGACCAGCCGATCGAGCCGCAACAGCAAGCGCGGTTCGCCGCCTATTTTGGCGACCTGCACATTCATCCGATCTACCCGAACGTGCCTGAGCAGCCAGAAGTGCTGATCCTCGACACCGCCGTCACCGACGTGCGGGACAACGCGATCTGGCACACCGACGTGACCTTCCTGCCGACCCCGGCCATGGGTGCAGTGCTCAGCGCCAAACTGCTGCCCGAATTTGGCGGCGACACGCTGTGGGCCAGTGGTATTGCGGCGTATGAAGCACTGTCCGCACCGATGAAAACCTTGCTGGAAGGGCTGACCGCAACTCACGATTTCACCCGTTCGTTCCCCCTGGAGCGCTATGGCAATACACCGGACGCGTTGGCCCAGTGGGAAGAAGCCCGGCGCAAAAACCCGCCGCTATCGCACCCGGTGATTCGCACGCACCCGGTGAGCGGGCGCCGGTCGCTATTCGTCAATGAAGGGTTCACGTCGAAGATCAATGAGCTGTCGGAAACGGAAAGCGAGGTGATTCTGAAATTCTTGTTCGCCCACACCACACGACCGGAATTCACCATCCGCTGGCGCTGGCAGAAAGACGACATTGCGTTCTGGGACAATCGTGTGACCCAACATCACGCGGTGGATGATTACCGCCCGGCACGGCGGGTGATGCAGCGAGCGACGGTGTTGGGGGATGTGCCGTTTTTTCGCTGAACCGATCGTTCCCCCGCTCCGCGTGGGAATGCCTCAACGGACGCTCTGCGTTCGGCTTTGGATGGGACGCGGAGCGTCCCGGGCTGCATTCCCACGCGGAGCGTGGGAACGATCAGTACGGAGTTATTCAGCCGTCGAAGGCTTCTCCCAAAGATTGACCCCACCCTCTTGGGCAAACCGATCAATCTCCGCCAGTTCTTCCACGCTGAAACTCAGGTTCTTCAACGCCCCGACATTCTCGATGATCTGCTCCGGCCGGCTCGCACCGATCAGCGCCGAGGTCACCCGTGGATCGCGCAGGGTCCAGGCCAACGCCAACTGCGCCAGGCTCTGACCACGGCGTTTGGCGATTTCATTGAGCGCCCGCACATGGGCGATGTTGGCTTCGGACAGGTGAGCCGCCTGCAGCGAACCACCGCCCGGACGATTGACCCGTGCATCCGCTGGCACACCATTTAGGTACTTGTCGGTCAACAGCCCCTGAGCCAACGGCGTGAAGGCGATCACGCCGGTGCCGAGTTCATCGGTGGTGTCCAGCAGGTCCTTTTCCACCCAGCGGTTGAGCAGGTTGTAGGCCGGTTGATGGATCAGCAACGGTACTTTCCACTCCTTCAGCAACCCGGCGATTTCACGGGTTTTCACCCCGGAATACGACGAGATACCGATGTACAGCGCCTTGCCCTGCTGCACGGCAGTGGCCAGTGCGCTGGCGGTTTCTTCAAGCGGCGTGTCCGGGTCAAAGCGGTGGGAATAGAAGATGTCTACGTAATCGAGGCCCAGGCGTTGTAGGCTCTGGTCGAGGCTGGCCAGCACGTACTTGCGTGAACCGCCGCCCTGACCGTAAGGGCCGGCCCACATATCCCAACCGGCCTTGCTGGAAATGATCAACTCGTCGCGGTACTGCTTGAAGTCTTCACGCAGCAAACGACCGAAGTTGATCTCGGCGCTGCCGTACGGCGGGCCGTAGTTGTTGGCCAGGTCGAAGTGGTTGATGCCCAGATCGAATGCCGTGCGCAGCAACGAACGCTGGGTGTCGATCGGCGTGCTGTCGCCGAAGTTGTGCCACAAGCCCAGGGACAGCGCCGGCAGCACCAACCCGCTGCGACCCACGCGGCGGTAAGGGATGGAGTCGTAGCGATTTTCGGCAGCGGTGTAGGTCATCGAATCCTCTCTTGTCTGTCTTGAATGGGGTATCGACTGCTTTGCAAGTTGCCCAGCATACGCTTGGACAAACGCCGATAAACCTCGGACTCGAGAAAATGCTGAAACGTTTCATAGATTATTAAATCTGACCCACCGCATAGCGCCGATATCCACTCCCAACGTTTACGCCGACAACTCACGCAACGCGGCAGCCGCCAAAAAACCAGATCTTGAGCTGTATCGCTGATCTCGTCTGACCGTCTGGTCGATACGCTCAAGCAACTGCTCAGGAAGCGTGGCATTGAAGCGCACCGACTTGCCGAAATAAGGCGTGATATCGAATTCGACCACCCCCCACACGCCGCCAGCGTAATCAGGGTTATCCAGATGAGCATCAATCTCACGCACCTGCGGAAGTGGATCACCATCGGCGACCAGACCTTCGTAGTGCAAAGCCAACGCTTCTTTCACGTTTTCAAATGCCTGTGCCACAGTAGCGCCCGCAGAGAAGCACCCCGGCACGTCCGGGATAATCACTCCGTATTCTGAGTCGGCATCCTTGTGCAGAACGACCGGGAATTTCATTTCGATGAGTCCTTCCTGTGATGTGGCCCCTTCGAGGCTCTCGTTTCCGATGTCGGGCCTCATTTCAGACCCGCCTGTTTCAATATGCTGTTGATCGTTCCTTTTGGAAGATCCGAATCAGGGTGTTTTATCGTCACCCTGCCTGACTTGCACGAATGCTTGTACTGATGATGGCTACCTTTCACGGCCACCAGATACCAACCATCCTCCTCGATCATCCTGATCATTTCCCGACTTCGCATCACCTTCGTCCTTGTGGGCAGCATCTGCTGAGCACATTACGCGATGATCACACCCGTAATACACACCATACACACTCTGATAAATATTAGCCGAACACAAGCAGGCCGGATTACCCGCAGACCATCGGTTACCGGGCGCCCGCAAACACTTCCCCCAACCAATCCACAAACACCCGAACCCGTGGCGACATGTGTTTGTTATGGGGATACAGCACCGAAACCGGCATCGGTGGCGGTGGTGTGTCGGTGAGGATTTCCCGCACCAGCCCTTGGGAAATCAGCGTTTCCATTCGGTAGTGCGGGCACTGAATCAACCCCAGGCCTGCAATCGCCGAGGCGGCATAAATCTCCGCACCGAACACCGACAATGCGCCATCGATGGTCACTTCTTGCAGCTCGCCATCCACCATGAATTCAAACGGAAACAACTTGGCGGTGGTGCGCGAAACGTAGTTCACCGCGCGGTGTTTTTTCAGGTCCTCGAGGTTTTTCGGTTCGCCGTATTTGCGCAGGTAGGTGGGGCTGGCGCAGGTAATCTGCCGCAAGTTGGCGACACGTTTACCGATCAGTGCCGAGTCGCCCAAGGTGCCGGCGCGCAACACGCAATCAACGCCTTCGGCGATCAGGTCGACGAAGCGGTCGGCTTCGCTGATGGACAGTTCGATATCCGGGTAGCGCGCCATGAATTGCGGCAACGCCGGGATCACGAAGTGCTTGGCCAAGGTACCGTGCAGATCCACTCGCAACCGCCCTTTCGGCGCTACGCTGCGGAATGTCAGTTCGGCCTCTTCCAGTTCCGCCAGCAACTGTACGCAACGCAGGTAATACGCCTCGCCATCCAGGGTCGGACGCACCTTGCGAGTGCTGCGCTCCAATAAACGGGTGCCGAGCCAGGCTTCGAACTGATTCAGCGTGTGGGTCAGCGTCGCCCGCGGCAGATTCAGGTCATCGGCCGCCAGGGTGAAGCTGCTGCGCTCGTAGATCCGCACGAACACCTTCATCGCTTTGACTTGATCCACGGGTCACTCCTGGCACTCGATTGTTGGCGATTATTGAACAGTCAAGGCAACTCTCATGCATTTATCGGTCTGAGTAAACATGTGAGTCTGGCTCCACTTCAAAACCACTCCAAGGAATCAACGCCATGACTGCTCAAACTTCGAAAGTTGCCATCGTGACCGGCGCCTCCCGCGGCATCGGCGCTGTGATTGCCAGGCAACTGGCCAGCGAAGGTTTCGCCGTCGCCATCAACTACGCCAGCAGCGCCACTGAAGCCTCGAAACTGGTTGTGGAACTGCGTCAGGCCGGCCATCAGGCCATAGCGATCAAGGCTGATGTGGCCAACGCCGATGATGTACGTCGACTGTTCGATGAAACCGAAACCCAACTGGGCAAGGTCGACGTGCTGGTCAACAACGCCGGCATCCTCAAGGTTCTGCCACTGGCGCAACACAGCGATGAACTGTTCGACCAGAACTTCAACATTCACGCTCGCGGCACCTTCAACACCCTGCGTGAAGCGGCAACCCGCCTGAACAGCGGTGGCCGGATCATCAACTTCTCCAGCAGCACCGTCGGCATGAACCTGCCGGGCTATGCGGTGTACATCGCCAGCAAAGCGGCTGTGGAATCCCTGACCCAGGTGTTCGCCAAGGAAATGCGCGGGCGCAACATCACCGTCAATGCCGTGGCGCCTGGCCCGGTGGCTACCGACCTGTTCCTGCACGGCAAGAGCGAAGAGCAGATCCAGAACTTCGCCAAGATGCCTCCACTGGAGCGTTTGGGTCAGCCGGAGGATATTGCTCGCGTTGTGTCGTTTCTGGTGGGGCCGGATTCGGCTTGGGTCAATGGGCAGATTTTGCGGGTGAATGGTGGGTTGGTTTAACTATGCTCGATGTATTGGGGTGAATCAGCAAGGCCGCCTTCGCGGGCAAGCCCGCTCCCACAGGGATCGGCAGTGAACACAACGCCTGTGAACACCCGCGACCACTGTGGGAGCGGGCTTGCCCGCGAAGGCGGCCTCAAGGGCAGCACATCTGAAGGGAGAAACTCAGCATGCACACAGCAATCATCATCACCTTCGGCCTGGCTCTCCTTGCGCTGATGCTGTTCATCGGCGAGAAAATCGGTTTCTCCCGTCAGACCCTGGCCTACAGCTTTGTCGTGCTGTGGCTGGCGTTGACCTTGATCAACGGCGCGGTCGGCATGGTCAACGCCGGCCAGCCGTTGAGCACGGAACTGGTAGTGGGTAGCGCGGTATTCGGCGTGCCGGTGGCGGCGTTGGTGTTGTTCATGACGATGAGCACTGACGCCTGACAAGACGTCAGCGCCACCCTTCTCAATCAACGCACCAGGTGCAGGAACTGCATGTGCCGCTCGTACTGGTCGAGGATGTCGTTGATGACCTGCTCCTTGGTGTAGCCCACCAGATCGTAATCCTGACTGCCCTCGCGCAAATGCACTTCGGCGCGGTGGTAACGACGGTTGTTGAGTTGCTTGGAACCCATGCCGCCACGGGCGAACGACGGCGTGAAGTAACCGCGCATCTGCACCTGATAGATGAACGGATGCAGTTCGCCATGACCGATTTCCAGGCTGACGTTGTCATTGGCCGGATCGGGCTGAGTGACCACGTGCAAGCCCTTCTCGACGAACACTGCCGTCACTTCTTCAATCGCCGGGCGCACCGTCGTATCGAGGAAGCGATAGACCTCATCCCGCGACGGGAAATGCACCGCCTGACTCAAGCGCTGACGCCAACCACCGCGCCGCGAGCCGGACACCGGCGCAAGGGAATGCAGTTGCGCAATCTGCTTCTGCGATTCCAGATAAAACGCCTTGTGCAGCCCCCACATCATCAGCAGCAAAATCAACGAGAACGGTAACGAGGTCAGCACCACCGCTGACTTCAACGCATCGATGCTGCCGGAGAACAACAGCGCGCTGGTCACCAACGCCGTCATCGCGCCCCAGAACACTCGCAGCCATTTCGGCCCGTCTTCATCGGGATTACCGCCCTTGGCGGACAACGTCGACAACACCACAGTGCCGGAGTCGGCGGAGGTCACGAAGAACACGAAGCTGATGAACACCGTGACCGCAATCACGGTTTTGCTCCACGGGTAGGTTTCCAACAGCAGGTACAGGGTCATCGACGGGTTGTCGATGGCCGACATACCGAGCGCGCTCATGCCGTGGTTGAGGACCTGGTCGATGGCGCTGTTGCCGAAGATCGACATCCACGCCAGGGTGAAACCGAGCGGAATCAACAGCACGCCGAAGACGAATTCACGGATGGTCCGGCCCCGGGAAATCCGTGCGATAAACAGGCCCACGAACGGCGACCATGCAATCCACCAGGCCCAGTAGAACACCGTCCAGCCGCCCAGCCAGTCGCTCGGTTTGTCATAGGCGTAGAGGTCGAAACTCTTCATCGGCAAGGCGCCGAGATAATCGCCGAGGTTCTGGATCAGCGTGTTGAGCAAATGCTGGGTGGGGCCGGCGAACAACACAAACAGCAGCAGCGCACAGGCCAGCAGCATGTTGATGTCGGACATCACCCGCACACCTTTATCGACGCCGGACACCGCGACGATGATCGCCGCTCCCATCATCAGCGTGATCAGGCCGACTTGAATCCACTGGGTATGGGCGATGCCGAACAGGTAGTCGAGCCCAGAGTTGAGGTGCAAAACACCAAAGCCCATATCCGCGCCGAGGCCGAATACCGTGGCGATGATGCCGAAGCCATCCACCGCGTAGCCGATGGGGCCGTTGATGCGCTTGCCGATCAGCGGGTACAGCGCCGAACGCAGGGCCAGCGGCAGGTTATGTCGATAAGCGAAATAGGCCAGCGCCATGCCGACGAAAGCGAACACGCCCCACCCGTGCAGGCCCCAGTGCAGAAACAGAATCTGCATCGCCTGACGCGCCGCATCCGCCGTGCCGGCTTCACCTTGCGGCGGTTGTGCCAAGTGCGTCAGCGGTTCGGACACGCAAAAGAAAAACAGCGTGATGCTGATCCCGGCGGCGAACAACATGCCGGCCCAGGACAGGTAGCTGAATTCGGGCTCGTCGTGGTCGGCACCGAGCTTGATCTTGCCGTAGCCGGACAAGGCGGTGACCACCACGAAGACCAGATACAGCGTCATCGCGAGCATGTAGTACCAGCCGACCGTATTGGCCGCCCAGTTTTGCGCTTCCAGAAGCCAGGCACCGGCCTGTTCGGGTATCGCCATGACCACAACGGCGAACAACAGAATGAAGGTCGCCGCGAAATAAAAAACCGGCGGATTCATGCGGACCTGGCCGCTTGCGGAGGTGGACGGTGCACTCATGAAAGGTGCACCTCAAGGGGGTGAAACAGGGCAATCAATAACGGACTCGGCAAAGGCAAGCCTCCTGTTGTGAGCGGGCAGCAAACCGGCGGTTTAACTTGAATGAGCGTTCAAGTTAAACATGGATAGGGGGCTAAGGACTAATCGCAGGGCTCGGCGGTACTTTTCGTACGCTAGCTCAAGGATGGGTATGACGCGGGGTTTGGGGGATTCGTTCAGCGGGAAATTAGCTAAATGCCATTATTTCGACCTGGCTTGAAACCATCGCGGGCAAGCCCGCTCCCACAGGTTTCGCGTCGTTCACGGAATTACCGTTCAACACAAAACCTGTGGGAGCGTGGCTTGCCCGCGATGGCGTCAGAAAGACCACTGGAGATTTTGCCCCCTACTTCTGCGTCCCATCATCATGCTGCAGATTCGCCTGGCTGAGGTTGCACCCCGCCGGCACACTGCGGGTCAGCCAGACATTGCCGCCAATGGTCGAGCCTTTGCCGATAGTGATCCGCCCCAGAATCGTCGCGCCGGCATAGATCACCACATCGTCCTCGACGATCGGATGCCGCGGATGGCCCTTCTGCAACTGGCCGTCTTCGTCCGCCGGGAAGCGCTTGGCGCCCAGGGTCACCGCCTGGTAAATCCGCACGCGCTCGCCAATGATCGCGGTCTCGCCGATCACCACGCCTGTCCCGTGATCGATAAAGAAACTGCGACCGATCTGCGCCCCCGGATGGATGTCGATGCCGGTGGCCGAGTGGGCGATTTCCGCGCTGATCCGCGCCAGCAGCGGCAAGCCGGCGCGATACAAATGATGGGCCAGACGATGGTGAATCACCGCCAGAATTCCCGGATAGCAGAGCAACACTTCATCGACACTGCGAGCCGCCGGGTCGCCGTGATAGGCCGCCAGTACGTCGGTGTCCAGCAGAGTGCGCAGCCCCGGCAAAGCCAGTGCGAAATCCTGAATGATCTGGATGGTTTTGGCCTCGACTTCAGTGTCGGCCTGGGCACTGTGGCGCGCGGCGTAACGCAGTTCGAGCCGCGCCTGGGCCAGCAACGCGTTCAGCGCCACGTCGAGTGTGTGGCCGACGTAGAAGTCTTCACTCTCCTCGCGCAAATCCACCGGGCCCAGACGCATCGGGAACAGCGCACCGCACAAGGCTTCGAGAATATCCGCCATGGCCGCTCGGGACGGCAACTCGCGACCGCCCTGCTCGCCGCTGGCACGGCCGTTTTGTACGCGCCACTGCTCGCGCGCCGTACGCAGTTGGCTGACGATGGTCTGCAATTGCCAATGGCTGGAACGCTCGCTCACGGTAAAAACTCCTCACGGGCGGCCGGACTGTCTGGCCGCGTTAACCGCGATTACTTTACGGCAACGGCTTGCAGCCGAATTAAGAACCAATAGTGCTGAGATCAACACTTTTAGCTATAAGCGATTGGCAGTTGCCCCACTAAATACCCGTGCCTATAGTCCTGACATCTTCCTCCGCCAGTACGGACCCATGATCAAACAACAGCTTGCCCGCTTTAACCGCCTCGACCTGCTCGGTCATCCTACCCCCCTGGAAAAACTCGAACGCCTGTCGACCTGGCTAGGCCGCGATGTGTACGTCAAACGCGATGACCTGACGCCATTGGCACTGGGCGGCAACAAGCTGCGCAAACTCGAATACCTGGCCGCCGATGCCCTGGCCCAAGGCGCTGATACGTTGATCACTGCAGGCGCGATCCAGTCCAACCACGTGCGCCAGACCGCTGCCATTGCGGCCAAGCTTGGCCTGGGCTGCGTGGCCCTGCTGGAAAATCCGCTGGGCACTGACGACAGCAACTATATCGGCAACGGCAATCGGCTGTTGCTGGACCTGTTCGATGCCAAGGTCGAGCTGGTGGAAAACCTCGACAACGCCGACGAGCAATTGGAAGCGCTGGCCGGGCGTCTGCGCAGTAACGGCAAGAAGCCGTATCTGGTGCCGATTGGTGGCTCGAATGCATTGGGCGCTTTGGGTTATGTCCGTGCAGGCCTGGAACTGGCCGAACAGATCAAGGACACCGGGCTGAAGTTCGCCGCCGTGGTGCTGGCGTCCGGCAGTGCCGGCACCCACAGCGGCCTGGCGCTGGCATTGAGCGAAGCACTGCCGGATTTGCCAGTGATCGGCGTGACCGTTTCCCGTAGCGATGAAGATCAACGACCGAAAGTCCAAGGCCTCGCCGAGCGCACGGCCGAGTTGCTGGGTGTGGGCCTGCCGGCGAATTTCAAAATCGATTTGTGGGACGAATATTTCGGCCCGCGTTATGGCGAGCCGAATGCCGGGACACTGTCGGCGCTGAAGCTGCTGGCGAGTCAGGAAGGGTTGTTGCTGGATCCGGTGTACACCGGCAAGGCCATGGCCGGTTTGCTCGACGGCATTGGGCGCCAGCGCTTCAATGACGGCCCGATCATCTTCCTGCACACCGGTGGGGCGCCGGCACTGTTTGCCTACAAAGACTTTCTGTAAATGATCGTTCCCACGCTCTGCGTGGGAATGCAGCCCGTGACGCTCCGCGTCACTGGACGCGGAGCGTCCCTAGAGGCATTCCCACGCAGGAGCGTGGGAACGATCACTTAGCCAAAAAAAGAATAACAAACTCAATATTTAGTATTTTCCTATCTAAAGGCAACATCATATAGTCACGCCGCAGGCGAATTTGCAGCAAGACGCATAAGCTGCTTTAGGGCAGGATATCGCAGTCGTTCAAATCCCGAATTTGCCAACTTTCCTTAAGCGTCTTCCATAAGAAAACACAGGGGCTTGTCATGAATTTTTCCGCATTACGTCGAAATCTGCTGGTGGGTTCGCTGGGCCTGGCGCTGAGCGCCGGCCTGCTCGGGCAGGCAGTTGCCGGTGAGCAGCTGCAAAAAATCAAGGACGCAGGCGTGATCAACGTCGGTCTGGAAGGCACTTATCCACCGTTCAGCTTCGTCGACGAGGCCGGCAAACTGAGCGGCTTCGAAGTCGAGTTCTCCGAAGCCTTGGCCAAAGAGCTGGGCGTGAAGGTCAAACTGCAGCCGACCAAATGGGAAGGCATCCTCGCAGCCCTGGAATCCAAGCGTCTGGACGCGGTGATCAACCAGGTGACCATCACCGAAGAGCGCAAGAAGAAGTACGACTTCTCCACGCCTTACACCGTTTCCGGGATTCAGGCGCTGACCCTGACCAAAAACAAAGACACCATCAAGACCGCCGCCGATCTGGCCGGCAAGAAAGTCGGCGTAGGCCTGGGCACCAACTACGAGCAGTGGGTGAAAGAGAATGTGCCTAAGGCTGACGTCCGCACCTACGAAGATGATCCGAGCAAGTTCCAGGATCTGCGCGTCGGCCGCATCGACGCCATTCTGATCGACCGCCTGGCCGCGCTGGAATATGCCAGGAAGGCCAAGGACACTGCCGCCGCCGGCGAAGCGTTCTCCCGCCAGGAAGCCGGTATTGCCCTGCGCAAAGGCGAGCCTGAACTGCTGGCCGCGGTGAACAAAGCCATCGACAAGCTGCGTGCCGACGGTACGCTGAAAAAGCTGTCGGAAAAGTACTTCAGCGCTGACGTCACTCAATAATGGGAGAAGCTTTCCAACTTGCGCTGGACTCCGCGCCCTTTCTGCTCAAGGGCGCGTACTACACGGTCATCCTGAGCCTGGGCGGAATGTTCTTCGGCCTGCTGATGGGCTTCGGCCTGGCGTTGATGCGGCTGTCGCGCTTCAAACTGGTGAGCTGGATCGCCCGCATCTACGTGTCGTTCTTTCGCGGCACGCCGTTGCTGGTGCAACTGTTCGTGATCTATTACGGCTTGCCGCAACTGGGCATCGAACTTGATCCGCTGCCGGCTGCCCTGATCGGCTTCTCGCTGAACATGGCCGCCTACGCCTGCGAAATCCTGCGTGCCGCGATCAGCTCCATCGAGCGCGGCCAGTGGGAAGCTGCCGCCAGTATCGGCATGACCCGCGCGCAAACTTTGCGCCGGGCCATCCTGCCGCAAGCGGCGCGCACGGCCTTGCCACCTTTGGGCAACAGCTTTATCTCGTTGGTCAAGGACACGGCGCTGGCAGCCACCATTCAGGTGCCGGAGCTGTTCCGTCAGGCACAGCTGATTACCGCTCGCACCTTCGAAATTTTCACCATGTATCTTGCCGCTGCGCTGATCTACTGGGTTCTGGCGACTGTACTGTCGCACCTGCAGAACCAGTTGGAAGCGCGGGTCAATCGGCACGACCAGGAGTCCTGACCCAATGATTGTCGTGGAAAAACTGACAAAGCAGTTCAAGGGTCAGGTGGTGCTCAACGGCATCGATCTGCAGGTGAAGGAAGGCGAGGTGGTGGCGATCATCGGCCCCAGCGGCTCGGGCAAGACCACCTTCCTGCGTTGCCTGAACTTTCTCGAGGAGCCTAGCAGCGGCCGGATCAAGGTCGGCGACATCGAGATCGATGGCAGCCGTCCCCTGAACCAGCAGCAGAGCCTGGTACGGCGCTTGCGCCAGCACGTGGGCTTTGTGTTCCAGAACTTCAACCTGTTCCCCCATCGCACGGCCCTGGAAAACGTGATCGAAGGCCCGTTGGTGGTGAAAAAGATCCCGCGCGCCGAAGCCGTTGCCCTGGGTAAAAAGCTGTTGGCCAAGGTCGGCCTGGCGGGCAAGGAAGACGCTTACCCGCGACGCCTCTCCGGCGGTCAGCAACAGCGTGTAGCGATTGCCCGGGCGTTGGCGATGGAACCGGAAGTGATCCTGTTCGATGAACCGACCTCGGCGCTGGACCCGGAACTGGTGGGTGAAGTGTTGGCGACCATCCGCGGCCTGGCCGAGGAGAAACGCACCATGGTGATCGTTACCCACGAAATGGGCTTTGCCCGGGACGTGGCCAACCGTGTGGTGTTTTTCGACAAGGGTGTGATCGTCGAACAAGGCGAAGCCAAGGCACTGTTTGCGAACCCGAAAGAGGAACGGACGAAGCAGTTTCTCAGCAAGTTTCTTAATAACGCTTAGTGCTACCCCACTCAAAAATTGTCAACTTCCATGGATGGAAGTGACATTAACTCCGCTTTATAAAAGCCAATAGCATTCTTCAACGACTCACACCATTCGCCCCCACCCTAAATAACTTCCCGGCATCCCATGCGGTACATATATATGTCCTGCAACAGATTCATATCGCCTGAAATTTATAAAATACCCTGCTACCCACGCTCAGAGGGTTGCTGCCTCAGAGGCATAAAACCCACCAAATACCACACTTTATTCGACAGAGTGACGCGGTTTATTAACCATACTGCGTAGGAGCTTTCTGAATCACGCAAGAACTAACCTTTAACCAACCCACGCTATTGACACCTATTCAAACGCACTCTTATCTAGTTCCCAACAGGCAACAGCCATCACACTCATTATTATTTAATCGCGCCAATAGCGAATCGTTTTGTTGCTTGGTAATTCACGCCTTTCGATCTTTCAGAAATGGACTTCGCGGCAAAGCCTCAAGGAGAGAAACCCATGACCAGCACTTCCAACAAACCTGAACTTGCAGCCCCTACCCTGGCGCAAAGCCACAAGGCCGGTATCAACATCACCTCGGCCGCGCACCTTATGATCGAGGTGCCACCCTACCCCGGCATGGACGAAGGCGATCTGATCGAGCTGTTTTGGGACAACTGCTACGTGGCCTCCTGTGTCTTGAGTGCCGAGCATGGCAGCACAGCCGTGAGTCTGCGGGTGCCGGAAAGCTTCATTGCCAACGGTTCTGCCCGCGTCCATTACAAGGTTATGCAGGTCGGGCAAGGGCCGGCGGTATCACCGGCGGCGCGCGTCCAGATCAAACTCGATTGCCCGGGCGGCCTGCCCTCGCCTCTTTGCGATGAGGAAAACCAGAGCCTGGCGCCGGTGTTTATCCCCGAGACCATTCGCCGTCAGGGGGTCAATCCGAACCAGGTCAAACGCGGTGTCCCGTTGACCATCGAACCGTACCTGAACATGGCCGCCGAAGACGAGATCACCCTGCGCTGGGGCGACGTGCGCATGGACCTGCCAAAGCTCAAGGCTTGCGATGTGGGTCAGCCGATTCAGGTCTGGGTGCCACCGGCGATCATTGTCGAAGCCGGCGAAGACCTTCGACTGGAAGTGACCTACTGCATCCTCGACCGCGTGGGTAACAACTCGCGGTGGGCACCGGCCCGCACACTGAAGATCGGCTGTGCCAATCCCTACCTGAAAGTGCCGCCGAAAGAAGCGCTCATGGCCGCGGAATCCCGAAAGAAGTGAAGACCCTGTAACACTCCTGTTGTGTCATGAGGTTTTTTTGTGGCGAGGGAGCTTGCTCCCGCTGGGGTGCGAAGCGCCCCTGAAACCGACAAACGCGTTCTTCAGATTGAACCCCGTTAACGATTTTTGCGACTGCTGCGCAGCCGAGCGGGAGCAAGCTCCCTCGCCACAGAGGCTCCGACCACTTGGGCGAAGTCACCCTTCTATGCATATTCCTAAAAGTTAGTTCATTAATTATTTATACACGTTTAGGGTATATACACCGGACCACCGGACATTCGTGTTTTTCGTTCGCCGCACCCATGCGGCGCTTTCATGAGATGTGAGGTAGGTATGGTCCGGAACACAATCACCCCAGTGCAAATCGCCAGGGCATTGCGTGCAGCCAAGGAGCGGCACTGATGTCCAGTTTGGCAGACGCAATCGTCCAGAGTGATCTGGACATCGCCCCATTGTTGTTGCCCGCGCAGGTCTTGCGCAACGACGCACAAGCCATCAAGGCGGCCCATGAGCTGGCGCAAGTCGCCCGCTTGCAAGCAGCCAAACGTGACCAGCAACGCAAGTTGCCGTGGGCGGAAATCGAGCAGTTCACCCGCAGCGGTCTGGGCAGTATTTCCATCCCGCGAGAATACGGCGGCCCGCAGGTTTCATTCGTCACCCTGGCCTCGGTGTTCGCGATCATTTCCGCGGCCGACCCGGCACTGGGGCAGATCCCGCAGAACCAGTTCGGGATTCTCAACCTGATACTCGGCAGTGCCACCGAATCACAGAAAAAACAGCTGTTCAAAAGTGTGCTCGAAGGCTGGCGGATCGGTAACGCGGGGCCAGAGCGCGGAACAAAAAATACCCTGGAACTCAAGGCGCGGATCAGCGCCGACGGCGATGGCTTCGTCATCAATGGGCAGAAGTTCTATTCCACCGGCGCATTGTTCGCCCACTGGGTGGCCGTCAAGGCGCTGAACGACGACGGCAAGCAAGTGCTGGCCTTCGTACGTCGCGGCACCCCAGGCCTGCGCATCGTTGATGACTGGTCGGGTTTCGGCCAGCGCACCACTGCCAGCGGCACCATTTTGCTCAACAACGTGCGGGTCGACGCCGAGCTGGTGGTGGATAACTGGAAGATCAACGACAGCCCGAATACTCAAGGCGCCGTGTCGCAGTTGATTCAAGCAGCCATCGACGCCGGCATTGCCCGGGGCGCCATCGATGACGCCATCGAATTCGTGCAAAAACGCGCACGCCCCTGGATCGACGCCAAGGTCGACCGGGCCAGCGACGACCTCTATGTGATCGCCGACATCGGCAAGCTGAAAATCGAACTGCACGCCGCCGAAGCGTTGTTGCGCAAGGCCGGGCAAGTACTCGATCAGGTCAACGCCGCGCCGCTCACCGCTGAGTCCGCTGCGCGCGCCTCGATT
Organism: Pseudomonas sp. GW822-FHT02E03; assembly: GCF_058802325.1. Classification (NCBI taxonomy): domain Bacteria; kingdom Pseudomonadati; phylum Pseudomonadota; class Gammaproteobacteria; order Pseudomonadales; family Pseudomonadaceae; genus Pseudomonas; species Pseudomonas sp. GW822-FHT02E03. The sequence continues at coordinate 33,657 of NZ_JBXAOA010000018.1, read as the reverse complement.
GCCGTGGCGGAAGCCAAAGTGCTGACCACCGAGATCTCGCTGCTGGCCAGCGAAAAGCTCTTCGAACTGGCCGGCAGCCGCGCCACCCTCGCCGAATTCAACCTCGACCGCCACTGGCGCAATGCCCGAGTGCACACGCTGCACGACCCGGTGCGCTGGAAGTATCACGCGGTTGGCGCTTACCACCTCAATGGAACCTTGCCTGCGCGGCATTCCTGGATCTGACCACCAGAACCTTTTTGACCAGATCCCTGGAGAAACACATGACTCATTCTCACCACGTCGCGGTCATCACCAGCGATGAGCAAGCCCTGATCGTCGCCAGTGACCTGGCCGACGATTTCAAACGCGACAGCGCCCTGCGCGACCGCGAGCGTCGTTTGCCGTACCCGGAGCTGGAAGTATTTTCCCGCTCGGGTCTTTGGGGCATCAGCGTGCCAAAGGAATACGGTGGCGCCGGGGTTTCCAACGTCACCCTGGCCAAGGTCATCGCGTTGATCGCCCAGGCCGACGGCTCCCTCGGGCAAATTCCCCAGAACCATTTCTATGCCCTCGAAGTGCTCCGTGTGAACGGCACCGATGAGCAGAAAAAACGCCTGTACGCCGAAGTGTTGGCCGGCCAGCGCTTCGGTAATGCACTCGCGGAACTGGGCACCAAAACCGCCCATGATCGCGTCACCAGCCTGACTCGCGATGGCAACGGCTACCGCATCAACGGCCGCAAGTTCTACGCCACCGGCGCGATTTACGCCCAGCGCATCCCCACGTCAGTGGTGGACGAAAACGGCGCGCAGCAATTGGCGTTCGTCCCGCGCAATAGCAAAGGCCTGACGGTGATCGACGACTGGAGTGGCTTCGGCCAGCGCACCACCGGTAGCGGTTCGGTAGTGTTCGAGGACGTCTACGTCGCCGCCGAGGACGTGATCCCGTTTCAAAGCGCCTTCGAACGCCCGACCACCGTCGGCCCGTTGGCGCAGATTCTCCATGCCGCCATCGACACTGGCATCGCCCGCGCAGCGTATGAAGATGCACTGCATTTTGTGCGCACCAAGACCCGGCCGTGGATCGACGCCACTCATGAAAAAGCCACCGAAGACCCGCTGACGATCAAGAGTTTCGGCCACTTGAGTATCCGCCTGCACGCCACCGAAGCCCTGCTGGAACGCTCCGGCGAATTCCTCGATCAGGCCCAGGCCGACACCAATGCCGAGACCGTCGCCGCCGCGTCGATTGCCGTTGCCGAAGCCCGCGCCATCAGCACCGAAATCTCCCTCGCCGCCGGTAGCACGCTGTTCGAACTGGCGGGTAGCCAGGCGACCCTGGCCGAACACGGCCTGGATCGCCACTGGCGCAATGCCCGGGTGCATACCCTGCACGACCCGGTGCGCTGGAAATATCACGCCATCGGCAATTACTACCTCAACGAAGAAAACCCTCCATTGCGAGGGACCATTTGATGGCTGATGCCAAAAAGAAAATCCTGCTCAACGCGTTCAACATGAACTGCATCGGGCACATCAACCATGGCCTGTGGACGCATCCACGGGACAATTCCACCCAATACAAAACCATCGAGTACTGGACCGAACTGGCTCAGTTGCTGGAACGCGGACTGTTCGACGGTTTGTTCATCGCCGACATTGTCGGCGTGTACGACGTCTACCAGAACTCGGTGGACGTGCCGCTCAAAGAGTCGATCCAGTTGCCGGTCAACGACCCGCTGCTGCTGGTCTCGGCCATGGCTGCGGTCACCAAAAACCTCGGCTTCGGCCTGACCGCCAACCTGACCTACGAACCGCCGTATCTGTTCGCCCGACGCCTGTCGACGCTTGATCATTTGAGCCGTGGGCGGGTCGGCTGGAACATCGTCACCGGCTACCTCGACAGCGCCGCCAAGGCCATGGGCCTGAGTGAACAGGTGGAACACGACCGCCGCTACGACCAGGCCGATGAATACCTGCAAGTGCTCTACAAACTCTGGGAAGGCAGCTGGGAAAACGGCGCGGTGCTCAGCGATCGCGAGCAACGGATCTACGCCCAGCCAGACAAAGTGCACAAGGTCGAGCACAAGGGCGAGTTCTATCAGGTCGAGGGTTATCACCTCTGCGAACCATCGCCGCAACGCACGCCGGTGCTGTTCCAGGCCGGCAGTTCCGATCGCGGTCTGCTGTTCGCCGGTCGACATGCCGAGTGCGTGTTCATCAGCGGTCAGAACAAACCGTCGACCAAAGTTCAGGTGGACAAGGTGCGCGCCAGCGCCGTCGAGGCCGGGCGCAATCCTTGGGACATCAAGGTGTTCATGGGCTTGAACGTGATTGTCGGTGAGACAGAAGAGCTGGCATGGGCCAAGCATGCCGAGTACCTGAGCTACGCCAGTGCCGAGGCCGGCGTGGCGCACTTTTCGGCGTCCACCGGGATCGACTTTTCCGAGTACGAACTCGACGAACCGATCCAGTACGTGAAGAGCAACGCCATCCAGTCCGCCACCAAGAACCTGCAAAACAACGACTGGACCCGCCGCAAATTGCTGGAACAACACGCCCTCGGTGGCCGCTACATCACCGTGGTCGGCTCGCCGCAGCAGGTGGCGGATGAGCTGGAATCGTGGATCGCCGAAACAGGCCTGGACGGCTTCAACCTGACACGGATCGTCACCCCGGAAAGCTATGTGGACTTCATTGAACTGGTGATTCCGGAGTTGCAGCGCCGAGGGTCGTACAAGACTGCTTACGACAACGGCAGCCTGCGGGAAAAGCTGTTTCACGAAGGGGCGCATTTGCCTGAGCAACATACCGGTTCCCATTACCGACACTAACCCCCGACCCTGATCGTTCCCACGCTCTGCGTGGGAATGCAGCCAGTGACGCTCTGCGTCACCGCCGCAGGGACGCGGAGCGTCCCGGGAGGCATTCCCACGCGGAGCGTGGGAACGATCGCCTTAACTTGACTGGAAAACTCATCATGACCAAGAAACTCCTCTCCCACCCAGTCAAAGCACTGGCCCTGGCCCTCGGCCTCTTCAGTTCCGTCACCTTCGCCGCCGACGCACCGCTGAAAGTCGGCACTACCGCCGCCTTCGCCATTCCCCTGGAGGCAGCAGTAGAAGAAGCCAACAAACAAGGCCTGAAAGTCGAACTGGTGGAGTTCAGCGACTGGATCGCCCCCAACGTCAGCCTCGCCTCGGGCGACATCGACGTGAACTATTTCCAGCACATCCCGTTCCTGGAAAACGCCAAGGCCGCCGCCGGTTTTGATCTGGTGCCGTTCGCGCCGGGGATCATCAACAACGTCGGCCTCTATTCGAAGAAATACAAAAGCTTCGACGAGTTGCCCGAAGGCGCCAGCGTGGCCATCGCCAACGACCCGATCAACAGCGGTCGCGGCCTGCAACTGCTGGCCAAGGCCGGGCTGATCACGCTCAAACCGGGCGTCGGCTACAAGGCCACCGAAGAAGACATCATCGCCAACCCGAAGAAAATCAAAATCCTTCAGGTCGAGGCCGTGCAATTGGTACGCGCCTACGACGACGCCGATCTGGTCCAGGGCTACCCGGCCTACATTCGCCTGTCGAAGACCTTCGATGCCAGTTCCGCCCTGCTGTTCGATGGCCTCGATCACAAGGAATACGTGATCCAGTTCGTGATCCAGCCGAAAAGCAAAACCGATCCACGCCTGATCAAATTCGTCGATATCTATCAGCATTCGCCAGCCGTTCGTGCAGCGCTGGATAAAGCCCACGGCAAGCTCTATCAAGCCGGCTGGGAAAGCTGAGCATGACGGCCGCGATCCAACGGCGACTGGAACTTCCGGAGCCACATAACGCCACACAAACCGAACTGCACCCAGAGCTCAATCGCGCCCACGTGCGCTTCATCGGCCTGGGCAAAACCTACAACGGCCAGCAAGGTCCGGTGGCGGCCCTGCATGGCATCGACCTGGCGATCCAGCGCGGCGAAGTGTTCGGCATCATCGGCCGCAGCGGTGCCGGCAAGTCATCGCTGATCCGCACCATCAACCGCCTCGAACAACCGAGCAGCGGGCGAGTGCTGATCGATCAGGTGGACATCGGCGAGTTCGACGAAGACCGCCTGGTGGCGCTGCGGCGGCGGATCGGCATGATCTTCCAGCACTTCAATCTGATGTCGGCCAAGACGGTTTGGCAGAACGTCGAGTTGCCGCTGAAAGTCGCCGGTGTGCCCAAGGAGCAGCGCGAGCGCAAAGTCCGCGAACTGCTGGAACTGGTCGGCCTGCAAGGCAAGCACAAGTCTTATCCGGCGCAGCTTTCCGGCGGGCAGAAACAACGCGTCGGCATCGCCCGCGCACTGGTCCATGATCCCGAGATTCTGCTGTGCGACGAGGCGACTTCGGCGCTGGATCCGGAAACCACGCAATCGATCCTCGGCCTGCTGCGTGAGATCAATCAACGGCTGGGTTTGACCATCGTGCTGATCACCCACGAGATGGCGGTGATCCGCGACATCTGTGATCGGGTCGTGGTGCTGGAACACGGGCAAATCGTCGAGCAAGGGCCGGTCTGGGAAGTCTTTGGCAACCCGCAACATGAGGTCAGCAAGACCTTGCTCGCGCCATTGCAACACGCTCTGCCGGAAGAACTGCAAAGCCGCTTGCGTCCACAGCCGCAATCTTCGGACGCCGCGGTGGTGCTGCGTTTGCAATTCACCGGCAGCACAAGCGAGGAGCCAGACCTGGCGGCGCTGTTCAGCGCCCTCGGTGGCCGCGTGCGCTTGTTGCAAGGGGGCGTGGAACGGATTCAGGGCCATGCGCTCGGGCAATTGCTGCTGGCGGTGACCGGATCGTCCCTCAGCGCCGAGGAATTGCGTCAGCGCGCCGGCAACTGGGCGCAACAGGTGGAGGTGCTGGGTTATGTGGTTTGATCGGTTGCTGCAAGGTTTCATCGACACGTTTTTGATGGTCGGCGTGTCGTCGTTGATTGCGCTGCTGGCGGGCATTCCGTTGGCGGTGATTCTGGTCACCAGTTCCAAGGGCGGGATCTACGCAGCACCGGCGCTGAATCGTGCGTTGGGCGCGTTCGTGAACCTGTTCCGCTCGATTCCGTTTTTGATTCTGATGGTGGCGCTGATTCCGTTTACCCGGTTGATCGTCGGCACCACGTACGGCGTTTGGGCAGCCGTGGTGCCGCTGACCATCGCCGCTACGCCATTTTTCGCACGCATCGCCGAGGTCAGTTTGCGCGAAGTCGACCATGGATTGATCGAAGCAGCGCAGGCGATGGGTTGCCGACGCTGGCATATCGTCTGGCATGTGCTGCTGCCCGAGGCGCTGCCGGGGATTGTCGGGGGTTTCACCATTACGTTGGTGACCATGATCAACTCCTCGGCCATGGCCGGGGCGATTGGGGCCGGAGGGTTGGGGGACATTGCTTATCGGTATGGGTATCAGCGGTTCGACAGCCAGATAATGCTGACGGTGATTGTGTTGCTGGTGGTGTTGGTGGCGGTGATTCAGTTGGGTGGGGATCGGTTGGCGCGGGGGTTGAATAAGCGCTGATCGAGATAGCAGCCGCGATGCTCACCTTGTAGCAGCTGGCGAAGCCTGCGTTCGGCTGCGAAGCAGTCGCAAATCTTGCTTCCACAGTCTTCCTGAAACACCGTGAACTCTGATTTCACGACTGCTTCGCAGCCGAACGCAGGCTTCGCCAGCTGCTACAGACCGCGTTACGTCTTAACTGACTGGCATTAAGACACCCCCCTCGCCGAAGGGTAAGTTGCCTCGGTCACGGCGTATCAGTGCGGCGATCAACTCAAGGGCGCCGATCGGGCATTGGTGTTCTCCGTCTGGCATTTGCTGGAGATTGCCAAGGCTATGGTTGATCGGTCCATTGAATGTCTGGGGATGAAACAGAGTTGAGTCTGGCTGAAGTCATTGGTCGCCAGTGATACCGCTTTCGCGAGCAAGCCCGCTCCCACATTCGATCTTCGGTGAACATGGAATTTGTGTTCGACGCGATCCAGTGTGGGAGCGGGCTTGCTCGCGAATGGCTGCGCAGCAGCCCTCGGCGTCTTGGCGTATATTCGGCTAATCCCAATTACCTGCGCAGCCAACCATGAAACAGACTCCCGACGACCTGGAGCAGATCACTTCCACCACCCTGGGTCATTACAACGCGGTGGCCGAGGACTTCCGTGAAGGCACTCGCGATCACGATGTCAGCCAGAACATCGATGCCCTGTTGCGGCATATCCAGGGTGAGGCGCCGTTCAGCATTCTCGACTTCGGCTGCGGCCCTGGCCGCGATCTGAAAACCTTCACCCGCCTGGGCCACAGCGCCGTCGGGCTCGACGGTTCTGAAAAGCTTGCACAGATGGCCCGGGAGGACAGTGGTTGTGAAGTCTGGCAGCAAGACTTTCTGAAGCTCGACCTGCCGGCCGAACGCTTCGACGGGATATTCGCCAATGCCGTGCTGTTCCACATTCCGAGTCAAGAGTTGCCTCGGGTGCTGAAGCAACTGCGCGGGGCGTTGAAACCGGGTGGTGTGTTGTTCAGCTCCAATCCTCGTGGCGAGAATCAGGAAGGCTGGAACGGGCCGCGTTATGGGGCTTATTACGATCTTCAGGTGTGGCAGCAAATGCTGACTGAAGCGGGGTTTGTGGAGCTTGAGCATTACTACCGGCCGGCGGGGTTGCCGCGGGAGCAGCAGCCTTGGTTGGCGAGTGTTTGGCGTCGAGCCAACTGATCATTCCCACGCTCTGCGTGGGAATGCCTCTCGGGACGCTCTGCGTCCCTGCGGCTGTGACGCAGAGCGTCACTGGCTGCATTCCCACGCGGAGCGTGGGAACGATCATTAGGCAGGCTCTTTCTTCGGCTCGCGAACCTTGTACCAGGCCACGTACAGCGCCGGCAAAAACAGCAGTGTCAGCAACGTCGCGATGATGATCCCGCCAATCATCGCGTAGGCCATCGGCCCCCAGAACACTTCCCGGGCGATCGGGATCATCCCCAAACTCGCCGCCGCCGCCGTCAACAGAATCGGCCGGCGCCGGTGTTCCGTGGCTTGCACCACCGCGTCCCACGGCGTGTAGCCGTTCTTCTCGAAAGAGTCGATCTGGGTCACCAGAATCACCGAGTTGCGGATGATGATGCCGATCAGCGCCAGAATCCCCAGGATGGCCACGAAGCCCATTGGCGTGCCGGTCGGGATCAGCGCCAGCACCACGCCGATCAACCCGAGCGGCGCGACGCTGGCCACCAGGAACAGCTTCTGCACGCTGTGCAACTGGATCATCAGGAAGGTCGCCATCAAAAACAGCATCAACGGCACCACCTTGGCAATCGGCCCCTGGGCCTTGCCGCTTTCTTCTACCGTGCCGCCAGTGGCGACTTTGTAGCCCACCGGCAAACTGGCGGCGAACTTGTCGATGTCCGGCTTTAGCTGTTGCACCAGGTCGGTCGGCTGAATCTCGTCACGCACCGCGGCCTTGATGGTGATGGTCGGTTTGCGATCACGACGCCACACCAGCGGCTGTTCGAGTTCATAACGCACCGTGGCAAACGCCAGCAGCGGAATCGACGTGCCGCTCGGGGTGACGATCTGCAAGTTCTCCAGGGTTTTCGGACTGCCGCGTTCGGCATCCTCGGCACGGCCCACCACGTTGATCAGGTAGATATCATCATCGACCTGCGTGACCGGCAAGCCGACGACGATGCTGTTCATCAGGTTCGCCACATCCTCCGATGACAGCCCCAGTTGCCGTGCCCGGTCTTGGGCGATGTCGATGCGCAAGACTTTGCCCGGCTCGTTCCAGTCGTAAATGATTTCGCCGATGTGCGAGTTCTTATCCAGCTCGGTCGCCAGGGCAATCGCATGTTTGCGCACCTGATCGATGTCTTTGCCGCTGACCCGGTACTGAATCGGCCGCCCTACCGGCGGGCCCATTTCCAGCGCCTGGACGTAACTGCCGACACCGACGAATTCTTCGCGCAGGCGCTTTTGCAGTCGCGCCGTCAGGGCCGTGCGCGATTCCAGGCCTTTGCTGACGATCACCAGTTGCGCGTAGTACGGGTTCTGCAATTGCTGGTCGAGGGGCAGGTAGAAACGGATCGCCCCCTCGCCGATGTAAGTGCTCCAGCGCACGATGTCCGGGTCATCCTTGAGCGTCGCTTCGAGCTTGTCCACCACCTTGCGGGTTTCGGCGATCGAGGCGTTTTGCGGCAGGTTCAGGTCGACGAGAATTTCCGGGCGGTCCGAGGACGGGAAGAACTGGTTCTGCACGAACTGCATGGAAAACACCGAGAGCACAAACAGCGCCACGGTGATGCCGATGGCCCACCAGCGATTGCGCATGGCCCAGAGCAGGCCGCCATTGAACGCCCGACCGATGCGCCCAGGCTCCGCGTCGTGAGGTTTCACATTGGCGCTCAGAATGTGCACACCGAGTACCGGGGCGAACAGCACGGCGACGATCCACGACACCAGCATCGCCACTGCGATCACCGCGAACAGCGTGAAGGTGTACTCACCGGCCGAGCTTGCATTCAAGCCGATCGGCACAAAACCAGCGACGGTGACCAAGGTGCCGGTGAGCATCGGGAATGCGGTCGAGGTGTAGGCGAAGGTCGCCGCTTGCTCTTTGGTTTCGCCCATTTCCAGGCGCGTGACCATCATCTCCACGGTGATCATCGCGTCATCCACCAGCAGGCCGAGGGCGATGATCAGCGCACCGAGGGAAATCCGCTGCATGGTGATGCCGCTGTATTCCATGAAGAGGAAGACCATCGCCAGCACCAATGGAATCGAACACGCCACCACCAGCCCGGCGCGCACACCAAGGCTGACGAAGCTGACGATCAGCACGATCACCACGGCTTCGAACAACGCACTGGTGAAACCGCCGACGGCTTCTTCCACTACGTCGGCCTGGTCGGACACGTTATGCACGCCGACGCCCACCGGCAGGTCCGCCGTCAGTTCATCCATGCGCAGGTGCAGCGCCTTGCCGAAGTCCTGAATGTTGCCGCCCTTCTTCATGGCGATCGCCAGGCCAATGGCCGGCTGGCCGTTGAAGCGAAACTCCGGGGTGGCCGGGTCGACGTAGCCACGGCTGATGTTGGCAATATCGGCCAGTCGATAGAAGCGATCGTTGAGTTTCAGGTTGACATTGGCCAGGTCTTTTTCAGAGGCAAACTGGCCCGAGGTCCGCACCGAAATCCGCTCCGGGCCAGCCTCGATCACCCCGGCCGGGGTCACGGCGTTCTGTGATTGCAGGCTCTGCACCACCTGACGCTGATCGATGCCGAGGGCGGCGAGTTTGCGAGTGGAGAAGTTCAGGTAAAGGACTTCATCCTGCTCGCCGACCATCTCGACCTTGCCCAACCCCGGGACTTCACGGATCTCGGCACGTACCTGTTCCACGTAATCGCGCAACTGGCGCATCGACAGGCCGTCGGCGGTAAAGGCGTACACCGAACCGAACACGTCGCCGAACTCGTCGTTGAAACCCGGCCCTTGCAGGCCCTTCGGGAAGTCACCGCGAATGTCGTTGATCTTCTTGCGCACCTGGTACCAGATTTGCGGGATGTCCTTGGCACTGGTGGTGTCGAGCAGGTTAACGAAGACCGTTGATTCGCCTGGGCGGGTGTAGCTTTTCACGTAGTCGAGCGAGTCGAGTTCTTCGAGTTTTTTCTCGATCCGGTCAGTGACCTGCTTGAGGGTCTGTTCCTGGGTCGCGCCGGGCCAGCGAGTCTGGATCACCATGGTTTTGATGGTGAACGAGGGGTCTTCTTCGCGCCCCAGGTTCAGGTACGAGAACACGCCCATCAGCAGCGCGACGAACATCAAATACCAGACAAACGACTGATGTTTGAGGGCCCACTCGGATAAGTTGAAACTCCCTTTCATTGCGGGCTGCCCTCGTCAATTTTCACTTTCTGCCCCGGCTTGAGGCTGTTCACACCCGCGCTGACCACCCGCTCGCCGGTTTTCACGCCGTTGGCCAGGACCACCGTGGCATCGGTCCGGCTGATCAGGCTGACCTCCCGTGGCGAAACGGTTTGCGTCTGTGGATCAACGACCCAGATCCGCAGTTTTCCATCGACCTCCTGCAGCGCGCTCACCGGCAGTTCGAGGCGCGGCTTGATCGCGGAGCTGAGAGTCACGCTGATCGCCGTGCCAAGGCGAAAGCCCGGTGGCGTATCGGTCAGGCTCAGGCGGGCGCGACGGGTGCGTGTCGCGCTTTGCGCCTGGGGTTCGATCTCGCGCACGATGGCGGTGCTGGTGATGCTCGGGTCCAGTTGTGAGGCGACCTGGAACACCACGTCGGCTGGCAACTGATCGACCAGGGTATCGGGCAGGTCGATCACCGCTTCCTTGATGTCCGGCTGCGCCAGGGTCACCACTTGCTGGCCGGCCGTGACTACTTGCCCGGCTTCGGCGTTCCACGCGGTGACGATGGCTTTGTGATCGGCGCGTAGCTCAACGTAGTTGAGTTGGTCCTGTGCCTGATCGACAGCAGCCCTGGCTTGATCGAGGGACGCCTGGGTGGTTTTCAGGTCGGTCTGGGCGATGTCCAGCTGCGCCTGTGCGCCAACCCCGCGATTGAACAGTTCCTGCTGACGCCGGGCGTTGGCCTGAGCGTTGATGAGCTGCGCCTGAACCCGCGCCAGATCACCCTGGGCGGAGCGCAACTGGTTCTGCTGATCGGTGGGGTCGAGGGTCGCGAGTAACGCGCCCTTCTGGACTTCTGCGCCAACATCGACGTTACGGCTGGCGATACGCCCCGGCACCCGGAAACCGACGTTGCTTTCGTAACGGGCCTGGATGCTGCCGGCAAACCGGCCGAGGTTTTCTTGATTGAGCGCCTTCACTTCCACAGACAACACCGGCCGAACCGGTTCTGGCGGCGCTTCCTCCTTGGAGCAGGCGACCAGCAACAAACCAGCGGACAACAGCAACAGACGCTTCATGGCTGGGCTCCTGTCGCTGAGGGCTGGTAGGTGTTTTCGACAATCTCCACGCGCACACCCGGATGCAGTAACTGGCCACCCGCAGTGACGACTTTTTCGCCCCCGTTGAGGCCAGCGCTGACAATGACTTTGCCGGTCAGGTAACGGCCGACGGTGACGGTGTGCAATTGCGCCCTGCCCTCGGCGTCCACCAGCCACACGGCCGGGTCGCTGAGGTTCTTGGTCAGCGCCGCCCAAGGCAGCTCCACTGCGGTTTTGCCCACCGGTTTTGCGGTGGCGCTCACCACCGAGCCGAGCTGCATGCCCTCGGGAAGACTGTCGAGGCTGACTTTGACTTGCACCGTGCCGGTCTGCGCGGACACGGCTGGCGTGACTTCCCGAACGGTGCCCGTGGTCTTGATTTTCGGGTTGTCGAGCAGGCTGACCACAATCGATCTATCCGCCGGCGGCTCAGTCAGCAGTGATTCGTACACGTTGAACACCGCGTCACGCTCGCCGTCCCGGGCCAGGCTGAAAATCGGCACTGTGGCTTGTACCACTTGGCCGACTTCAGCCTGGCGCGCGGTAATCACCCCCGGCGCATCGGCAATCAACGCGGTGTAGCTCAGTTGATCACGGGCGTTGGCCAATTGCGCTTGAGCGGCGCTCAGCGCGCTCTGACTGCTGCGCAAGGCGGCTTGGGCGGAATCGTATTCGCTCTGGCTGGTGTAGCCCTTGGGCAGGAGTTTTTGTTGGCGAACGAAGGCGGCGGCGGTTTGTTTGACCCGCGCCTGTTCGGCAACAACCTGGGCCTGGGCAGAGTCGACGCTGGTTTGCAGGTCCTTGGGATCGAGCTTGGCCAGCACTTGTTTGGCCGAAACCCGGTCACCGACATCGACCATGCGCTGGATGATCTTGCCGCCGACACGAAACGACAACTCGGTTTGCACTCGCGCCTGGACGTCGCCGGTGAGTGTCACTGCGGCGGCGTAATCGGTTGGCTTGACCTCTTGCACGAAGACTCGTGGGCGGTCCTTCTCGACGGGCTTTTTATCGCCACAGGCGGTCAGCAGGGCGATGAGGCTCAGGCCAACCATGAATTTCAATCCGGGACCTGCCATGCAAACTCCTTTGCGTTGTACAAACCTGCCAGTGACGATACGACTGTGAGCTTAGAACAGCGTTCCACGTCTGCACGAGCGATCCTTATACTCCACTGATCGTTCCCATGCTCTGCGTGGGAACGCCGCCATGGACGCTCTGCGTCCACTGTGACGCGGAGCGTCACGGGATGCATTCCCACGCGGAGCGTGGGAACGATCAATGAGGAACTCATGCTCAAAACCCTCGCGGTGGCCAATTACCGCTCGATCAATAAATTGGTGATTCCGCTTGGCCGGTTGAACCTGATCACCGGCCCCAACGGCAGCGGCAAGTCCAACCTCTACCGCGCCTTGCGCCTGCTGGCGGAAACCGCTCAAGGTGGCGTGGTCAATGCGTTGGCCCGCGAGGGTGGGCTGGATTCGACATTCTGGGCCGGGCCGGAAAACATCAGCCGGCGTATGCGTAACGGCGAAGTGCCGGTCGAGGCAAGCGTGCGCCAGTCACCCAAGCGTTTGCGTCTGGGCTTTGCCGGTGATGATTTCAGTTATGCGATCGCGCTGGGGCTACCCATGCCGCTGCCAGATCATGTGACGTACTTTTCCCTCGACCCGGAAATCAAAAAGGAATGCATCTGGTCCGGGCCGTTCTATCGCCCGGCCAGCCTGCTGGTGGATCGCGACGGCCCGATGATTCGCGCTCGGGTCGGTCGCGGCTGGGAAGTACTGGCCCAGCACACACCGAACTTCGACAGCCTGTTCGATCAGGTCGGTAGCTTGCGCACCTCGCCGGAAGTCTTGCAGCTGCGTGAGTTCATCCGCCGCTGGCGCTTCTACGACCACTTTCGCAGCGACGCCGACGCGCCAGTGCGCCAACCGCAACTGGGCACCCGCACGCCAGTGTTGCACCACGACGGTCGCGACCTCGCCGCAGCGTTACAGACCATCCGCGAAATCGGCGATCCCGAAGCGTTGCAGGCAGCGATCAGCGATGCATTCCCCGGCGCGACACTGAATATCGCGCCGCTGCAGGGCGGACGGTTTGCGATCGAATTTTATCAGGAAGGATTGTTGCGGCCGTTGTCCGCCGCCGAGTTATCGGATGGGACGTTGCGCTATTTGTTGCTGGTTGCGGCATTGCTGACTCCTCGGCCGCCGACGTTGATGGTGTTGAACGAGCCGGAAACCAGTCTGCATCCAGACCTGCTGCCGGCGTTGGCACGCTTGATTATTCGAGCGTCCGAGCAGTGTCAGGTGTGGGTGGTGTCTCATGCGCGGCGGTTGATCTCGGCGTTGCAGCAAGACCCGGAATGCAATTGCATTGTGCTGGAGAAGAATTTCGGCCAGACCGGGATGGTCGGGCAGCGGATGCTGGATGAGCCGGCGTGGTATTGGCCGGATTGAGACACACTGATCGTTCCCACGCTCTGCGTGGGAATGCAGCCAGTGACGCTCTGCGTCACAGCCGCAGGGACGCGGAGCGTCCCGAGAGGCATTCCCACGCAGAGCGTGGGAACGATCATCTGAAGCAAATCACCCCTGCCACTTCCCACCCTCGACAATCACGCTCTCAGGCTGGGTGTCATCGCTCAATTCTTTACGCACATACTGGTCGTACAGCTTGAGCAAAAACTTCTCCTCACCCAACTTCGCCAACTCCACATTCACCCAGTCGCGCAGTTCGATATTGCCCTTCTTCACCGCCGGAGCGATCGGTGCTTCAGCACCCAGTTTTTCCTCCAGCACGCGGTAACCCGGGTTCTGCTTGGCCCAGCTGAACAGCACCAGGTTGTCCTGCGCATAAGCGTCGCCGCGACCATTGGCCAGGGCTTGCAAAGACTCGGAGTTTTTCTCGAACTTCAGCAGTTTCCAGTCCGGATGATTCTTGGTCAGCCAGATATCCGCCGTGGTGCCCGTGGTCACGATGGTGGTGCGGGTCGCCAGGTCATCAAGGTTCTTCACCGAACTCGCCTGCGGCACCAACGCCTGCACCGCGACCTTGAGGTTCGGGTTGGTGAAGTCCACCGCGTCCTTGCGCTCCGGGGTGACGGTCATGTTGGCCAGGATCAGGTCGACCTTGTCGCTTTGCAGGAACGGAATCCGGCTCGCCGGTTCCACCGCAACGAATTCGACCTTGTTCTCATCACCCAACAGATCCTTGGCGAATTGACGACCGATATCAGTATCGAACCCCACGTAGCGCCCGGCCTCATCGACAAAACCGAACGGCGGCTTGTCGGTGAAGACGCCGACGATCAGCTTGTCCCGGGCTTTGATTTTTTCCAGGTAACCCGCCGGTGCGGCGCTGACGCTGGCGGCTTTCGGCTTTGTCGGTTCTTCGGTTTTGTTGCAGCCGGCGAGCAGCACCAGGCCGAACAGCGGGAGCAGCAGAGAAGACTTGGCAGTTTTCATGACAGTTCCAATTCCTTTGTTTGAGTCGTTTTGGGTAGTGCGGCGACGTAGGAGAACTTCTCCAGGAACTGCTGCGCTCGTGCGGTTTGCGGGTTCGTAAAGAAAATCTCGGGAGGGTGTTGCTCAAGGATGCGCCCGGCGTCCATGAACACGATTCGGTCGGCCACCGCGCGGGCGAAGGCCATTTCGTGGGTGACGATCAGCAGGGTCATGCCCTCGCGGGCCAGGCCCTGAATCACTTCCAGCACTTCCTTGACCATTTCCGGATCGAGGGCGGCGGTGACTTCGTCGAAGAGCATGACCTTGGGGTTCATGCACAGCGAACGGACGATGGCGATGCGTTGCTGCTGGCCGCCGGAGAGCTGGCGCGGGAAGGCCTCGCGCTTGTCCAGAAGGCCCACGCGCTCCAGCAAGGCCTCGGCCTGCGCGCGGGCCTCACGGCGCTCGCGTTTCTGCACCTTGAGCGGGCCGAGCAACAGGTTGTCGAGCACGCTCATGTGCGGGAACAGGTGATAGCTCTGGAAGACCATGCCGATCTGCTGACGCACTTCGCGCCAGTCGGTGCCCTTGTCCAGCAACTCGCGTCCGGCAAAATTCAAGCTGCCGCTATGCGCGACTTCCAGGCCGTTGAGGCAGCGCAGCAAGGTGCTTTTGCCACAGCCGCTGGGGCCGAGGATGACGATCACCTCGCCCGGTTTCACTTGCAGGTCGATGCCGTCGAGCACCTGCTGCTCGCCGAAAAACTTGTTGAAACCCTTGAACTCGATCAATGCACTCATGCTTGCGTCCAGCGCCGCTCCAGCACGCGTGAAGCGGCCGACAGCGGGTAGCAAATGAAAAAGAAGAACAGAAATAGCGCGCCGTAGATCAGCACCGATTCGTAGGTGCGTTCGATGATCTGTTGGCCGACCTTGATCACATCCACCACGCCGATCAGCACCGCCAGGGAACTGGTCTTGATGATGCGCGTGTAGACGTTGATGGTTGGCGGCGTCATGCGTTTCAGCGCTTGAGGTAGCAGCACGTAGCCGTAGAGTTGCGGGCCATCCAGGCCAATCGACAGCCCGGCCTCACGCTGCCCGCGTGGCAACGAATGCAACGCGCCGCGCACCACTTCACCGACTTCGCTGGCACCCCATAGCGACAACACCAGCACCGCGCACCAGAAGCTCGGAATGCTCAGCCCAAAAAAGATCGGCAGGCCGAAGAACAGCAAATACAGCCAGACCAGCACCGGGATTGCCCGGAACAGCTCCAGATAGACCCGCAGAAACCCGTTGAGCCATTCCGAATTCAGCGTGCGCAACACACCGTAAAGTACGCCGCCGACGGTGCTGATGACGATGCTCAAAAAAGAGATCGACAGGGTTTGCGCAGCGCCCTTGCCCAGTTGCGGCAACGACACCCAGAGCAACTCAAGACCCGAACTGGCCATGCTGGAGCCTCCTTTCCAGACGGCTGAGCAGCAGCGACAACGGCAAAAACAGCAGCACGCAAATCAGCGTCAGCACGGCGAGCATTTCGTAGGTTTTGTAGTAGAGCGCGATGTAGCTTTTGGTGGTGTAGAGAATCTCCGGCACCGCCACCGCCGAGACCACGGTGGTTTCCTTGAGCAGGAAAATGAAATTGGCAAACAGCGACGGCAAGCTGAGGATGCCGGCTTGCGGCAGGATCACGTAGCGCAGCAATTGCCCGTGGGACAAGCCGATGGAGCGACCGGACTCAAGTTGCGCCTGGGGCACCGCATCCACGCCGGCACGCAGGACTTCGGTGAGGTAGGCACCGCCAAGGAAAGTCATGGTGATGATTGCCGCCGCGAAGCCCGAGACTTTGATGCCCAGCGCCGGTAAGGCGAAGTAGACGAAGAACAACTGAATCAGCAGTGGCGTGTTGCGTGCCAGTTCCACATACAGCCCGACCAGGCGTTGAAGGTAGGGGGTGCGAAACACCAGAATCGTCGCGTTGATCAGCGCCACCAGCAACGAAGTGCCGATGGCGATAAAGCCGACCTGCAGCGTCACGCCCACGGCTTTGAGAAACGCCGGCAGGGTGCTGAGGATAAACGCGTAATCGAAAGTCATTGAACATCCTGTACGCCGCTCGGTAAGCGACGATGGCGCAGTCCATGGGCAGTGGATAACCACCCGGCAGGCACCGACTTTAAAGGTATAAAAAGCAGATTTTAAATACCGTTAAAGCATATTGATATCACGCAAAAGACTATCCTGCGGATTTGCCGAGACTGGGGAAGACGACTATTTTTCTTTGTGCTGTAGGAAGGATCTTTTTTTCAAAATACCCCTCCAAGGACGTGCAGCTTTTGGCCAGACTCCCCCCGGCCGAACCATCACAAGGAAGAGAAAAATGGCTGACGTAAACGTGCCGCAGCGGCTGGATCCGCAAGACATCGTGAAATTGCTGGTGGCGTTGCGCAAGGCGCTGAAGGCGCGGGTGGCCTGAAACTTTAAAGCAAAAGATCTTGGCGTAATAAAAAACGCCGACGCTATATCAGCCGTCGGCGTTGAAACCTTGAAGGGGTTTGAGACTGCGGCCGATCAGAACGCCGGCAGTACCGCGCCGCTGTACTTCTTGGCGATGAATGCCTTCACTTCCGGGCTGGTCAGGGCCTTGGCCAGTTTCTGGATGGCAACGCTGTCCTTGTTGTCTGGACGCGCCACCAGGAAGTTCACGTAAGGCGAATCGGCACCTTCGATCACCAGTGCATCTTTAGCCGGGTTCAGACCCGCGTCCAGCGCGTAGTTGGTGTTGATCATGTCCAGGTCGACCTGATCCAGAACACGCGGCAGCATGGCCGATTCCAGTTCCTTGAACTTGAAGTTGTGCGGGTTCTTGGCGATGTCTTTCGGTGTGGCCACGGCGTTCTTCGGGTCTTTCAACTCGATCAGGCCAGCCTTCTGCAGCAGGATCAGGGCACGGCCACTGTTGCTGCCTTCGTTCGGGATGGCGATGGTTGCGCCGTCTTTCAGCTCAGACAGGCTTTTGACTTTCTTCGAGTAGCCGCCGAAGGGTTCGACATGCACGCCGATCACGGTCACCAGGTTAGTGCCTTTGCCTTCGTTGAAGTTTTTCAGGTACGGCAGGGTCTGGAAGTAGTTGGCGTCCAGACGCTTCTGGTCGACCTGCACGTTCGGCTGAACGTAGTCGGTGAAGACTTTGATTTCCAGGTCCACGCCTTCTTTGGCGAGGGTTGGCTTGATCAATTCAAGAATCTCGGCATGTGGAATCGGCGTCGCCGCAACCACCAGTTTCTCGCCAGCCTGGGCCAGGCCCGCAGTCAGGGCAGCCGCCAATGCGGTAAACAACAGAACCTTTTTCATGCAGTGTCCTTATCGAAATTCGCGGCCATCATCGACGACGGCTAATTAGTACGAGTGCCAGTGATGTGCTATCGCTGGCGTGACGCGGACAATACCGGGATTTTTTATTCCCGAACAATATCTTTTATTCACTTTCATATTCCATTTTGTTCATACAGATCTAACTCGCGCAAAACCCTGTAGGAGCGAGGCTTGCCCGCGAAGGCGTCCTTCCAGACAGACCGAGTCGCCGGCTTCGCGAGCAAGCTTCGCTCCTACAGAAGGCCGGTGGCTTTGAGCAGTTGTTTCAAGGCCTCTTTCTCGGCGGCGGAACCGTTGCCGAGGATTTTTTTGAGTTGCTGTTCGATCTGAAGCAGCGATACCGATGCCTCGGGCAAATTCAAATGCTCCGGCAAAATCTCATCGCCGGTACTCACCAACAACGCAAAGTGGATGACGTTCTCCAGCTCCCGGGTGTTGCCCGGCCAACTGTGCTGCTCCAGCAGCTGCTGTGCGGCGTCGCTGATCAATGGCACCGGCAGATCGAGGCGTTGGCTGTAGATGCCGAGGAAGTATTCGGCCAGCGACAAAATATCGCCCACCCTTTCACGCAAGGCTGGCAGTTCGAGCTGGCCTTCACTGAGGTAGTGATAGAGCCGCTCATGGAATTTTCCGGCAGCCACGGCCTGAGCCAGATCGATGCTGGTGGCGGCCACCAGACGTACGTCCACCGGGCTTGGCTGCTGAGCACCAACGCGAGTGACTTCGTGGTTTTCCAGGGCTGCGAGCAACTTGATCTGGATTGGCAACGGCAAGTCGCCGATCTCGTCCAGATAGAGCGTGCCGCCATTGGCCGAACCGAACCAGCCAGCGCGACTGCTGGCCGAACCGCTGTAGCTGCCGGCGGCATAGCCGAACAGTTCAGCGTCGGCGTAGGTCGGGCTGATCGCCCCGCAATTGACCGACACGAACAATCCACCACGGTCACTGGCACGATGGATGTGTCGCGCCAACAGTTCTTTACCGCTGCCGGTTTCACCGCGGATCAATACCGAGATCGAACGTGGCGCCAATTGTTCCAGCTCCTGGCGCAACTGCCGGGAACGCGGATCGACAAACACCAACGCCTTGGCGCGAATGCTCAGCGGGCTTTTTTCCGCGTCAGGAAAGGTCAGCAGCGGCTGACCGAAAGTTTCATGCAAGCTCATGGCAGACTCCCGCCCAAAACCGCCGGCAGACGGGGGCGTTTTTTAAAAAAATAAGGGGTTCAAGCGCGACGCAGGGCGTGTTGCTCCATGCGGTTTTGCAGACGATAGAGGTACGCAAAACCCTGCTCCCAACGCTGGTGACCGGACTTCACGTTGATGTGCCCGGCCCCCGATAAAATCCCCGCCTCGGCGCCCCAGTTACGTGCCAGTTCCAGAGCACGCGATGCACTCACGGCACTGTCGTTGTCGGAACTCACGACCTGACTCGGGAAGGGCAGCAAATGGCTCGGGATCGGTGCGAAGTTGCGCAGCGCCGGCGCGCAAGCCGGGCGCTCGACGTCCGCTGGCGCGACCAGCAAAGCACCACGCACCTGGCGCAGAAAATTCAGCGGTGCCGTGGCCGCCCAATGGGCGACGGTGATGCAGCCCAGACTGTGGGCGATCAGAATCACTGGCGTGCTGTCGGCGGCAATCGCCTCGGCCAGTGCCGCGACCCAGTCCTCACGACGAGGCGTCAGCCAGTCGGCCTGCTCCACCCGCGCGCTGTTTGGCAGGCTGTTCTGCCAATGGGTTTGCCAATGATCTTCTGGCGATCCTTGCCAGCCCGGCACAATCAGGTAGCGAATTGATTCGTTGCGCATGGGGGAGCTCTCCTGCTGCGTGTCTGTTCGTGACCGAGTATAGGGAGGAGAGTTATATTCGTTAAGGAATAAGAAGCTATTTATTAAGACCGATAAAGAATATACAGCAAATTCCTGTGGGAGCGGGCTTGCCCGCGATATCGGTGGATCAGTCCCCACAATGTTGGAGCTAATGACGCTATCGCGGGCAAGCCCGCTCCCACAGGGTTTGTATTGGCTCGGGATAAAAAAAGGGACCGCACCCTGCCAAGGAGACGGCCCCGGAAACTCGAAATCTGTTAGCGCTGATCAACATCGCTGTGACGCGATAATTGGCTGAAACGGTTATCCGATAAAGGAATATTTAATTACTTTAATAGACCTTAATCGCATATGCGAATCACTGCTTGCGTCACACCGTATCGTCCCTTTGGGTCAAATTGATGACCAGCATTTGAGTTTCCGGTTACATCATCAAACCTGAGCGGCACGCACCTCCTGCGTCTCGGTGGTGTCCTTGCGCACAAACCGGTTCGCCCGCCCGAACGTCCCGAAATCATTGAACCGCACCCCCATCTCGCGCATCACCTTGTGCGCCACCGGGACGGTCATCTGCCGGATGTAAAACGGCTCTTTCACCACAAAGTGATGGATCCCGTGGCTGCTGCCAAAGTTGAAGCAGAATGCTTGCAACGGCCACATCCACCAAGGGTTCAACACCTGGGTCTGCTGAATCACATTCCCTGGCTCCACGTCACCGTAGTAG
Organism: Pseudomonas sp. GW822-FHT02E03; assembly: GCF_058802325.1. Lineage (NCBI taxonomy): Bacteria > Pseudomonadati > Pseudomonadota > Gammaproteobacteria > Pseudomonadales > Pseudomonadaceae > Pseudomonas > Pseudomonas sp. GW822-FHT02E03. The sequence goes on along the minus strand of NZ_JBXAOA010000018.1, from coordinate 13,314 downwards.
TGCATGTTCGAGCTGACAAAGTGCAGGCAGAACGTACGCAACACGTTCGGACCGATGATCACGACGGCCGCGATGTCGATCACCTGCATCACCGCCAAAGTAGTCGCTGACCATTCGATGGGCGCCCCCAGCAGATGCGCAATGCCGTTGGCGGAGTGAAAACCGAGGAACACGTACCACGCCCCCCAATGCACCAGCGCCAGCGGTGCGTAAACCTTCAGAAAACGCTTGATGATGCTGAACTTGTGCGCCCGGGTCTTGGCCCGCAGCATGCGGATGAACGCCGACATCACGTTGTCGCCGACCATCAATAGCCGCGCGATTCCCCACGGCTCACCGTTGGTGATCGCCCGCTCTTCCATGTCGGCTTCAGTGCCGGACGCCTTGTGGTGATTGAGGTGCAAATGGCGGCGAATCCAGGGATTGATGGTGCTCGGCCGTGCCAGCCACACCAGGCCCATCATCAGGTTGTGCGGCACGCGTTGTTTGCGAAAATACATGCTGTGGATCAGGTCATGCTCCAGCTCGTGGGTCAGCGAGGCGAAAAACCCGTTGAGCAACAGGCATACCCACCAGGCCATGTACCCGGTGATGTACAGCGCTGCGGAACCGATCATCCCGGCCAACGCGAAAGCCAGAATACCCGCGCCCAAGGCGTCCTGATGGTTGAGAATCGGGTAGCGCTGGCGCAATTCGACGCCTTTGGCCAATACCACCTCGCGAATATGCGCTGATCGCTGTGCTGCATTCAGTCGCTGGGGACTTGCACAAGTACCGTCCATGCTTCCATCCTCTGGTTATTGATGTTCGCATCCTGCCCTGTGATGATTTACAGAGCGGTAGCCGTGAACGCCAACCTGTTGACCGGACGCGCCAATCAACATGACTGAACCGACCTCCCTCGCCAGCTGGACCCGCGCACTGCGCAAGCAGCTCGATGCGCTGGGGCTCGACAGCACAGCCCTGTGCCAACAGGCGGGGCTCGACCCGCAGTTGATGGACGACCCGAACGCCCGTTACCCGTTGTCCGGCACCACGCGCCTGTGGCACATCGCGGTGCAGGTCAGCGGCGACCCGGCGATTGGCTTGCGGGTGTCGCGTTTCGTCAGCCCCACCACGTTTCATGCGCTGGGTTATGCGTTGGTGGCCAGTGGCAGCCTGCGGGAAGTCTTCGAGCGCATCGTGCGTTATCACCAGGTGGTCAGCAACGCGCTGGATCTGGAATTGATCCGCGCTGAGGATCGCTACTACTTCCGCCTGAAAATCCCCCAAGGCAACCCCGCGCCAGCCTTCGAGGCTATCGACGCCTTCGCGGCGATTTACGTGCGCACCTGCCGCAATCGCCTGGGCCGTGACTACGCCCCGCTGGCGGTCTACCTGCGTCGTCCGGAACCGGCCGACCCGCACCAATGGCACAAAGTGTTCCGCTCGCCGGTATATTTCGCCGCCGACGAAGACCGACTGGAATTCGCCCTGGTGGATTTCGACAGTCACCTGGACGATGCCAACCCGGAACTGGCCGAACACAACGAAACCGTGCTCAAACGCACCCTGGCGCAACTCAAACCCCTGACCTGGGAGCGCAAGGTTCGTGACGCCATTGAAGAGCAATTACCCGAAGGTGAACCGTCGGCCGAATGCATCGCCCAGGCGCTGCACTTGAGTCTGCGCAGCCTTCAACGGCACCTGGCGGACGAAGGTTGTCGGTTCGATACGCTGCTCAACGAAAGTCGGGAAAACCTGGCGCTGCTGCACCTGCGCGACCCGCAATGCTCGTTGAGCGAAGTCAGTTACCTGCTGGGGTTCGCCGACACCAGCAGCTTCAGTCGTGCGTTCAAGCGCTGGACCGGGATGACGCCGGGGCAGTTTCGGGATGGGTTGCAGTGACAGATCCGAGAGGTGTTTTGGATGTTCCGGCCTCTTCGCGGGCAAGCCTCGCTCCTACAGGAATACGCGGTCATCTGTAGGAGCGAGGCTTGCCCGCGAAGGCGTCCGTCGCAACGCCACACATATTTCAACCTTTAACCAGACTGCGCGCTTGGCCTGATTTCCACTGATCCATCATTGCGTCGCCAACCTCGGCAAAAACGCTGTTGGCCCTGATGTAATGAGCCATCTCACCCATTGCCACATCCATCCCGTGAGCAACCTGTTGCAGCAGCTCATTGCAGCGTCCCTCTGTCAGGTTGCAGGCCGACCGACCAAAACGCATCAGCATTTTGTACTTGGGCCATGCCTTCGATCCGCCTAACAGCAACGCCATGCTGTCGGCCTTGATGTAGACCGAAGTCGTGACAATGTCATAGGCCGGAGCCAGACTGATTTGCGCATCAGCACCGCAATGTTCATACAGCACACCGAAGTTCTTGAGATGAGCATCGCCATTCCTCAAACCGGATGACAGCGCAACGATCTTGAAAAAAGACTCAAGGGCGTGGTTGAGCAATGCCGGGGAGACAAAGTCCTTGATCTGCCTGGCCGCACCTTCGTATGAACCATCGTATTTGGCCCTCGAAGGCCAGGCATTGAGTACGCAGAAATCCTCAAAACCCAGATAGCCTTTGTCATTCAGATCGAAGCGCTCGACGACCAGAAATTTACCCCGTTCGCTGAGTTCGAACTTCGGCACTTCAAGCCCCGAATGCAGCGCCGCTCGCATGCAGAAGTACTCGTTGGCGGCCAGCTCGGGGTATTCCTGCGAACGAAAAGACTTGACCAGATGCGTTGCCCCTCGATGGGTCAGGCGGTCGACGGTTGTTGCACTGTCACGCACGAGCACCTTTGGCTGTACCCCTGAAACCCCCGAATACCGACCATAGGTGTGCAGCAGGTCATCAAACAGCCCCTGAGCACCGTCATGAACCAGAAGATCTGCAAGACTGGTTTCAGGGGGCCGCTCGTTAGCATTTTGGGTGTTTGCGATCCCCATGCGTCCAAGCTGATGCGGGCCTACGATCGCTAGCATTGCGAAGTCGTCAAACCCTCGAACCGCTTTGCTGAAACGACGAACCAGTTCATCGCGCAGAGAACCTTCCGGCAGATTCATTTCAAAAACCGGCGGTACACCCCGCTCCCATGTGTAGCTCTCAAGGCGAGCGGGCATGGTCAGCGAGACGGCATTTTCCTCTAATGCGTCTTGCGCATAGGTAAACACTGAATCGACACCAGACTGTCCGCGCCCCAAGGCCCCTACCGTGGTGCCGGAAACACTGACGTGCAGCCTGTCCACAACACTCCCCTCAGCCATGGAAGTTAACCTTTTTCAGGGTGTCCAGCGTCGGACGCTTCGACTGCCTGGGTACAGCAGTCAGTTCGTATCCAAAGCCGTTCAAGATCGCTTCAACCTTGCGGATACCGATTTCAGAAACGGTGTTGTTCTCGATACCAGAAATCGTGGCACGGCTCATTCCGTACTGCTTTGCCAGATCCTGTTGAGACATCTTTCGCTCTTTGCGCAGTATTTTGATCAGTTTTCCAAGGCTTTCCATTCGAACCGCTCGCATCGTATACAGTGCAAAATTGGTTAATAGCACATATATGCATCGTATTTAATGCATAACTAGACCGAAGTCTAGCTCATTTCTTGGCCAGTCTCGCTCTCAACGCCCGCGATCACGCCGCAACAGCTTGCGCACCCGCTTCACCAGCTCACTGACGGCAAACGGCTTGAGCAGGTAATCATCCTCATGCAATTCCAGCCCGCGCAGGCGATCTTCGATGCCGTCCTTGGTGGTGAGGAGCAGCACCGGCGTGTCGCCGAGCTTGCGGATCTGTTGCAGCAATTGCCAGCCGTTGAGCCCCGGCAGCATCACGTCGAGGATGATCAGTTCGTACTCACCGGACTCGATAAAGCGCCGGCCGTCCATGCCATTGAGCGCCACATCTACCGCGTAACTCGCTTCGCTCAGGCCTTTGGCCAGGAGGCTGGCGGTTTCGGGTTCGTCTTCCACTAGCAACACACGCATGGCACACCTCGATTGTCGTCGTCACAGGCTAGGCGCGTTCGCGGACAAAGCCCATCAATACCGTGGTGATTTCAAAAGATCGCAGCCTTCGGCAGCGCCTACAGGTGCACGTCAAATCACCGCCAATGCTCGCAACCGTTCGGCATCCAGAATATCGATCTCGCCATACTTTAGATTCAGAATCCCTTGCCCCTGCAAATCCTTGAGGAGCTGGTTGGTGGTCTGGCGCGACAGCGACAGCATCGACGCCAGTTGCTCCTGAGGCAGTTGCAGAACACGGCGCGGCGGGTCGATTTCACCGTAACCCTCGGCGATCATCAGCAAGCGATGAGCCAGGCGTGCCGGGGCTGGCATCAGGCTCAGCTGTTCAAGGTTGATGAAGGTCAGGCGCAGTTTTTGGCTCATCAGCAACGCCAGTTGCCGCCAGTAAACCGGTTGTTGGTCGAGCAACTTCAGCAGCGTCGCCTGCGGGATGTGCAACAGGATGCACTGGCCGACGGCATAGGCATCGTGGGTTCGCGGCTGGCCATCGAACAGGCAGATTTCGCCGAACCAGTGCGGCGACTCCACCAGGCTCAGCAGCGCTTCCTTGCCCTGCTCGCTCACCGCGCCAATACGCACCGAACCTTCGAGCACTGCATACAGCCCGCATGGCGGATCACCGCGCTTGAATAGCAGTTGCCCCGACGACAGGCGCCGAACCCGGGCCGCAGCCAGCAGACTATCCTGTAAAGGAACAGGTAAATGACTGAACCACTGCCCCGTATCCAGGCGAGAACGCCAAATCTGCATGTCCATGAAAACTCCTGGAAATTGTCGCCTGGCTGACAGAGCGAGAGATGAAAACCGGAGCATCATCCATCACCCTACAGGAGGAATAACAATGAAAAGCCTCGTTGACCATCTCAGTCAATACGCCGCCTACCACCGTGACCCGCGCAATATTGCCAGCCACTTTATCGGTATCCCGCTGATTGTAGTGGCGGTTGCGGTGTTGCTGTCGCGGCCGCAATGGGGCGCAGGCTGGATTTCGCCGGCGGTGCTGGTCGCGATGGCATCGGCGTGGTTTTACCTGCGTCTGGAGGTGCGTCTTGGGGTGTTGATGACCGTGTTGCTCGGTCTGTGCATTTGGGCGGGCCAGGTACTCGCGCAGCAAAGTACGCTGGTCTGGCTGGCCAGCGGCATCGGGATGTTTGTGGTGGGGTGGGCGATTCAGTTTGTCGGTCATTATTACGAGGGACGCAAACCGGCGTTTGTCGATGACGTGACGGGGTTGATTGTCGGGCCGCTGTTCGTGGTGGTTGAGTTGGCGTTTTTGCTCGGGATGCGGCGTGAGCTGAAAGAGCAGATCGAGGCGCGAGTGGGCGGTGTGCGTTTGCGCCAGAAGAACGCCGCGGCGTAGGACGCCATCGCGGGCAAGCCCGCTCCCACAGTGAGCTGTGTCGTTCACAAATCCCCTGTGGGAGCGGGCTTGCCCGCGATGCTTTTGCCCTTAAATGTTGGCGACTTTCTGCCAGACCTTGGGCTTGAAGAATAGCGTTTCGCCCTTGGCCAATCCGACCAGGCTGTCGTGATCCTTCACCACTTCGGCTTCGATCAGCTCGCTTTGACCTTCGACCTTCAGCGTCACCCGCGTAGTCGCGCCCAGCGGACGAATATCCCGCACTTCAGCCGCGTGGTGGTCTTCCAGTTCATGACGCGACAGCGACACTTCGTGTGGACGGAACAGCACGTGCCGGTCTTCGCCCAAATGCAGACGGTTCGAGTCGCCAAGGAAGTGATAGACGAAATCGCTGGCCGGGTTTTCGTAGACGTCGCCCGGTGAGCCGATCTGCTCGATCACGCCCTTGTTCATCACCACGATACGATCGGCGACTTCCATCGCCTCTTCCTGGTCGTGGGTCACGAACACCGAGGTCAGGTTGATGTCTTCGTGCAGCCGTGCGAGCCAGCGACGCAGCTCTTTACGGACCTTGGCATCCAGCGCGCCGAAGGGTTCGTCGAGCAGCAGGACTTTCGGTTCCACCGCCAAGGCACGGGCCAATGCGATGCGTTGACGCTGGCCGCCGGAGAGTTGTTCCGGGTAGCGATCGGCCAACCAATCCAGTTGCACCATGTTCAGCAGTTCGTGGACTTTTACCGCGATCTGGCTTTCATTCGGACGCTGGCTTTTCGGCTTCATGCGCAGGCCGAACGCGACGTTGTCGAACACCGTCATGTGCCGGAACAGAGCGTAGTGCTGGAACACGAAACCGACATTGCGATCACGCACGTCGTGGCCGGAGACGTCTTCACCATGGAACACGATGTTGCCCTGATCCGGGGTTTCCAGGCCGGCGATGATTCGCAGCAACGTGGTCTTGCCGCAGCCGGACGGGCCGAGCAGCGCCACGAGTTCGCCGCTTTGAATGTCCAGGCTGATGTTGTCCAGCGCCTTGAACGCGTGGAAGTTCTTGCTGACGTTACGCACTTCGATCGACATGACTTATTCCTCCGCGGCGCTGGCGCGCAGGCGGTTAATACGGTTTTCGCTCCACTGCTTGAGCAGCAGGATGAAGAGCGCCAGGATCAGCAACAGGCTCGCCACGGCGAACGCGGCCACGTGGTTGTATTCGTTGTAGAGGATCTCGACGTGCAGCGGCAAGGTGTTGGTCACCCCGCGAATGTGCCCGGAAACCACCGACACCGCACCGAACTCCCCCATCGCTCGCGCAGTGCAGAGCACCACGCCATAGATCAGGCCCCATTTGATATTGGGAACGGTGACGTGCCAGAACATCTGCCAGCCATTGGCGCCAAGCAGGCGCGCGGCCTCTTCCTCCTGAGTGCCTTGTTCCTGCATCAGCGGGATCAGCTCACGTGCCACGAACGGCACAGTGACGAAAATCGTCGCCAGCACGATGCCCGGCAAGGCGAAGACGATCTGGATGTCGTGGTCCTGCAACCATGGGCCGAACAGGCCCTGGGCGCCGAACATCAATACATAGACCAGACCGGCGATCACCGGCGACACCGAGAACGGCAGGTCGATCAGGGTCACCAGCATGCTCTTGCCACGGAACGAATATTTGCTCACGCACCATGCCGCGCTGACACCGAACACCAGGTTCAGCGGCACCGAGATCAGCACCGCGATCACGGTGAGTTTCAACGCCGACAAGGCGTCCGGCTCGAAGATCGCGGTGAAGAACGCACCCAGGCCCAGTTTCAGGCCTTGGGACACCACGATGAACAACGGCAATAACAAAAACAGCGCGAAGATCAGCCAGCCGAGGCCGATCAAGACTCGCCGCGACGTGGCACTGCCACGGCGGGCGGCGTTCGAGGAGGCTGCTGCAATAGACGATTGGGACATTTTTCGCGCCTCCTTATGGGGTTTCGATGCGCCGCTGCAGCAAGTTGATCAGCAGCAACAGGACAAAGGAAACCACCAGCATCAGTACACCAATGGAGGTGGCGCCGGTGTAATCGTACTGGTCGAGTTTGACCATGATCAGCAGCGGCAGAATTTCGGTTTTCATCGGCATGTTGCCGGCGATGAAAATCACCGAACCGTACTCGCCGACCCCGCGGGCAAAGGCCAAGGCGAAACCGGTCAGCCAGGCTGGCAGCAGCGCCGGCACCAGGATATGGCGGAAAACCTGTAACGGTTTTGCCCCCAGGCAAGCCGCCGCTTCCTCCACTTCACGCGGGATATCGGCCAGTACAGGCTGTACCGTACGTACTACGAATGGAAGTGTTACAAAAGTCAGCGCCAGGGTGATGCCGAGGGGGGTGTAGGCGATCTTGAAACCCAGGTCCGCCGCGAACTGACCCACCAGGCCGGTGGGGGTGTACAGCGCGGTCAGCGCGATACCGGCCACCGCTGTGGGCAAAGCAAAGGGCAGGTCGATCATCGCGTCGATGACTTTGCGTCCCGGGAACGTGTAGCGCACCAGCACCCAGGCCAGCAGCGTGCCAATGATGCCGTTGATGATCGCGGCATAGAGCGCGGTGCCGAAACTCAGCTTCAACGCCGCGAGCACCCGTGGCGCCGAGATGATCGCCCAGAACTGCTCCCAGGTAAGTTGAGCGGCATGCACGAACATCGCCGCCAGTGGAATGAGCACAATCAAGCTGAGGTACACCAAGGTGTAGCCCAGCGTCAGCCCGAAGCCGGGTATGACGGGGGAGATACGACGCGACATAAAAGTCCTTGGTTGAGAACGCGCTAAGCCCCGACGGTGAAATCGGGGCCCGTTAGCCAATGCCAGCCACTTAAGTGCTAAACCTGTGGGAGCGGGCTTGCTCGCGAAGGCGGTGCGTCAGGCGACATCAATATTGACTGTGTCGCTGTCTTCGCGAGCAAGCCCTCTCCCACATGGATTGCGCATTGGCAGATCTATTTCAGGTTACTGCGCCTGATAAATCTGGTCGAACACGCCACCGTCATTGAAGAATTTCGGTTGCGCGGTTTTCCAGCCGCCGAAGTCCTTGTCGATGGTCACCAGCTCCAGTGTCGGGAACTGTTTGGCGTACTTGGCGGCCACCTCTTTGTCACGTGGACGATAGAAGTTTTTCGCCGCGATTTCCTGGCCGGCCGGGCTGTACAGGTGCTTGAGGTACGCCTCGGCAATGTCAGTGTTGCCCTTTTTCTCGGCGTTCTTGTCGACCACGGCCACCGGTGGTTCGGCCAGGATCGACAGCGACGGTACAACGATGTCGAACTTGTCAGCGCCACCGTCTTCTTTCAACGCCAGGAAGGCCTCGTTTTCCCAGGCCAACAACACATCGCCCTGACCGTTGTTGACGAAGGTGATGGTCGAGCCGCGAGCACCGGTGTCCAGCACAGGCACGTGTTTGAACAGGGTCTGCACGTACTCTTTGGCCTTGGCTTCATTACCGCCGTTGGCTTTCAGGCCATAAGCCCAGGCCGCGAGGAAGTTCCAGCGTGCGCCGCCGGAGGTTTTCGGGTTCGGGGTGATGACTTCCACGCCGTTTTTGGTCAGGTCGCCCCAGTCCTTGATGCCTTTCGGGTTGCCCTTGCGCACCAGGAACACGATGGTCGAGGTGTAAGGTGTGCTCGCGTCCGGAAGACGCTTCTGCCAGTCGACCGGCAGGCTCTTGCCGAGCTTGGCGACTTCATCGATATCACCGGCCAGGGCCAGGGTCACCACATCGGCCCGCAGACCGTCGATCACCGCCCGGCCCTGCTTGCCCGAACCACCGTGGGACTGCTGGATTTTCACGTTGTCGCCCGCGTGGTCCTTTTTCCAGAAGTTGATGAACTCGGCGTTGTACTCCTGGTACAGCTCACGGGTCGGGTCATACGACACGTTGAGCAGCTCGTAATCCTTGGCAACCGCGGAACCAGCAAAAAGGGCACTGGCCAGGGCGGCCAAAGCAAAATGACGAATCGACGACATGGTGAAAGCTCCTGGAATTCTTGATGTGTTGGCTTTTTCTTATGGTCTTCTGGAACGGGTTGCCTGTTCGAAGATCGCAGCCTTTACATCAGTCTCCCGTAGGAGCTGCCGAAGGCTGCGATCTTTTGATCTTTCAATCTTTCGCTTCAGCTCGGCTTGTTGCCCGGGCTCTGCAAACGGAATTTCTCCTTGCGTTCGATCTGAACCACCTGGGCGTTATGCACGGTGATTTCCACCGCGCCAAAGCGCAGATCGCGCAAAGCGCTTTGGATCTCACGCAAAATGGTGGCTTCGTCCTGCCCGTCAACACTACGTAGGGATGCGCTCATGGTGCTGCTCCTTAATGAGATATGCCTGGCAGTGGCGGGCACTGCTTACGGCGTAGGGCAATAGTAGATAGGCGTAGATATTCTTAAAAATACTATTTAAGAATGTTTATATAACCAGAAGACTGATTGTTCCCATGCTCCGCGTGGGAATGCCGCCCGGGACGCTCTGCGTCCCTGATCGAGGTGACGCAGAGCGTCACTGGATGCATTACCACGCAGAGCGTGGGAACGATCAAAAGCAGATCAGGCGCTCATCCAATCGTTGGCGCCCGGGCCCAATCCAATGACGCCGCCGGCACTGGCCGCCCAAACCAGTACCCCTGCCCCAAATCGCAGTCATGCTCGAACAGGAAACTCGCCTGCTCGACCTGCTCGATCCCCTCGGCATGCACTTGCATCCCCATGCTCTGCGCCAGCGCAATGATTACCCGCGCGATCGCCGCGTCGTCCTCATCACCCGGCAAGCCTGCGACAAACCCCTGATCGATCTTGAGCTTTTGCACCGGCAAACGCTTGAGCCGCAGCAACGATGAATAGCCCGTGCCGAAGTCATCGATGGCCAGCCGCACGCCCAACTCGCGCAAGCGATGCATCTGCTCCAGCGCCATTTCCGGGTCTTCCATCACCGCGCTTTCGGTGACTTCCAGCTCCAGATACGCCGGATCCAGCCCGGTGTCGTGCAGCACCTGAGCCACCTGCTGATACAACTCGCGTCGGGCGAACAGGCGAGAAGAAACGTTCACCGCGACAAACGACAACACCACGCCCGCCGCTTGCCACTGGCACATCTGCTGGCAGGCCTGACGCATGATCCAGGCATCGATCTCGGCAATCAGCCCGGTGCGTTCGGCGATGGGGATGAATTCAGCCGGCGACACCAACCCACGTTGCGGATGCTCCCAGCGCACGAGAGCCTCGACGCCGATCAGGCGACTGGTTTTGAGGTCATGCACGGGTTGGTAATAAACCCGCAATTGCTGCTGCTCCAGCGCTCGGCGCAATTGGAATGCGATCTCGACGCGCTGCTGGGCGTGCGCGGTCAATTCTTCGGTGTAGAGGGCATAGCCGTCGCGGCCAGCGCTCTTGGCCTTGAACAGCGCCGAGTCGGCGTTGCGCAACAGTTGCTCGGCACTCAAGGCATCGCTTGGAAACAGGCTGATGCCGATGCTGGCGTTGATAAATAGTGGATGCCCGTCGATCTGGAACGGTTCCTTAAGGCCATCGATGACTCGCTGAGCCAGCGCCGCGGCATGCCCCGGTTGCGGGCAGTTTTCAGTCAATACAGCAAATTCGTCGCCGCTGAGCCGCGCCAGTGTGTTACCCGGGCCGAACAAGGCATTCAGGCGCTCAGCCACAGCCTTGAGCAGTTGGTCACCGACACTGTGACCGAGACTGTCATTGATCAACTTGAAATGATCGAGGTCGATCATCAGCAACGCGCAACCGCGCTTGTGGACCTGCGCCGAGGCCACGGCCTGCCCGGCACGGTCGGTTAGCAGAAGGCGATTGGGCAGATCGGTCAACGGATCGTGATGGGCCAGATGCGTCAATTCATGCTCGGAGTTCTTGATCGCGCTGATGTCGGAAAACACCGCAACGTACTGGCTGAGCCGTCCCTGATCGTCGCGAATGAGGCGGATCGTCTGCCATTGCGGGTAGATCTCGCCGTTTTTACGGCGATTCCAGATTTCTCCGCTCCACTCACCAAGGCTGTCGAGTGCCGCGAACATCACCTGGTAGAAAACCGGCGGGTGATGGCCCGACTTGAACATGTTCGGTCGCTGCCCCAGCACTTCTTCACGCTGATAGCCGGTGATTTCCATGAACGCCCGGTTCACATGGACGATCAACCCGTTGCTATTAGTGACCAGCACCCCTTCACGGGTGCAATCGAACACCGCTGCCGCCTGACGCAAACGTTCCCTGTCTGCATTACGCTCACGCAACTTGGCGCCGACACCCAGACAGCGAAACAATCGCGCCCGCGCAATGAAGATCAGCCCGGCACTGAACGCCACCCAGGCATAACCGTTGATCAGCTGCCAGCGCAGCAGGTCGGGGGAACTATCGAAGAACCTGTTCAGTAAATAACCACTAAACTGGAACCAGGCGACGGAAAGCACCAGGTAGAGCAGCGCTGCACGCAAAGCATCGCGATAGGTGGCTGACATTAGAACGGCCATGTCCCTACAAAAAGGCTGGAATTATAGATTAAAGACACATCCAGCCACTCTTATCTGAAAGGGCGACTGGTTTTATCTGTGGGCTAAGTGATAATGCAACGGCTGTTTTTTTCTTTATCGAGGGTCCTATAGGCTATGTGGTACGAAGGTTTTCTTGGCTTATCGCCCTGGTCACTGGTGGCAGTCACCCTACTGATGACCCACGTGACGATCGTCGGCGTCACGGTTTATCTGCATCGCTATTCAGCCCATCGCTCGCTTGAGCTCAATGCCGGCCTGAAACATTTTTTCCGCTTCTGGCTGTGGTTGACCACGGCGCAGAACACCCGTGAGTGGACCGCCATCCACCGCAAACACCACGCCAAATGCGAAACCGTCGACGACCCGCACAGCCCGGTCATCAAGGGGCTGTCCACCGTTCTGCGCAAAGGCGCCGAGCTGTACCGCGCCGAAGCGGAAAACCCCGAGACCCTGCGCATCTACGGCAAGAACTGCCCCGAAGACTGGATCGAACGCAACCTCTACAGCCGCTTCCCCCTGTTGGGCGTGGCGATCATGGGCGTCATCGACCTGCTGCTGTTCGGCACCATCGGCATCACCATCTGGGCCATCCAGATGATGTGGATCCCGGTGTGGGCCGCAGGCGTGGTCAATGGCCTGGGCCATGCCATCGGCTACCGCAACTTCGAATGCCGCGATGCGGCGACCAATCTGGTGCCTTGGGGCATCCTGATCGGCGGCGAAGAACTGCATAACAACCATCACACCTACCCTAACTCCGCCAAACTGTCGGTGAAGAAATGGGAATTCGACCTCGGCTGGGCCTGGATCCAGGTTTTCAGCTTCCTGCGTCTGGCCAAGGTCCAGCGGGTTGCGCCGATCGCCCACCGCGTTGAAGGCAAAGGCAGCCTGGACATGGACACTGCCATGGCGATCCTCAACAACCGCTTCCAGATCATGGCTCAATACCGCAAGCTGGTGATCGCGCCGCTGGTCAAGCAAGAGCTGGAAAAGGTCGATCACTCGGTCCGTCATCAGTTCCACCGGGCCAAGCGTTTGCTGTCGCGGGAAACCAGCCTGCTGGACGACAAGCACCATATGCGCATCCAGACCATGCTCGAGCACAGCCAGGCGCTGAAGGTAATTTACGAGAAACGCCTGGCCTTGCAACAGATCTGGGTCAAGACCAGCTCAAATGGTCACGACATGCTGGCTGCCATCAAGGACTGGGTACACGAGGCCGAGGCCAGCGGGATTCAATCCCTGCGTGACTTCGCCGGCCAGTTGAAAACCTACTCCCTGCGCCCTGCCAACGCCTGATCCTCCACAGAAGAGGCTGCCCTAAGTTTTTCGTAGGAGCCAGGCTTGGGGGGGGGGGGGGGGGGGGGGGGGGGGGGGGGGGAGGAGGGGGGGGGGGGGGGGAGGGGGGGGG
>NZ_JBXAOA010000017.1:0-120404 GCF_058802325.1 Pseudomonas sp. GW822-FHT02E03 | reverse complement strand
CCCCCCCCCCCCCCCCCCCCCCCCCCCCCCCCCCCCCCCCCCCCCCCCCCCCCCCCCCCCCCCCCCGCTCCCACAAGATTAGGTCGAGCCATAACGTGAGGTTCGACCTGTCATGTTCAGTCAATCCACATGTCGACTTCGCGAGCAAGCTCCCACAGGTTCTGTGTTTTTTTTCATGCCGACATGCGGTAATCCGTTGAACGATCAGTCAGGGGTAAAGTCCAGATAGAAGTAAGCCCATCCATGGGTTTTATCGAGGAGGCACCGATGCAAAAGTGGAAAATCACTTTCGTGGATGATCACGGTGAAACAGTGGACGAACTCTTCGAGTGCGAGGAATGCCCGAATAGCGAGCAAGCCGCCAAACTCATTCGCGCCCGACGCCTGCCGATCGCTGCCGAACTGGATCTCAATGATCTGGAGGGTCGTACCGATGATCCGACCGTCAAAAGTCTGAAATCCCAGAACAGCATTGAAATCATCAGTATTACCCCGATCTGATACACCTCTTGTCACATTCACACCCAGACCTTGGCAGCAGCTCTATCTTGGGGCTACTCTGCAAGCGAGATCAGCGAATGACTCGCTAAGGTCTGGTCTTGTCAGCTACATGCTTGTTTCCCGTCGGCAACCTCTGTTGCCGTATCGCTCTCACCAATCGGTTGAAAGTGCAGGGAATACGGAAAGTCTATCCATCAGTCTGAGGGGGACGTTTCATGAGCACAGCCTATCAAGAAGACATCAGCAGCAGCGTGCTGCGCCGCATGAAAGAAGGCGGTTTCGACTTTTCACGATTCCATCCCATCGAGTTCTACGCCATTTTCCCGGACGAGGAGCGGGCACGCAGGGCGGCAGGTCATTTTTGTGGTGAATCCTTGAATGCCCAGATCAGCGTGCGCGATGACGGCGCGTGGCATCTGGAACTGAGCAAAGTGATGTACGCCACCTACGACGGGATCGGCGACTTTGAGCAGGACTTCGAGGCGGTGGTCGAGCCTCTGGGCGGTATCATCGAAGGATGGGGCGTCAAGCAGGAGGTACGAGGGCTACTCGCATAACTTTATGAACAGTGACAACACTCAGCAACGGCTGACCTTTGGGTTGGCCGTTTTCGTTTGTGGGGAAGATCAAGAGATCGCAGCCTCGTTTCACTCGACAGCTCCTACAGGTGAAACGAGGCTGCGATCTTTTGATCTGGGTTTTTGATTCATAACGTTTCAAAAAAACAAAAAAAACCGCCTGAGCAGGCGGTTAAAGGGAAGTTTCGGTCAGGTTTTCCAGCGAATGCGCCGATTATCCGCATCGCCCCCCGGGCAGTGAAATCAACTCTGGCTATGCTGCTGATAGGCGACAGCATTGCTTCGCCATGAAGCGGGGGCGATCAGGTTGGGGCATTTACCGCACAGGATTGGTGCGGTGCGTGCAGCGTCATTATCCAACTGATTGATATCAAAGCGTTTATGCCGATGGCACGGGCCTTGCGAAGGCCTGGATGTCCGGGTGACAAGGAGTACGGCATGATCCGCACCTATTTTGATGAGATGTACGATGCCGGCGGCCAGGTCCGCCCGCATTATCGGGAGTTTGCCCGTTGGCTGGCCGAAACGCCTGACGAGCTTTTGGCACAACGGCGACGCGAGGCTGATCTGTTATTTCATCGTGCCGGGATTACCTTCACGCTCTATGGTGATGAGCAAGGGACAGAGCGCCTGATTCCCTTCGACACCATTCCCCGCAGTATCCCCGCCAGTGAATGGCGGGTCGTCGAGCGCGGCTGCATTCAGCGGGTCAAGGCATTGAACATGTTCCTTGCCGACCTCTATCACGAGCAGCGCATCATCAAGGCCGGCATCATCCCGGCCGAGCAAGTGCTGGCCAACGAGCAATACCAGTTGGCGATGCAAGGGCTGGATCTGCACCGCGATATCTATTCGCACATTTCCGGCGTCGACCTGGTACGCGATGGCGACGGCACGTACTACGTGCTCGAAGACAATCTTCGTACCCCCAGCGGCGTGAGCTACATGCTCGAAGATCGCAAGATGATGATGCGATTGTTCCCCGAATTGTTCGCAGCCCAGCGCATCGCGCCGATCGACCACTATCCGAACCTGTTGCTCGATACCTTGAAAAGTTCCAGCCCGATCGACAACCCGAGCGTGGTGGTACTGACGCCGGGGCGTTTCAACAGCGCGTTTTTCGAGCATGCGTTTCTGGCCCGGGAAATGGGTGTCGAACTGGTGGAAGGTGCGGACCTGTTCGTGCGTGATGACAAGGTGTTCATGCGCACCACGGACGGGCCGAAAGCCGTCGACGTGATCTATCGTCGCCTCGACGATGCCTTCCTCGATCCGTTGGCGTTCAACCCGGACTCGATGCTTGGCGTTCCAGGGCTGTTGTCGTCCTACCGTTCCGGCAACGTGGTGCTGGCGAATGCCATCGGCACCGGGGTCGCGGATGACAAGTCGGTGTACCCCTTCGTCACGGACATGATTCGTTTCTACCTGGATGAAGAGCCGATCCTGAAGAACGTGCCGACATGGCAGTGTCGTAATCCCTCTGAGCTGTCCCACGTGCTGGCCAATCTTCCAGAGCTGGTGGTCAAGGAAACCCAGGGCTCCGGTGGTTACGGAATGCTGGTGGGGCCGGCGGCGACGGCGGCGGAAATCGAATCTTTCCGCGAGCGGATCAAAGCCAAGCCCCACGCGTACATCGCCCAACCGACGTTGTCTTTATCGACCTGTCCGACCTTTGTCGAAAACGGCATCGCTCCACGCCATATCGACCTGCGTCCGTTTGTATTGTCTGGCCGCGAAACCCGGGTTGTGCCCGGCGGTTTGACCCGTGTCGCCTTGCGCGAAGGCTCCCTGGTGGTGAATTCCTCCCAGGGTGGCGGAACCAAGGACACCTGGGTGGTCGAGGATTGAAGGAAGCCTGCCATGTTAAGTAGAACTGCCTCGGATCTGTATTGGATGTCGCGTTACCTGGAACGGGCGGAAAACCTCGCACGGATGCTCGACATCAGTTATTCGCTGTCACTGATGCCTCAGGACGGTCGTGGCGATGGCTTGCACGAACTCGCCATGCCGTTGCTGATCACCGGCACTCTGGACGATTATCTGGAGCGTCACGGCAATCTGCATGCCGAACGACTGCTGCATTTCTTCGCTTTGGATGCGGCCAACCCGGCGAGCATCTACAGCTGCCTCGGTGCCGCGCGAGCCAGCGCCCATGCGGTGCGTGGGCGAATCACCGCCGACATGTGGGAAAACATCAACGCCACCTGGCTGGAGATTCGCGGGATCGCCGAGCAGGGCTTGAGTCGCTACGGCATGAGCCGTTTCTGTGAGTGGATCAAGGAACGTTCCCACCTGTTCCGCGGCGCGTCCTACGGCACCATCATGCGTAATGACGCGTTTCGGTTCATTCGTCTGGGCACCTTTATCGAAAGGGCTGACAACACCTTGCGCCTGCTCGACGCCCGTTACGAAATGGCCGGCGATCAGGCCGAAGCGGTCCGCGACGGCACGGCTCACGCCTATTACCAGTGGAGCGCGTTGCTGCGGGCCTTGTCGTCGTTCGAGGCCTATACCGAGATCTATCGCGACGCTCCCGGCGCCCGGCATGTGGCCGAGTTGTTGCTGCTGCGCGCCGACGTGCCGCGCTCCCTGCGGGCCTGCACCGAAGAAATCGACCAGATCCTCGCCAGCCTGCCGGGGGCCAACGGCCGTCCTGCCCAGCGTTTGGCCGCGGAAATGGATGCGCGCCTGCGCTACACCGGTATCAACGAAATTCTCGACGAAGGCCTGCACGCCTGGCTGACCGAGTTCATCCCGCTGGTGCGCCAGTTGGGCAACGCCATACACAGTTCCTACCTGGAGGCTGCATGAGACTTTCCATTAGCCACGAGACCACCTATCACTACGAAGATCAGGTGCGGGCGAGCATCCAGTACCTGCGACTGACCCCACACGACAGCGAGCGCCAACACGTGCTCAGCTGGCAGCTCGACCTGCCACGCCCGGTGCGTGCGCAACTCGATCCGTTCGGCAACATTCTGCATGTGCTGACCCTGGACGAACCCCACGAGGCAATCATTATCGGCGCCCGAGGGCAGGTGGACATCGACGAACTGCGCGAAGCCGAGCATGAAAGCCAGTCGGCGCTGCCGTTCCTGCGCTTCACGCGCCTGACCGAAGCCGACGAAGCGCTGCGTGCATTCGCCGAGAAGGCCTGCAAACAACGCCGGGATCGTACGGCGCTGATCGATTTGATGCATGGCCTGAACCAGCACATGACCTACACGCCGGGTTCAACGGAAGTAGACACCAGCGCCGCCCAGGCTTTCGCCGGGCGTTCCGGGGTCTGCCAGGACCACACCCATGCGTTTCTCGCCTGCGCTCGCAGCCTGGGCATTCCCTCGCGTTATGTGTCGGGGTATTTGTACAGTGAGAATAGCGAACACCTGGCCAGTCACGCCTGGGCTGAAGCCTGGCTGGATGACGCCTGGTACAGCTTCGACGTGACCAACGAACTGGCCCGCCCGGAGCGTCACCTGAAACTGGCCGTGGGGCTGGATTACCTCGACGCCTGTCCGGTGCGCGGCATGCGCCGTGGCGGTGGGGGGGAGCAGATGCATGCGAAGGTGTTTGTCTCGCCGACGCCTGCGCCGGTGATTTCGGTGCAACAGCAGTAACCTACCACCGATCGTTCCCACGCTCTGCGTGGGAATGCCTCCACGGACGCTCCGCGTTCGGCTTTGGATGTGACGCAGAGCGTCACGGGCTGCATTCCCACGCGGAGCGTGGGAACGATCACTGACAGGGAGGGATGTCTTCAGGGCTTCACCTTGCGCCCCGCCATGTGCTTCAAATACCCCACCAATAACTCCAGATCCCCCTCCGGCAACACGGTCGTCGCGAACGCCGGCATCTTCGCCTGTGGCCACTGACGCAAGCTCTGCGGATCACGAATGTAGCGCTTGAGGAAATCCGCGCCGAAGTACTCGGTCGGGTTGAACGGAATATTCAGGTCCGGCCCGAACTGCGCATCCCCCGCGCCATTCAATCGATGACACGCCAGGCAGTTCTTCTGAAACAGCGCAAAGCCCTTGTTCACCGGATCGTCCGCCTTCAGCGCAGGATCGGGCAGCAGGGCAGGGAAGCGCTCGGCCACCGGGGCCATGCGCTTGATGCTCGCTACTTCGAACGGCCATTGCTCGGGGCTGATATTGCCCGTTTGCGGATCGGTCCAGACCAGGTAAAACGGCCCCGCACTGGGCTTGCCCTCTGACAACGGTGGCCACGGCCTGGCCGGGTCTTCAATCGCCAGCCAGGCCCGCGCGCCTTGGGTATTGAGCAACGGTGCGGCGGCCAGTTCGGCGGCAAAACCGTCCAGGGCAACGGCTTGCAGATGATCCTCAGGCTTGATGCCCGTCAACAACGCCGCCAACGGCACGGCACGGTAGCTCATGTCCCGTTTGTAGGAAACGTCGTTGGTGATCGTGATGGTCTGAACCTGAGGATGCTTGAGCAATTGCTCGGTCTGCCAGGTGCGAGAACTTGCGCCCAGCTCCAGATTCAGCTGTGCGGCAGACAGAGGCATGCTGAGCAGCAAGGCCCCAAACACAATGAGCGCTTTCAAGTGATCGCCGTCCATGTCGTGGATGTGCCGCAAAGGTTGGCACAGCCACGACGGCTCGAATAGCGAGCCAATCACATTTTTATCAGGCGAAATGAAAACCCTGATGCTCGATCAGCCGATCACCTTGGTCAGGTTCGGCAAAATCAACAACAGCGTAGTGGCAAATAGAATGAGCCCGGCTTGACGAACTTTCGAATGCTTGAACATGGCTTGACCGCCTTTTTTGTTATTTCCTGGTGCCTGCCTGCATATCCATGACGGCAGAGCGTTGCACTTCCTGTAGGGCGACGAGTGCCTCGGCAAAACCCGACGACAACTTCGTACAGGTTTACCTTAGGGTCCGCGTCAGGCTTGACTTAGATCCATTTCGTATGGAATTAGCACTCATCGCTGCAAAAAAGGCATGAGGCTTATGGCCAGCTTCTTGGGCGCCCGTTTGCTAGACAGCTTGGTGATGGGAATCGGTTTATCCGGTAGCAGACTACCGTTCGTCTGAGCGTGAGCGTCAACGTCAATGAGCACTGTGGTCATTGAATCCACGGCTGCTCGGCATAAGGTGAGGGCATAAAGATCAGGGTCACACGGTCTCCTGCAGGAGCCGCCGAAGACTGCGATCTTTTGATCTTTTGATCTTCATTCACCATCAGGTTTCGAGGACGTCATGACCCAGGCTTTGATATTCGACGCGTTACGCACGCCCCGTGGTAAAGGCAAGGCCAATGGCGCCTTGCACAGCGTCAAGCCAGTGAATCTGGTGGCCGGATTGTTGACGGCGCTGCAGCAGCGCACGTCCTTGGACACCAGTCAGGTCGATGATGTGGTGCTCGGCTGCGTGACGCCCATCGGCGATCAGGGTTCTGACATCGCCAAGACCGCCACGCAGGTGGCCGATTGGGACGTCAGCGTGGCCGGTATGCAGCTCAATCGCTTCTGCGCGTCGGGGCTGGAAGCGGTGAACCTCGGCGCGATGAAAGTGCGTTCCGGCTTCGAAGACCTGGTGGTGGTCGGTGGCGTCGAGTCGATGTCCCGCGTGCCCATGGGCAGCGATGGCGGGGCTTGGGCGCTGGACCCGGAAACCAATTTGCACAACCACTTCACGCCCCAGGGCGTGGGTGCGGACCTGATCGCCACGATTGAAGGTTTCAGCCGTCAGGACGTCGATGCCTTCGCCTTGCACTCCCAGCAGAAGGCAGCGCGGGCGCGGGCGAATGGTTCATTCAACAAGTCGCTGGTGCCGGTGCAGGACCAGAACGGCATCATCCTGCTCGATCACGATGAGTTCATTCGTGCCGACTCAACGATGGAAGGCCTGGGCAAGCTCAAGCCGAGCTTCGAAATGATCGGGCAAATGGGCTTCGACGCCACCGCATTGCGGGTTTACAGCCAGGTGGAGCGGATTAACCACGTTCATACGCCGGGCAACAGCTCCGGGATCGTCGATGGCGCGGCGCTGATGCTGATCGGCTCCGAAGCGAAGGGCCGGGCGCTGGGCTTGCAGCCCCGAGCGCGAATTGTTGCCACGGCGGTCACCAGCACCGATCCGACCATCATGCTCACCGGCCCCGCGCCGGCGACCCGCAAGGCGCTGGCCAAGGCCGGGCTACGGGTCGAAGACATCGACCTGTTCGAAGTCAACGAAGCGTTCGCCTCGGTGGTGCTCAAGTTCATCAAGGACATGGCCATCGACCCGGACAAGGTCAACGTCAACGGCGGCTCCATCGCCATGGGCCACCCGCTCGGCGCCACCGGCTGCGCGATTCTCGGCACGCTGCTCGATGAACTGGAAGCCCGGCGCCTGCGCTATGGCCTGGCGACATTGTGTGTCGGCGGCGGCATGGGCATTGCCACCATCATCGAACGCCTCTGAGCCCTGACTTCAAGGAACATTGCCATGACCCAAGCCATCCGTTACGAAAAGGGCCAGGATCAAATCGTTGTCCTGACCATCGATATGCCGGGCCAGAGTGCCAACACCATGAACGCGGTCTACCGCGACGCCATGGCCACCTGCGTCGCCCGATTGGTCGCTGAAAAGGACGCCATTGCCGGCGTCATCATCACTTCGGCCAAGAAAACCTTCTTCGCCGGCGGCGACCTCAATGAACTGATCAAAGTCGGCAAACCCGAAGCCAAAGCCTTTTACGACATGGTGCTGATCCTCAAGGGTCAACTGCGTACCCTGGAAACCCTCGGAAAACCGGTGGTCGCCGCCATTAACGGTGCGGCGCTTGGTGGTGGTTGGGAAATCTGCCTGGCGTGCCACCATCGCGTGGTGCTGGACGATCCGTCGGTGCTGCTGGGCCTGCCGGAAGTCACTCTTGGCCTGCTGCCGGGCGGCGGCGGGGTAGTGCGCATGGTCCGCATGCTGGGCATCGAAAAAGCTCTGCCGTATTTGCTTGAAGGCAAGAAAATCCGCCCGCAACAGGCGTTGCAGGCGCGGTTGATCGACGAGTTGGCCGCCGATCGCGATGAACTGATGGCCAAGGCGCGGGCGTGGATTGTCGATCACCCGGTCGCTGTGCAGCGCTGGGACGTGAAGGGTTATCAGATTCCTGGCGGCACGCCGTCGGATCCCAAGCTCGCGCCGATGCTTGCTATCACGCCATCGATTCTGCGCAGCAAAACCCAGGGCTGCCTGCCCGCGCCGGAGAAAATCCTCTGTGCTGCGGTGGAAGGCGCTCAAGTGGATTTCGACACGGCGCACCTGATCGAAACCCGCTACTTCACCGAGCTGACCACCGGCCAGGTGTCGAAAAACCTCATTGGCACGTTCTGGTTTCAGCTCAATGAAATCAATGCCGGCGGCTCTCGGCCCCAAGGCATAGCGCCTTACGTGACGAAGAAAGTCGGCGTGCTCGGTGCCGGGATGATGGGCGCGGGCATCGCGTTTGTCAGCGCATTGGCCGGCATCGACGTGGTACTCAAAGACATCAATCTCGCCGCGGCAGAGAAGGGCAAGGCGCACTCGGCGGCGTTGCTGGACAAGAAGGTTGCGCGTGGTCAGTTAACTCGTGAGCAGCGCGAGGAAATTCTGGCGCGAATCCATGCCACCGAAAACGATGCGGATCTGGCCGGTTGCGATTTGGTCATTGAAGCGGTGTTTGAAGATCGCGAACTGAAGACCAAGGTCTCATCAGCCGCGCAAGCCGTCGTCGGGCCGGATGCGGTTATCGCCTCCAACACCTCGACCTTGCCGATCAGCGGCCTGGCCATCGCCGTGCCGGACCAGACGAAATTTATCGGCCTGCATTTCTTCAGTCCCGTGGAGAAAATGCCGTTGGTGGAAATCATCAAGGGCGTCCATACCAGCGACGAAACCCTGGCTCGCGGTTTCGATTTCGTCCTGCAAATCAAGAAAACGCCGATTGTGGTCAACGACAGTCGCGGCTTCTTTACCTCGCGGGTGTTCGGCACCTTCACCAACGAAGGCATCGCCATGCTCGGCGAAGGCGTGAGCGCGCCGATGATCGAGACCGAAGCGCGCAAGGCCGGTATGCCCGTCGGACCTCTGGCGATCTCCGACGAAGTTTCCCTCAGCCTCATGAGCCATATCCGCGAGCAAACAGCGAAAGACCTGCGAGCAGAAGGGAAAACCCTGATTGAGCACCCGGCATTCGCCGTGATTGACTTGTTGCTCAAGGAATACAAGCGTCCGGGTAAGGCCGCTGGAGGTGGTTTCTACGATTACCCGGCCACAGGGCAGAAGCATTTGTGGCCTGAGCTGAAAAGCCGTTTCGAGAAAGCCGATGGGCAGATTTCGCCGCAGGACATACGCGATCGACTGCTGTTCGTCCAAGCTATCGAAACCGTGCGCTGCATGGAAGAGGGCGTGCTGACCTCGACGGCGGATGCCAACGTCGGCTCGATCTTCGGCATCGGCTTCGCGGCATGGACCGGCGGTGCGCTGCAGTTCATCAATCAGTACGGCGTGAAAGACTTCGTCGCCCGCGCCCAGTACCTGGCCGAGCAGTACGGCGAGCGCTTCACTCCACCTGCACTGCTGTTGGAGAAAGCCGCCAAAAACGCGTTGTTCTAAGGGGCGTTCTAAGGGACCGATGACGCGTTCCGGGGCTTGCCTTGCCCCCGTGTTTCAAGGCAGGCTCTGGGGTGTGCATTATTCCCATCATGTGTCAGGTATTTTTTATGTCGTTACGCATCTGCATTCTGGAAACCGACATCCTGCGTCCGGAACTGGTCGATCAATATCAGGGTTACGGGCAGATGTTCCAGCGTCTGTTTTCGCAGCAACCCATCGCTGCCGAGTTCACCGTGTACAACGTGATGCAGGGCGATTATCCCAGCGATGACCTGACCTTTGATGCGTATCTGGTTACCGGCAGCAAGGCCGATTCCTTCGGCACCGACCCGTGGATTCAAACCCTCAAGACGTACCTGCTGAAACGTTATGAGCGCGGCGACAAACTGCTGGGCGTGTGCTTCGGCCATCAACTGCTGGCGCTGCTGTTGGGTGGCAAGAGCGAGCGGGCGACCCAAGGCTGGGGTGTCGGCACCCACAAATACAAACTCGCTGCCAAGGCGCCGTGGATGAGCCCGGTGAGGGAAGAACTGACGCTGCTGATCAGTCATCAGGATCAGGTCACGGCGCTGCCGGAAAACGCTACGGTCATCGCTTCGAGCGATTTCTGCCCGTTCGCCGCGTACCACATCAACGATCAAGTGCTGTGCTTCCAGGGGCATCCGGAGTTCATTCACGATTACTCACGGGCGTTGCTGGATATTCGTCAGGAAGCGCTGGGCGAGCAGATTTATTCGAAAGGTATGGCCAGTCTTGAACACGAGCATCACGGCACTACCGTCGCAGAGTGGATGATGCGGTTTGTGGCGCATAAGCCTGAGGGTGAGGCGGTTAAACGCTAAAAGCTTCGCGAGCAAGCCCGCTCCCACATTGGATCTTCGTCGTGACACAGATCCAATGTGGGAGCGGGCTTGCTCGCGAATGGGGGCAGTCGGTTCTTACTGAAAGCCCACGGTCTTACAACCACCCCGACCGCTTGAAGCTCGTCCACAAACCGACGCACCCAACGGTGATAAATCCCAATACCCCGAAATACCCGTAATGCCAACTCAACTCCGGCATGTTCTCGAAGTTCATCCCGTAGATCCCGGCCACCGCCGTCGGGAACGCCAGAATCGCCGCCCACGCTGCAAACTTGCGCTGCACCAAACTCTGGCGTGACGCCTCCAGCAATACCCCGACCTCGATGGTCTGGCTGGCAATGTCCGCCAGGGTCGTCAGGTCTTCCATCTGCCGCGTGACATGAATCTGCACATCACGGAAATACGGGCGCATGTTCTTGTCGATGAACGGAAAGCTCAGCTTTTGCAGTTCCTCACCGATCTCCACCATCGGTGCCGCATACCGGCGCAAGCGCAATACATCGCGGCGCAGGCTATGGAGTTTCTGGATGTCATGCTCGTTCAAGGAGCTGTGCATGACGTTGTGTTCCAGCTCATCGATCTCGGCATGGATCGCTTCACCCACGGGCTGATAGTTTTCAATCACGAAGTCGAGGATGGCATAGAGTACGAAATCTTCCCCGTGCTCCAGCAGCAGCGGCCGCGCCTCACAACGCTGTCGGACATAGGCGTAGGACGCTGAATGACCATTGCGTGCGGTAATGATGTAGCCTTTTCCGGCGAAGATATGAGTCTCGATGAACTCCAGTTTTCCTTCCTTGCGGACCGGCGAATACGTCACGATAAACAGCGCGTCGCCGAACGTTTCCAGCTTCGGTCGGCTGTGTTTTTCCAAGGCGTCTTCGATGGCCAGTTCATGCAGGTTGAACTGACGTTGCAGATTGAACAGCTCTTCGGCGTTCGGCTCTTCCAGACCAATCCAGACAAAGTGGCCAGGCTTGGCTGCCCAGGCAGCGCCTTCGTCGAGCGTGATATTAATGACCTTCTTACCGGCACTGTAAACCGCAGCAGCAACGACTCTACCCATGATTTTGATTCACTTCTTATCAGCGCTTTGTATTAGCAAAAATGCAGTGGCAAGCAGAATTCAGCTTAACCTTGTCTGCTGCTTCAGAGTCAGCGAAATCTGTAGAGTTCGCAGGCAAAAGAAAACCCGCACAGGGCGGGTTTCATTCAGGCAGCCTGTAGTTGCCGATCCATCGAGTCGATGCATTCGCGCATCTGCTCGCGGCATTGGGCGATCAGCATCGGCATGTCATCCAGACTCAATCCAGCCGTAGGAATCGCCGGCAGCGAACGGATCAGAATCTTCCCACTGCGCCAGCGGTTCAATCGCATGTGTTTGACGTAACTGCTGACACACACCGGAACAATCGGCACGCCCGCGGCAATCGCCATCTGGAATGCACCTTTTTTGAACGGCAGCAGCTCTTCGCCGAGGTTGCGCGTGCCTTCGGGGAAAACCCAGATCGAGGTGTCTTCATGCTGCAAGGTGCGAGTCGTGGTCAGCATCGACTGGCGTGCCTTGTGCGCATTGCCGCGGTCGATCAACACATTGCCGGCCAGCCAGAACAACTGCCCGAATAAAGGCACCCACTTCAGGCTCTTCTTGCCAATGCACACGGTGCGGCGGGGCACCACGTTGCCGAACACAAACAGATCGTAGTTGGACTGGTGGTTGGCAATGATCACGCAGCTGTCAGGCTTATCCATTAATGGCCCGACGTCGGCCTTCACCCGCAAACGCAGAATGCACATCGCCGGCCACGCGTATAAACGTGCGCATAAACGGCTGTTATCCGGATTGAACGGCCGGCACAGACCGAGAATCACCCCAAGCATGCCGGCCAGAATAAAGTGCAAGCCCATCAATAACATACGAAACACAAACAGCATTTAAAGGGCCCACCGGGACAAAAGGTGGCGCAGTGTACGGATGTGCACTGTTTTCGGCAATTGCCGCTATAGAAGTGGGAGATAGCCGATGTTTGAGCGCATGTTTCCGACTTATGGGTCAGATGCGGTTTAGAGCGGTTGTAAGGTTTTAAACCAAGCGGGCAAGAAAAAGCCCGACACGACGGTCGGGCTTTTCGGTACAGCGCGTTCGGGCTTAACCCATATGCTCCTGATCCAGGATGATCGCGTTGTCCAGCGTCTCCAGCAACGCCTTGCGCACTTTCAGCTTGGTGTTTTTATGGGCAGTCATGTTGAGCTTCTTCAACTGACGAGCCGCCGCCAGCGCTGCGCCTTGCAGCTCTTCGGCCGACACCACCACATCAAGGAAGCCGGCATCCACAGCACTCTGCGGATTGAACATCTCGGCATTAATCACCGCACGATGAAACGCCGACTTGCGCAGACGATCACGCGCCAGTTCGATACCGGCGTGGTGCATGGTCATGCCGATCTGCACTTCGTTCAGGCCAATGCTGAACGGGCCATCGACACCAATGCGGTAGTCAGCCGACAACAGAATAAACGCACCCTTGGCCACCGCGTGCCCAGGGCACGCCACGACCACCGGGAACGGGTGCGACAGCAGGCGACGAGCCAGCGTCGAACCGGCAGCCACCAGTGCAATCGCCTCTTTAGGGCCGGCCGTCATCACCTTCAAGTCATAACCACCCGAAAAAATGCCCGGCTGACTGGTAATGATCACCACCGCCCGATCCGCCACCGCCCGATCCAGCGCAGCGTTAAACGCAACAATCACATCCGGTGAGATGGCATTGACCTTGCCATTGCTCAAGGTCAGGGTCGCGATACCGTCTTCGAGATGGTAGGAAATCAACTCACTCATGACGCCAATCCTTCTAATAAAGTAGGGCAGACGTTACCCACCGCCGTAGGCCAGGTAAAGCGCCGTGACTGACCGTCCGGTCACCCTTTTCCCCGCCCGGCAAGCGTTGCCGGCCACGCCAGCCGCGCATTCCCCTCTATATAGAAGAGGGCGCGAAGCCGGAGATTGGCGGGTTTGCCATGGCACGGCACCCAGCGGAACGACTAAATCGCTAACCGCATGAAAATTCTGCAAAAAAAGTTTGCCATCAGAAAAGCTTTCGACTACATTAGCGCGCCTCGACAGACAGAACATGTTTGACGAGATACGGTGAAGTGTCCGAGTGGCTTAAGGAGCACGCCTGGAAAGTGTGTATACAGGAAACTGTATCGAGAGTTCGAATCTCTCCTTCACCGCCAAATTCGATGTAACCAAAACCCCTGATTTCGAAAGAAGTCAGGGGTTTTGTGGTTTCTGGTGTCTGGATTTCATGCCTCGCGACGGAATTGCCCCGGATGTATCAGCCAAGACGCATCCGAAAATGATGTAGGACAAGTGCCAAGCGTGTGGGAAGTAATGCTGGAAAGCCAGGCGGTTAGGTGCTTCCATTGGTTCCAGCACCTCATCTGGGCCATCTTGGGAAGGGGTATTTGTTTTGCTCATCCAAAGTGCAAAATGAATCAAAGGGCAGCGCTAATGACGCCACCCCCATTATCCAGAAGGGACATTCGCACGTTATGCAGGAAATGACCATGAAACAGGCGGAGCTGGAAAAGGTTCATGTGGAGATCGTCAAACTGATCGCTGAACAGCGCAAGCTGAACGCCGAGGCCGGCAAGATGACCCGTGAAACTTTTTGGTATCCAGTGGCGGTTGCTACTGGGTTGATTGGTACGGTAGCTACCGTTACTGCTGTGATGATCAAGCTGCTCTAGGCGAGCTTTTTGTGTTCATCATTTCCGCGCTGGGGAATGATGCGTGCCTCTATGAAAAAGGAAATCTCATGATCACCACCACAACCCACACCATCGAAGGCCGGCAAATCACCGCATACCTGGACATCGTCAGCGCCGAGTCGGTGCAGGGCGTCAACGTGATCCGCGATCTATTTGCTGGTATGCGGGATTTTTTCGGTGGGCGCTCTCAAACGTTGGAGCGAGCATTGAAAGATGCGCGGATTCAGGCGACCGACGAGATCAAGGAGCGGGCGCGAGCGCTTCAGGCGGATGCGGTGGTAGGGCTCGACTATGAGATCAGCATGCCGGCCGGTAAAGGTGGAATGGTGGTGGTGTTTGTGACGGGGACGGCGGTCAAGCTGAGGTAGGACGCCGCGCTGGCCATTCGTCGGGCATGTAACAATCTGAATCACAAGTCCGGGAATGACCGGCTAGTCTCAAAATCCTGGGTGGTCGATATTTTTCAGGCAAATAGGGCTTGCCGGTACCGACCCGTTTTGAGAGGAGCGAAGATATGACTGAGCCGTACATCGAAGACGACGGGGCGGAGTTTCCGATCAATAATTGTGTGCAGTGTGGTCAGACGGACTATGTGCCGAGCTTCGGTGAAGACCGTATCAAAATCAACAAAATCAAATCTACGGTACCTCGAACTCGAGGGCCGAAATCGAAATTCATGCCCAAGCTGGGTGCGCCTTCCCGGAAGTAAACAGTGACTCGTACGAACCCCGCCATTGAGCGGGGTTTCTTGTTTTTGAAGGGAAAAAAGCGTGCTTGGAGGCAATGCGGGGAAATGTCCTACAGTCATGCAGGTTTTTTCACAAACTTTTCACACCTGCCTACGTAGTCTCAGCTCATCCGTTAGAAAGCAGTACCCTGGCCCGTCTCCCCAGCGGGCTTTTTTTTGCCTGTCATAAAACCTTTTCTATAAATGCTGTCCAACCGTCGCCAATGACGAGGTTGTTCCGTGTTTGTGTCTGGACTTTGCCTCCTCTAAAGCATTCAATCTCCGGCCTTTCGGTTTCCCCCTTTTTTTGAGGTTCTCGTTATGCGTTTGACACTGCCTGCTCTGGTTCTGGGCCTTTTGGTTGCTCAAGGTGCGATGGCTGCCGGTGATGGTACTGCTGCGCTCGGTGGTGGTCTGGGTGGCGCGCTGGGTAATGTGGTCGGTCAGAAAATGGGCGGCAGCACAGGTGCAGCGATTGGTGCCGGCGTAGCGGGCGCAGCTGGCAGCGCGGTTGCAGCACGCAAAGGCAGCCGCACCAAAGCGGCCATCGGCGGCGGTGTCGGCGCGGCGGGGGGGTCGTTGATCGGCAACAGTTTGGGCGGCAAGACTGGCTCCACCATCGGTGCCGGCCTGGGCGGTGCATTGGGCGGCGGTGTGGGCAGCAATCTGTCCAAAAAAGGCCACTGATCCTGAGGTGATCCGCTGAAGAAGCCCGGCTCAATGCCGGGCTTCTTCGTTTTGGAACGTTTCTACAGTATGTGGCTCAAAGTTCTTACAGTCGGTATCTGATTCGCTGTTCTACAGACGCAGATGCCAGACTGATGCCTATCCGCGGCACGATCTTCCCCCGATGCGGAAATTAGAGGTTCATATCATGCGTTTGACATTGTCCACGGTGGTTTTAGGACTTTTGATTGCTCAGGGTGCGATGGCTGCCGACGACGGCACTGCGGCAGTGGGCGGTGGTCTTGGCGGCGCGTTGGGTAACGTGGTCGGCGGTCAACTAGGCGGCAGCACAGGAGCAGCGGTTGGCGCTGGCGTCGGCGGTGCGGCAGGCAGCGCGGTCGGTGCGCGCAAGGGCAGTCGAACAGAAGCGGCTGTTGGCGGCGGTATCGGCGCGGCAGGCGGTTCGGTGATCGGCAATAGTCTGGGCGGCTCCACCGGTTCGACCATTGGCGCTGGCGTGGGCGGTGCAGCCGGTGGCGCGGTGGGCAGCAACCTGGGTAACGACAACGACAGTTCGCATTCCGGCGGTGGCAAACACAAGCACAAACATAAAAATAAGTACAAGCATCACTAACTCGATATCGAGTGACAAGAAACCCGGCCCCCGCGCCGGGTTTTTCGTTTGTGTCACCAGGACTCTGGAACGTTTGCCCGTAGGACGCCTCGAACTAATACACCCCTGAACGTTGTGAGGCATGTCATGACTCCGGAAACAGAAGGCATGGAAGATGAAGGTCCGATCAATGATCCTGGAAACGAAGATCCGGGGTCTCTGATGGACGACGCTACCGTGCCGCTCAACGATGCCGATGACGCAGGCGATGTGGGCAATTGTGAATACGACGAATACGACGAGGAAGACGACGAGTGATCGTGCTTTACGGTCAGGCCGACCGATCGTCCTTCTGATCGAACCACATCGATCATGTTCTCCTCGAAATGTCAGGATCTGCTTTTCAGGTCCATTGAGAGGTGCGTTATGAACGCTGATCCAAAAGACTCCGATATCGACGACGATACCCCCGAATATCCGCTGCCTTCACCCACCGACTCCCTGAGTCGCGATCAGCGCCCGCCCGACGATGACGACACCGGCGTGGAGCAGGTGCCCACCGATACCGATGATGTGAAGCGCGGGGATGTGGAAGCCCATCCCGATGACCCGGACATTGCCGGTGACGATCTATCGGGAGAACCGAGCTGAAACCAACGCAGCGATCCATCGCCGCTCGTCGATTGCGCGGCGTCTTTAAAAAGCGACCGCTGCCAGACATCAGGTAAAGCACTCTTTAAAGGAGGTGCGCCATGATCAGGTCAAAACTGACGACCCTGACGGTGGTTGGCTTATTGTCGATCAGTTCATTGGCGGCGTTTGCTCAATCTTCTGGCCGCGATGCGCCGATCGACAAGGGCGGGATGCCGCCATACTCGGAAATGAATGCGGGCGCCTCGGATGGGAAGGTGTCGCCACCGGACACCATTGGTGGTGGGAATGGTGGTGATGCCAGCGGGAGTAGCACCAGCCCGGGGGAGGGAAGTGGGTCGATGAGCGGTGGAAGTTCGATGGGGAGTGGTTCTGGAAGTGGGTCTGGAGAATCAGGTGGTTCTGAGAGTGGTGGGACGGATAGGACAGATGGTGGTACTGGAGGTTAGAGATCCTTAAGCCCGGACGTGAGCCGGGCTTTTGATGATTAGAACTTTTCTGATTCAATCCAACATCTATAGAAAGATTGCTGTTCATTTGGATCATTTGTTAGGTTGTTGTCATCATAATCAAAAATATAAACTACATCGTTGAGTGACGAGGCTTTACCCAATGTCAATTCATATGCTTTCAACCCAAGAGACATTTGTGATGACATACTGGAAGGATGTACGTTGATTTTTGATCCCTTGCAGAGAAATTGTATGTTGGGGTTGTCCTCTCGAACACGTGCGAAGCATCTATAAAAGTCACTGTCCGAATATGTTTTGTTAAAGCCATTTTTCATTGTGAAAGTTATGGTTACGTCTTTGTTATCGCATATAAGGTTGGCGATTTCCTTTGTGCCGTCAATGCTTATGGTTATTTCAACCTTGGATATCATTTTTTTATTATCCTATACGGATTTGGTATGGAGTAACCGAGCTCTCTGCCATCATCAATGATCAGGGTGGCGCCAAGTACGTCGGAATTTTCTATTCGGTTAGCTATGGCAATCTCTTTTTCTGCTCCGAAAAGGTAGGCTTGTCCAAGCTCTTTCTGCAAATCATATCCATCTATTTTTTGAAGAGTATAGAGGTAACCTACTTTTGTGTGATAACCGGTCGCGAAAAGTTTGCCAACATCTCGCGACGGCGACGTGCTGATGAAATTACTGGGTGGGTTTTCACTATCTATAGAGTGGAGCAATAGATCATTACTTTTCCCTTTGCTTTTAAAACCGTTTTGAAATACATCATTAGGCTCTCGTTCATCTCCGCGGTATAAGTAATCCTCTTCTTTTTTAGGTGAAGGAGTTGTTGGCTCCCCCTCATCAACCCCCACCTTACCCGCCGGATTCTCATCCCCAAACGACGGCTTCTTACACCCATCCCCTCCAGGACACTCACTCAACCCCAACGGATCAACCCAGCCCGTCGGATTGCGCGTGTATTGATACCCGTTTAACCCTCCCGCCAACTTGCTCGGGTCCGGCGTCAGATACCGCCCCACGTCCGGATTGTAGTACCGGTGGCGGTTGTAATGCAGACCGGTTTCCGCGTCGAAATACTGGCCTTGAAAGCGCAGCGGTTGATCGAGGACCTGATGGGTATCGCGGTTGAGGCGGGTGAGGCGGCCATAGGCGGTGTATCGGGCGGCCCAGATGATGTCGCCGCTGTAGTCGGTGAGTTCTTGCGGTGTGCCGAGGTGGTCGAGTTGGTAGTAGAACGGGCAGGCCTGGCGCGGGCCTTTGCCGTCGAGCATGGCCAGTGGGCGGAAGCTGCCCGGTTCGTAGATATAGCTGCGATGGTGATCCTGGCTGTGTTCGGCGACGAGGTGGTCGCCTTGCCAGAAGAATTCAGTGGTTTTGCCCTCGACGGTTTTGCTGATGCGGCGGCCGAAGGCGTCGTAGCGATAACTCACGCAACGACTGTCCGTCAACATGACCCCGATCAGTCGGTGCTGGCCGTCGTAGCGGTACTCGGTAACGAGTTTTTGCGCGGTGCCGCGACGTTCGCGGATCAGATTGCCGAAGGCGTCGTAATCGAAGTGGCAGTCGCCCAGCATCAACAGGCGGTTGCCTTTGACGGTGGCCGGGCCGGGCCGGTCCTGCATCAACAAGTTGCTGGCCGGGTCGTGGGCGAAGCTTTCCGGTAGCTGGTCACGGGAATGGCGGACGCGGATCAGTCGATCGAGCGAGTCGTACTGATAGCTGCGCTGGCCATGGCGGGTGTCGGCAATATGGTCAAGATTGCCGTTGGCGCTGTAGGCATAATCGCGACGGTAGAGCGCTTGTTGCTGTTGGCTGACAGCATGCGCTTTCAGTCGGCCCTGATCGTCGTAGGAGTATTCGCTGGTGAGCTGACCTTGTTGACGTTGCTGCTCGCGGCCGAATGCAAACTGATGGCGGGTGAGTCGTGTGCCATTGAGGTCAATGGCCGTCAGCGCGCCACCCTTGGCGTGGTGGTAATCGAGTTTGCTGTTGTCTGGCAGACGCAGGTGGTTAAGTCGGCCGCACGCGTCGTAGCGATAACGCAATGTGCCCCAACTTTGATGCTCGGTGATCAGCCTGTCCTGGGCGTCGTATTCGAACTCCAGCGGATGGTCGTGGCCGTCATCGACACTGACCAGTCGGCCGAGGCGGTCATAGCGGTACTTGACCTTTACGCCATCGGGCAGGGTCTTGACCAACAGACGTCCAGCCGAGTCCCGCTGATAGCCGGTGATCAGCTGCGAGTCGTCATCACCGAACTCGGTTTTCTCAAGCAGGTGGCCGTTAAGATCGTAGCTGTAAGCGGTGCGGCGGCCGTCGAAGCCGGTTTCTTGTCGGATCAATCCGCCGGGCGTGTAGTCCAGGCGATAGTGTTCGCCGGCTTCGTTTTCGATCTCTGTGAGCAGCCGCTGCGCGTTATCGTAGCGATAACGCAGTTGCGTGCCATCGGGATTAATGCGGCGGCTGACCAGGTGCAGATCGTCGGCATATTCATAGCGGGTGACGCGGCCCAGTTCATCGCGCTCGGCGGTGATCTTGCCATAGGCGTTGTAACTGAAGGCGCGGCTGGCGCCGGTGGGAAGTGTCGCCTGAACCAGTCGCCCGACGGCATCCCATTGGTACTGAGTGAGGGCACCGTGTTCGTCCTGACGGGTCGTCTGTCGGCCTAGCGCATCGTAGGAAAAGCGCCGCTGACTACCGTCCGGCAAGGTCTCTTCGAGTAGTTGTCCCAGCCCGTTCCAGATGAAGACATGCCGGCTGTTGTCCGGGAAGCGGATCGACAGCAAACGCCCCTGAGCGTCGTGCTGATAGTGAGTGACCTGGCCGTCCGGATCGGTGGCTTCGGTGACGTCGCCCTGGGCATTGCGCTGGTATTTCCACGCCGCTTGGCCGCGATAGCATGCATGCAGGAAACCATTGCGGTATTCGTAGGATGTTGGCTCGTCTTGCGGCGGAACCAGCGTGACCAACCGCCCGACGTCATCGTAACGGTATTCAGTGACCGCCCCGAGCGGATCCTGCTCGGCTACCAACCGGCCATTGTCGTCGTAGGCCTTAAGGTGTTCGCCGCCATCCAGCTCGACCCGGCGCACCAGCCGCGCCCGATCATCGTGGACATAAACCTCTTCGCTGCCATCGATGTTCTGGACGGTGACGCTGCCCTGGTCGTCCCAGACATAACGTGTGTCCATCTGGGAAAACGACGCCCAATGCCGCACGCATCGCGCGGCCTTGCCGGACTTTTCCCACTCCCAGAAGAAACTCGCGCCACCGGCCAGTTGACGCTGCAGAATCACATGCTGGTCGTCGTAATCGTAACGCTCGCTTTCACCAGCGGCATTGGTCGCTTCGATCAAGCGTTGGCTGGCGTCGTAGCGATAGAAAACCAGCATCTGCTCTGTATGCCATGCTTCAACCACGGCATCGGCGGGATGAAACGACTGATATTCAATGGCGACGAGGTGCCTGCGCTCGTAGCGCAACAGCAGGGAACGACCGGCGCCGTTATCGAGGCGTTGAATGCGATCCTGACGGTCGCGAGTGATGTGGAGGCGGTTGTTGTAGGCGTCGCTGATCGCCGTCAAGCGACCCTCTCGAAAGTGATAGAACCGGCTCGTCTCGCCGGCCAACGCGAGAATCAACTCTTGCGACTCATTCCCAAGGTAAATCGCTGCCCGCGACAGGCTGTTATGAATCGCCGGGCGCTCGACGCTCGGCAACGGAAAGGTGGTGCGACGGTTTTCATGGTCGATCCAGACGACCTGTTCATCGTCCAGCTCCAACCGCTGTGCCAGCGAATGGCTCCAGCCCCAGCCCAGCCCGCAATCGACCTCCGCCGCGCTGGTGCGGTACAACCGGGTAAAGGCAAACGGTAGCAGCCCGTCCAGCGAACCATCGGTCAGGGTCAGCAGCTCTTCACCGGTGACCATCGACACCGGGCAGCCGTTGGTGCAGGTCAGTGCCGCGCAATCGGAGCTGTCGCCGTTGGGGTTTTTCGCCTGACTCGGTTCATCGTCGTGAGGTTCGTGACGGCCCAGCCGGGTCATGGCCGCGGACTTGTCGCGAGCAATGGCGACTGGATTGTTCACCTGTACAACCGGTGAGTCGCCGGCGCTGATCTGTAGCGGAACCGTTGGTGCAGGTTTCAGCGATGCATTTCGCGCGCTGACCACGAGCGGTTTGAGCGCGCCAGCGTGGGCTGTGAGGTCAGATTTGGCCGTCAGTTCGGCCAGTCGCAAGCTGGCCGCCGCCAACCACTGTCGCGCCTGCCGGGACTTGATCTTGTCCAGTACTTTGGCGCTCATGCCGAGCTTCAGGCCCGTAGGGCCGGTGAGGCGCACCAGCAGGAAACTGATCAATAGTTCTGTACGAATTTGCGCCACGACTTCGGCGATGTACTGCGGCGGCAGCATCCTCAGCCAACTGGTAAAGGCCGCGAGATGGATGAACATCAACGGTTCATCGCTCAACATCAGCAACACATTGGCGATGGCTTCAGCCGAGGCATTCAGCAACGTCTCAAGCTCGCCTTGGGTCAGGTACTCAAGGAGTTTTTCGCTGTTGGTTTGCAGGTCGGCCAGAAGGGCGTAGACCTGCTTCACGTCATCCCACAAACCCTGCAGCGAACGCTCGAAGCCGCGCCAGTCGGCCTGTTGCAGCAGGCCGTAGCGCTGAGTGAAGGTTGCCTCGGAGAAACCTGCCCATAAAGGCTCGAATTCGCTCGACCATTCATTGCGCAACCAGTCTTCCAGCTCGCCGATCACGCCTTGATAGGAGGCATAGAGTGCTTTGACGTGATCCGCGGAAACATTGGGAAAGAAGGTGATGCGATAACGCTGGCCGCGCCAGCAGTCGGGGATTTCGAGGATGCCGCTGGGGCCGATGGTTTCGTGAACGGGCTCACCGAACGTCAGTTCACCATTACGCTGCGAGATAACCGGTTCGAGCATCACCGGCGTATCGCCGATCGGCACGAAACGCGCGGCCTCAAACATATGAACCAGGGTCAACGGACCGCTGGCAGGGCACATGGCGAGCGTTGAACTGACAGGGGTAGTGGAGTCCTTCGGTGCGCTGAGCCGGACTTCGTTGCCGACCTTGAACACCTGCTCGACATCCAGTGCCCCACCAGTCCAGAAGTTTTCCGCCCAGGCCTCGTAGTCGTTGAGGCAGAGTCGAAAATCACCGAGCAACGCTTCGATGTCCGGCTGCTCGGGGTTCATGGCGGCGACCACCAGCAAGCCGATGGCATTGTTCAAGGCCAGGACCTTGTCAGGTTCGAACATTCGCAGTCCCTCGCGCTGATTAATCTGGAGCGCAAGACTTTGCGGGGGATCAACGAGGAAAGAAGTCGGGAAAAGAGGTGTTTGGTGTAGGGGAAGTCGCTAAATCATCGTGGGCGTCCTCGACACAGTTTTTTGTGTCCGCCAGGCATTGCCCGTTGCTCTCTGCCAACCGCGCTCGCTATGCTGCTGAACCCTTTAATCCATCACGACCCCGGCGTGCCTTAGCCGCTCCTGGGATGTCATGAGAAAACGGATCAGATGCGATGAATGCACCCTTGGATGAGTTCGGCCCGATCAAGGCCGTGATATTCGACATGGACGGCTTGCTGCTGGACACCGAGGGTATTTACACCGAGGTCACGTCCATTATTGCCGGGCGTTATGGCCGGACCTTCGACTGGAGCGTCAAACAGAACATCATCGGTCGTGGCGCGGGTGATCTGGCGCGCTATGTGGTCGAGGCGCTGGACCTGCCAATTACAGCCGAAGAGTTTCTGGTGATCCGCGAACCGCTGATGCGCGAGCGTTTTCCGACGGCGCTGGCGATGCCTGGCGCAGAGGAGCTGGTTAGGCACTTGAAGGCCAACAACATTCCTATTGCGGTGGGCACCAGTTCTTCACGTCAGTCGTTCGGCGAGAAAACCACCTTGCACCGTGAGTGGTTCGCGCTGTTCGATTTCATCGTCACCGCTGACGACCCGGAAGTGGGCGCGGCCAAACCGGCGCCGGATATCTTCCTGACGGCGGCGCGGCGCCTGGGTGTCGCACCCGGGGATTGCCTGGTGTTCGAGGATTCGCCGTTCGGTGTCACGGCGGCGAAAGCGGCGGGGATGACGGCGATTGCGATCCCGGATGCGGCGATGGCCGACGAAAAGTACGCACACGCCGATGGCATTCTTCGTACGTTGAAGGCGTTCAAGCCCGGTGCATGTGGCCTGCCGGCACTTGAGTGGGCTTGACACCTATCTGATGTGGGAGCGGGCTTGCTCGCGAAGAGGGAGTGTCAGGCAACATCAATGTCGACTGATACGACGCCTTCGCGAGCAAGCCCGCTCCCACAGTGACCTGCATCAGGCGCCGAAACCACCGTCGATGGTCAGGCTGGCACCGGTGATGTAGCCGGCTTCGGGGCCAACAAGATAAGCGACGAAGCTGGCGATTTCTTCCACTCTTCCGTAACGACCCACGGCCATCAGCGGGATCAGGCTTTCAGCGAAGTCGCCGCTGGCGGGGTTCATGTCGGTGTCGACCGGGCCTGGTTGCACGTTGTTGATGGTGATACCCCGTGGGCCGAGGTCGCGGGCCAGGCCTTTGGTCAAGCCGACCAGCGCCGATTTGCTCATGGCGTACGGGCCACCACCGGCGAAAGGCATGCGCTCGGCATTGGTGCTGCCAATGTTGACGATGCGACCGCCTTCGGTCATGTGTTTGGCGGCTTCCTGAGTGGCGATGAACACACTGCGCACATTGATCGCCAGGGTCTGGTCGAAGTCTTCGAGTTTGAAGTCTTCCAGCGACGCGACGGCCAGAACGCCTGCGTTGTTGACCAGGATGTCCAGGCGACCGAAGGCTTCGACGGTGACCTTAACAGCATTGCGAATCGCGACGGCATCGGCGCTGTCGGCCTTGATGGCCAGGGCGTTGCCACCGGCGCTGGTGATGCTGTTTTGCAACTCTTCGGCTTTGGCGGTAGAGCTGACGTAAGTGAAGGCGACGGTAGCGCCTTCGGCGGCCAGGCGTTTGACGATGGCAGCACCGATACCGCGTGAACCGCCTTGAATCAGAGCTACTTTACCGCTGAGGTGTTGAGTGGTCATGTCGATCTCCAGAAATTCAAGGCGGGCTGCCTTGTTGTTGGAGTCGAGTATCGGCTTCGCACTACTTCGCGGGTAG
This sequence comes from Pseudomonas sp. GW822-FHT02E03, assembly GCF_058802325.1. Lineage (NCBI taxonomy): Bacteria > Pseudomonadati > Pseudomonadota > Gammaproteobacteria > Pseudomonadales > Pseudomonadaceae > Pseudomonas > Pseudomonas sp. GW822-FHT02E03. Next base: position 95,781 of record NZ_JBXAOA010000017.1, on the reverse strand, counting down.
ACCGTCATTGCTATAGTCTGTGTAAACCAGAAGTTTATAGTGAGGCTTATGGAAACCTTCAGCAGTATCGAATGCTTCGTGCGTAGCGCCGAGGTTGGCAGCTTCGCCGAAGCGGCGCGGCGCTTGAGCCTGACGCCGGCGGCGGTGGGCAAGAGCGTTGCCAAGCTGGAGGCGCGACTGGGTGTGCGGCTTTTCCAGCGCAGCACGCGCAGCTTGACGCTGACTGAGGCCGGTCAGCTGTTTCTCGGCGAAGTCAGCGCCAGCCTGCACACGATCCAGAATGCCGTGGCCAACCTGGCCAGCGCCGAAGGACGTCCCGCCGGCACATTGAAAGTCAGCATGGGCACAGTGTTCGGGTGTTTGTACATCGTGCCGTTGCTGGGCGAGTTTCTGCAGCGCTTTCCGGCGATCAACCCGGACTGGCATTTCGATAACCGCCAGGTCGACCTGATCGGCCAGGGATTCGATGCGGCGATTGGTGGCGGATTCGAACTGCCCCAAGGGGTGGTGGCGCGCAAGCTGACGCCCGCCCATCGGGTGTTGGTGGCTTCAGCCGAGTACCTCGCGAAATACGAGGCGCTCGTCGAGCCTGACGACCTCAAATACCACGACGGCATCTTGATACGCTCGCCGCAGACGGGACGCGTGCGTTCCTGGCAGTTGACCAGTCGCGCCCGGCAACACAGTCCGCTAACGCTCAAGGCGCGGATGACCATGAGCGATTCGGAAGCCGCCTGCGCCACGGCGGCTCAGGGGTTGGGTATTGCATTGGTGAGCATGCCGTTTGCCGTGGGTTATCTGGATGCGGGGACGTTGCAGCGGGTGTTGCCTGACTGGTACGTCGATGACGGCAACATCTCCATCTATTACGCCGAACACAAACTGCTACCGGGCAAGACCCGGGCGTTTGTCGATTTCATCATTGAGCAGTTTGCGGAGCAGGGGTTGGGGCAGCGGTTCAGTGCGGTTTTGTGAGCGATCGTGCTGATCGAACTCTTACCTCCAGCGTAAACGTCATCGCTTTTATCGGAGGTAAGAGCTAGATCAACAGCACATTATTGAAGCTTCAGTGGTAACGACATTACCCCTGATACTTGCGAATTGTCTTCACGGGCACCAGGTTGGACCACATAACGAGGCGGTTGCCGCTGTGCTGTGGAGAAGTGCCAAGGTGCTGCTGAGGATCAATAAGGCATAAAGACGAGCAGTTAGATTTTTCATGTTCACATTCCTGGTGGTACATAAAAGCAACTCGTACTGCCATGAACCGATTTGCTGAATCTGGAGTAAACGAGCTTCTTTCCAGTGGCACAACTGTCAGAAGTATCAGGTATCTGAACCGGCGTAGCGTTCTGCCCGCCACCTTTGAGTCAACCGAAAGCTCTAGAACCAAGGATGCGGCCCCAAATAATGGTTTCTCGCTACATGGACAAGCGGCATTACAAGCGGCAGGAGGTTACTCGTTTGTCCGCTGTAATTGGTTCAACGCCCAAACCGCCCCGGCAACCAATAATGGTCTTCGGACGAGGCGTCGCATAGGTCCGCACTTTCGACGTCGACAACCCCAACCGCACCAGCGATTCGGCAATGGTCACCGCCGCCGTCGCGCCATCCACCACCGGCACGCCGGTGCGCTGACGAATTTGCTCATTCAGCCCGGCAATGCCGCCGCAGCCCAGGCAGATCACCTCGGCCTTATCCTCAAGCACCGCCAGTTCCGCCTGCCGAACAATTGCCTCCAGCGCACGCTCTGGGTCGGACTCCAGTTCCAGTACCGCCAGCCCGCTGGCCCGCACCGACGCACAACGGTCCTGCAGCCTGTACGGGATAGGGCGCTTCAGGCTTGATGATATAAAGTGTGTGTATGTTTTGGGATTAGGTTTTGGATTTGCTGATGATGTTCCCGGCATGCAGCCCGCATTCTTTCTGCGTGGCTTCTTCCCACCACCAACGACCTTCGCGCTCATGCTGGTTCGGCAGCACCGGACGGGTGCAAGGCTCGCAGCCGATGCTGATGAAACCGCGCTCATGCAGGCTGTTGTACGGCAGCTCCAGCATGCGGATGTAGCCCCAGATCTCTTCGCTGGTCATTTGCGCCAGCGGGTTGAATTTGTACAGGGTGCGTTCCGGGGTGGAGAACGCGGTATCGATTTCCAGCACCGCGACCGCGCTGCGGGTGCCCGGGCTCTGGTCCCGGCGCTGGCCGGTGGCCCAGGCGGTCACGCCCGAGAGCTTGCGACGCAACGGCTCGATCTTGCGGATGCCGCAGCACTCGCCATGACCGTCCTTGTAGAAACTGAACAGGCCCTTTTCCTTCACGAAAGGTTCGAGCTTTGTGTAGTCCGGCGACACGACTTCGATATCGATCTTGTAGTGCTCGCGCACCTGTTCGATGAAGCGGTAGGTCTCGGGGTGCAAGCGACCGGTGTCGAGGCTGAACACCTTGACGTTCTTGTTCAGCTTCCAGGCCATGTCCACCAGCACCACATCCTCGGCGCCGCTGAAAGATATCCACAGGTCATCGCCGAACTCGGCGAACGCGAGTTTCAGGATGTCCTGAGCGGATTTGTTGGCATAGGTCGTGGCGAGTTCCACGACATCGAACGATGGGCTCATCAGGGCGGCTTCCTACAGGTCGGTGGCGCTGGGCGCTCTATATGTGCCTGATGGTAACAAAATCCTGCGGCGGCTGGTGCGCCCTCTGCGTTGCACGGAGAAGGGCGAGTCGCTAGAGTTCGGCAGTCCTTTTGCTCGCTCGACTCAATAAACAGTACAAAATGGGAGTGTCTTGTGGAAATTGCCTGTCTGGATCTTGAAGGTGTGCTGGTCCCGGAAATCTGGATCGCCTTTGCCGAAAAAACCGGGATCGACTCCCTCAGGGCCACCACTCGGGACATTCCCGACTACGACGTGTTGATGAAGCAGCGCTTGCGGATTCTCGACGAGCACGGCCTGAAGCTTTCCGACATTCAGGAAGTGATCGCCACGCTAAAGCCTCTGGAAGGCGCCAGCGAATTCGTCGACTGGCTGCGCGAGCGCTTTCAGGTGGTGATTCTGTCGGACACCTTTTACGAATTCTCCCAGCCGCTGATGCGTCAACTGGGCTTTCCGACCTTGCTTTGCCATCGTCTGATTACCGACGATGCCGGTCGGGTCACGGGCTATCAGTTGCGTCAGAAAGATCCCAAGCGTCAGTCGGTATTGGCGTTCAAGAGCCTCTACTACCGGGTGATCGCGGCGGGGGATTCCTACAACGATACGACGATGCTGGGCGAGGCGGATGCCGGGATTCTGTTCCATGCACCGGACAATGTGATTCGTGAGTTTCCACAGTTCCCGGCGGTGCACAGCTTTGCGGAGTTGAAGCAAGAGTTCATCAAGGCTTCGAACCGGGCGTTGAGTTTGTAGTCGTCAGGGAGGGCCCCATCGCGGGCAAGCCCGCTCCCACAGGATTTGTGTTGATCACATAACCTGTGGGAGCGGGCTTGCCCGCGATTCTTTTAAAGGTTTTGCAGTGTATCGAGCAACACCTTCACCTTGGTAATCGATTCCTGATATTCCGCCTGCCAGTCCGAATCCGCGACGATCCCGCCGCCACCCCAGCAGCACACCTGTCCATCCTTGACCAGCAAACTGCGAATGGCGATGGAACTGTCCATCTCGCCGCGCACGTCCAGGTACAGCAGAGAGCCGCAGTACAATCCACGACGGGTCGGTTCCAGCTCATCGATGATCTGCATGGCACGAATCTTCGGCGCGCCGGTAATCGAGCCGCCGGGGAAGCTGCCGGCGATCAAATCCAGCGCATCCTTGTCATCCGCCAGCTCGCCGGTAACGCTGCTCACCAGGTGATGCACGTTCGGATAGCTTTCCAGACTGAACAACTCCGGCACCCGCACCGAGCCGATGCGGCAGGTACGGCCGAGGTCGTTGCGCAGCAAATCGACGATCATCAGGTTTTCCGCGCGGTCCTTGGGGCTGGCCAGCAGTTCGGCGGCGTTCGCGGCATCTTCGGCAGCGGTCAGGCCGCGGGGGCGTGTGCCTTTGATCGGGCGGGTTTCGACGTGGCGCCCACTGACTTTGACGAAGCGCTCTGGCGACAGGCTCAGCACGGCGTCGCCGTCGGGCAGGCTCTGGAAACCGGAAAAAGGTGTCGGGCACGCCGCCCGCAGCGCGCAGTACGCGGCCCATGGATCGCCCTGGCATTGCGCACGAAAGCGCTGGGCGAAGTTGACCTGATAGCAGTCGCCGGCCTGAATGTACTGTTGAATGCGTTCGAAGGCTTGTCGATAGTCGTCGGCGCTCAGGTCGGCACTCATCGGGCCGTCGAGTTTGAAAGGCTCTATTTTCTGAGGTGCAGGTTGCGTGAACAGTTCGAGCAGCCGCTGCCGCTCGCTGTCGATCAGCGCCGGATGGAACACCAGTTGGCTGGTGGCCAAGTGGTGATCGCTGATCAGGGCCCAGTCGTACAGTCCAAAACGGGCGTCAGGCAATTGCAGGTCGTCCCGCGCCTGGCTCGGCAGGTTTTCCAGATGCCGGCCGAAGTCATAGCTCAGATAACCGATCAGGCCACCGGCGAAAGGCAGGTCGAAAGGAACAGTGGCTTTACCGAGTCGCTTCAGAGTGTCGCGAAGGCGTTGCAGGAAATGGCTGCCGCTTTCATCCGGTAACACAGCCAGTTGTTCCAGCGGCCAGGCGCTGAGCAGGTCATAACGCCCACGCTCGGCGCTCGGCCGGCCGCTGTCGAGCAGCACGGCACCGGGGGCATGACGAATCGCCGCGAAGTATTCGGCGGGGTTGGCGCGATAGGGCAGCGGGTGTACGGAACAGGTCAGCATGGGCGGGGCAGATCAGCCATCGAGGCGGGGGAGCGATTGTAGTCCTCTGCGGGATTTGCTCCTAGAGGGGATGTCGGGGATTGGTAGATTGGCGACAGGGTTGAGGGCTGTTGATCGTTCCCACGCTCCGCGTGGTAATGCCGCCACGGACGCTCTGCGTCCGCCTGTGACGCGGAGCGTCACGGGATGCATTCCCAACGCAGAGCATGGGAACGATCAGTGTAAGGGTTCAGCCCTCGACCGCTGGAATATGCCCAAACATTTCCTGAACGAACTCAACCCGCTCCTGAACCGTCTCAACAACCCCGCGCGCTTTCAATTCTTCCAGTCGCGCTTCGACCGCGTGGGTGCGCAACGTCAACCCGCAGTCGTTGGCGATCTGAATGTTCAACCCGGGCCGGGCGTTAAGCTCAAGAATCAGCGGCCCTTTCTCCTGGTCGAGCACCATGTCGACACCGATGTAACCCAACCCGCACAGCTCATAGCAGCCGGCCGCGAGCTTCATGAAACCGTCCCAGTAGGGCAGTTGCACGCCGTCCACGGCGTTGGTGGTGTCCGGGTGTTTGTTAATGATGTTGTTCAGCCAGGTGCCGCGCAATGTCAGGCCGGTGGCCAGGTCGACACCGACGCCGATGGCGCCCTGGTGCAGGTTGGCCTTGCCGCCAGACTGGCGGGTCGGCAGGCGCAACATGGCCATCACCGGATAGCCCATCAGCACGATGATGCGAATGTCCGGCACACCTTCATAGCTGATGCTTTTGAAGATCTGGTCCGGGGTCACGCGATATTCGATCAGCGCGCGGTCGCGGTGACCACCCAGGGAGTACAGGCCGGTCAGGATGCTGGAAATCTGATGCTCGATCTCCTCGTGACTGATGATCTTGCCCGACACCGTGCGATAGCGACCCTCGAAGCGGTCGGCGATCACCAGAATGCCGTCGCCGCCGGCGCCCTGGGCCGGTTTGACCACGAAATCGGTACGCCCGCCGATGATCTCGCCGAGGTTGTCGATTTCTTTCTCGGTGGAGATCACGCCGTACAGCTCCGGCACATGAATGCCGGCGGCGATGGCGCGCTCCTTGGTGATGATCTTGTCATCGACGATCGGGTACAGGCTGCGCTTGTTGTACTTGAGCACGTAGTCTGCGTTGCGCCGATTGATCCCCATGATGCCCCGGGCCTCCAGGGCTTTCCAGGTCTTCCAGAGACCGAACATCAGGCGTCAGCCTTCTTGAGGAAAGCCTTGAAGCGCACCAGTTCGGTCAGACGGTAACCGCGATAGCGACCCATGGCCAGCATGAAACCCACCAGAATCAGCAGGATCGCCGGGAAGGTGAACACGAAGTACACCAGCTCAGGCACGCTCATGATCAGGTGCGCCAAAGAGGCGGCGAACAGGGTACCGATCGCCACTTTCATGGCATGGCCGCCCCCGCGCTCTTCCCAGGTGATCGACAGGCGTTCGATGGTCATGGTCAGAATCACCATCGGGAACAGCGCCACCGACAAGCCGCGTTCCAGGCCGAGTTTGTGGCTGAACAGGCTGATCGCTGCGATCAGCACCACCACGAAGGTCAGCACCACCGATAGCCTCGGCAGCATTTGCAGCTTCAAGTGTTCAAGATAGGAGCGCAGCGACAGGCCCAATGTCGTGATGATCGTAAATAGCACGATGCCGAAACCGAGCTGGGTTTCCCGGAAGGCGAGGGCGATCAGCACCGGGGTAAAGGTGCCGAGTGTCTGAATGCCGATCAGGTTGCGCAGGATCAGGATCACCAGCACGCCGATCGGGATCATCACCATGATCATGAAGGTTTGCTGGGTTTCCAGCGGCAGACCGTACAGCGAGTAATCAAGGAAGTTGGCGTCGGAGTTTTCGTCGGTCAGCTTGGCCAGGCGAATGGCGTTCATTTCGCTGTTGTTCAGGCTGAAGGTGACGTTGGCTTTTTTGCCGCCATCGACGGTGATCAGGTTTTCATCGCCGGTCCACCACTGCAAACGGTCGGTGGGCAGGCCCTGTTCGCCGGTTTCCGGGTTGAAGTACAGCCAGTCGGTGCCGTTGAAGCTGCGCAACCAGAGTTCAGGCATCTGGGGTTGATCGGCCACCAGGCGGATGGTGTGGACCTTTTCGATCGGCACGTGGGCGATGGACAGTACCAACTCGACGATTTTGGCTTTGTTCGCGGTGGACGGATCGCCGCCCAGCAGCAGTTTCACGTTGTCGTCGTTAAGGTTGTTGACGCGCTTGATGGCTTCGCCGATGAAGGTTTCGACGTCGGCCGAGTGTTGGCGGATCGGCGCGAGCAGGGCTTCGGCGGCGATTTTCTCCGGGCCTTCGACGGCGATGCTGTCGCGGAAGGTCGGGCCTTTGACCTTGGATTTTTCGCCGCTGTAGCGCTTGGTCAGCACCAGTCGGTAATAAAGGGTCTGATTGCCTTTGGCCCGACGCGCCGACCAGGTGACTTTGCGGTTGCCATCGACACGGTTCACCGCCACGCCGTAATTATTGGAAATGAAACTCTCGTTGAGGCTCACGTAGTCGCGGCTCAGCGGTGGTACGAACATCTGGATCTTGATCGGATCCTTGGCATTGGCGACGAACTCGACCTTGGCGTCGATGTTCCACAAGTCGTCGGTAGCGTCTTCGGTCACCGGAATTCCGAGCACGAAAATCTGATAGGCCGTAACTGAAATGCCCAGCACCACCAGGATGGCGATCAGCAGTTTCAGATGGAGGGTAAGAGCGCGCATTGGAATTACTCTGCGGTATGTGCGTCGGTGGCGCAGGCGGGTTTGCCAGCAGCGTATTTAAGACTGGGGTCAACCAGCGCATCGAAGCGTTTGAGCGCTTCGGAGCCGATCAGGAGCGGGTATTGGAAGGCACTGCGGTCGGTCAAGTTCACTTCGATGCTGCGTAAAGCCGAACCCATGCAGATATCCAGCTCGATGACCGGACGGGCGGTGTACTTTTTGCCTTCTTCCGGGTCGTAGTCACCGGCCCGGCGCTTGATCTTGCTGACACGGGCCAGCGGTCGTTCGATCGGGTGCGAATGCGCGGCGTCGATAGCCAGATAGAAGCGCACCCAGGATTCGCCATTGCGTTTGAAACGTTTGATGTCGCGGGCGCTCAACGAAGCGGTTTTCGCCCCGGTGTCGAGTTTGGCGGCGACTTCCAGATTGATGCCGTCCAGCGAAGCGTACTCATTGAGGCCGTACACAGTCTTTTCCCCTGCCGCGGCGAAACCTGGCAGGCCAAAAAGACAAAGGAATGTGGTGAAGGGCTTGAGTCTCATAAATCCTGGTGCGCAGCGGTCCGTTCTTCAATTCAAGGCCCTGGCATTGCTGCACAAGCTCCCTCGTATGCCTATCTGTTTTTTATGACAGGCAATGCAGATGACAAGCAAATGCGGGCGGCATTCTAGCACGGTGGGTTTATGGCGCCAGCGCTGGCCGACGGCTATAACTTGAGGTGTTGCTTCCTTATGGTGCAGGGTGGTTATTAGACGATTGTCGACAATATCGAATTATCCTTTGACGTGACCGGCCATATTCGCTAGTTTTTGCGGCATTGGTTTTCAAGGTGTCGACAATATGCTGGATCAACTCGATCCCCCGGTCACGATTCAGGACGACTCGGAAACACTTTCCGAAAACGTCTTCCGACGCATTCAGGCGGCCATCGTCAAAGGCGAGATCGCCCCGGGGAGCAAGATCTCCGAGCCGGAGCTGGCGCGCACCTACGGCATTAGCCGCGGGCCGCTGCGTGAGGCGATTCACCGTCTGGAAGGCCAGCGCCTGCTGGTTCGCGTGCCGCACGTCGGCGCGCGGGTGGTGTCGCTGAGCCACGCCGAACTGCTGGAACTCTACGAAATTCGCGAATCCCTGGAAGGCATGGCGTGCCGTCTGGCGGCTGAACGCATGACGGTCGAAGAAATCGACGAACTGCGCCGGGTCCTCGAAACCCACGAGCGCGATGCGGCGTTTCAGGCCGGTGTCGGTTACTACCAGCAGGAAGGCGATTTCGACTTTCATTACCGGATCATCCAGGGCAGCGGCAACCGCACCCTGACCCAGATGCTGTGCGGTGAGCTCTATCAGCTGGTGCGCATGTACCGCATCCAGTTTTCCACCACACCCAATCGGCCGCGCCAGGCGTTTGCCGAACACCACCGAATTCTCGATGCCATCGCCGACCGTGACGGTGAATTGGCCGAGTTGTTGATGCGCCGTCACATCGGCGCCTCCAAACGCAATATCGCCCGTCACTACCAGGACGGCGCTAACCCGACAGCCACTGAACGAGGTGAGTCATGAGTTCCAACAAGAGCACTCCAGGCCAGCGTTTCCGCGATGCGGTCGCCAGCGAACATCCGCTGCAAGTGGTCGGCACGATCAACGCCAACCACGCACTGCTGGCCAAGCGCGCCGGTTTCAAGGCTATTTACCTGTCGGGTGGCGGGGTGGCTGCCGGCTCCCTCGGCGTGCCGGACCTGGGGATTACCGGTCTGGATGACGTGCTGACCGACGTGCGTCGCATCACTGACGTCTGCGACTTGCCACTGTTGGTGGACGTGGACACCGGTTTCGGTTCTTCGGCGTTCAACGTCGCCCGTACCGTGAAGTCGATGATCAAGTTCGGCGCGGCGGCGATTCACATCGAAGATCAGGTCGGCGCCAAGCGCTGCGGTCACCGCCCTAATAAAGAGATCGTCACGCAGCAGGAAATGGTCGACCGCATCAAAGCGGCCGTCGATGCTCGCACCGATGACAGCTTCGTGATCATGGCCCGCACTGATGCGCTGGCGGTAGAAGGTCTTGAATCTGCGCTGGATCGCGCCGCGGCGTGCATCGAGGCCGGTGCCGACATGGTGTTCCCGGAAGCGATCACCGAGCTTGAGATGTACAAGCTGTTCGCCAGCCGCGTGAAAGCGCCGATCCTGGCCAACATCACCGAATTCGGCGCGACGCCGCTGTACACCACCGAGCAGCTTGCTGCCGCCGACGTGTCCCTTGTGCTGTATCCGCTGTCGGCGTTCCGTGCCATGAACAAAGCCGCGGAAAACGTCTACACCGCGATCCGCCGCGACGGCACGCAACAGAACGTGATCGACACCATGCAGACGCGCATGGAGCTTTACGATCGCATCGATTACCACACCTTCGAGCAGAAGCTCGATGCGTTGTTTGCAGCGAAGAAATAAAGAACAAAAGATCAAAAGATCGCAGCCTCGTTTCACTCGACAGCTCCTACAGGGCTGTTGTCGAACGCGGTCAATGTAGGAGCTGTCGAGCGAAGCGAGGCTGCGATCTTTCGGCATCACAAAGAACCTGATGAAACACAATTTGCCGATTCCCTGACAAATTCAAGAAAAACTGGAGACAGCAATGGCCGAAGCAAAAGTACTCAGTGGCGCCGGGCTCCGTGGCCAGGTTGCCGGGCAAACCGCACTGTCCACCGTGGGCCAGTCGGGCGCCGGCCTGACCTATCGCGGCTACGACGTTCGCGAACTGGCGGCTGACGCACAATTCGAAGAAGTGGCTTACCTGCTGCTGTACGGCGAACTGCCGACCAAGGCACAACTGGCTGCCTACACCGAGAAACTGAGCAAGCTGCGTGACCTGCCGCAAGCGCTGAAAGAAGTGCTGGAACGCATCCCCGCCGACGCCCATCCGATGGACGTGATGCGCACCGGTTGCTCGTTTCTGGGCAACATCGAGCCGGAGAAAGACTTCTCCGAGCAGCACGACAAAACCGACCGCCTGTTGGCCGCGTTCCCTGCGATCATGTGCTACTGGTATCGCTTCAGCCACGACGGCAAACGCATCAATTGCGTGACCGACGAAGCCTGCATCGGCGGCCATTTCCTGCACCTGTTGCACGACAAGAAGCCGAGCGAGTTGCACGTCAAGGTGATGAACGTTTCGCTGATCCTCTACGCGGAACACGAGTTCAATGCGTCGACCTTCACCGCTCGGGTGTGCGCCTCGACGCTGTCGGATCTGTATTCCTGCATCACGGCGGCCATCGGCTCCCTGCGCGGCCCGCTGCATGGCGGCGCCAATGAAGCGGCGATGGAAATGATCGAGCGCTTTTCGTCGCCCGAAGAAGCGATCAAAGGCACTCTCGGCATGCTCGAGCGCAAGGACAAGATCATGGGCTTCGGCCACGCGATCTATAAGGACAACGATCCACGCAACGAGGTGATCAAGGCCTGGTCGAAAAAGCTCGCCGACGAAGTGGGCGACACGGTGCTGTTCCCGGTGTCCGAAGCCATCGACAAGACCATGTGGGAACAGAAAAAACTGTTCCCGAACGCCGACTTCTACCATGCGTCGACGTACCACTTCATGGGCATTCCGACCAAGTTGTTCACGCCAATCTTCGTCTGCTCGCGCCTGACCGGCTGGGCTGCACACGTGTTCGAACAGCGCGCCAATAACCGCATCATCCGTCCGAGCGCCGAATACGTCGGCGTCGAACAGCGCAAGTTCGTGCCAATCGAACAACGCTGACCGGGGGAGGGGCCGGTAATGGTTGCTGGGCAAAACGAATAACCCTGTGGGAGCGGGCTTGCCCGCGATAGCGGTGGGTCAGTCGACATCTTTGTCGGATGTGACCCAGTCATCGCGGGCAAGCCCGCTCCCACAGTGGCTCGGTTTTGCTTCAATAGCTGCGCCAGGCGCCCACCCTTTGTAACCACCGTGACCGAGTCCTGACGATGAACACTGAATTCCGCAAACCGCTGCCCGGCAGCCATCTGGATTATTTCGACGTCCGCGCGGCGGTCGATGCCATTTCGCCTGGCGCCTATGACACCCTGCCGTACACCTCCCGCGTGCTGGCGGAAAACCTTGTGCGTCGCTGCGACCCGGCCACGCTCACCGAATCGCTCAAACAATTCATCGAGCGCAAACGCGACCTCGACTTTCCATGGTTCCCCGCCCGCGTGGTATGCCACGACATTCTTGGCCAGACTGCCTTGGTCGACCTCGCCGGCCTGCGCGACGCCATCGCCCTGCAAGGCGGCGATCCGGCGCAAGTGAACCCGGTGGTGCCGACTCAGTTGATCGTCGACCACTCGCTGGCCGTCGAGCGTGGCGGCTTCGACCCGGAAGCGTTCGAGAAGAACCGCGCCATTGAAGACCGTCGAAATGAAGACCGTTTCCACTTCATCAACTGGACCAAAAAAGCCTTCAAGAACGTCGACGTGATCCCGCCGGGCAACGGAATCATGCACCAGATCAACCTGGAGAAAATGTCGCCGGTGATTCAGGTGCGCGACGGCGTGGCCTTCCCCGATACCTGCGTCGGCACCGACAGTCACACCCCACACGTCGATGCGCTGGGCGTGATCGCCATTGGTGTTGGTGGTCTGGAAGCGGAGAGTGTGATGCTTGGTCGCGCCTCGTGGATGCGTCTGCCGGAAAGCGTCGGTGTCGAGCTGACCGGTAAGCTGCAACCGGGCATCACCGCCACCGACATGGTGCTGGCGCTGACCGAATACCTGCGCAAACAAAAAGTCGTCGGCGCCTGGCTGGAATTCTTCGGTGAAGGTGCTTCGGCGCTGACCTTGGGCGATCGCGCGACCATTTCCAACATGGCCCCGGAATACGGCGCAACGGCGGCAATGTTCTACATCGACCAGCAGACCATCGACTACCTGAAACTCACCGGCCGTGAAGACGAGCAAGTGCAGTTGGTCGAGAGTTACGCCAAGCAGACTGGTCTCTGGGCTGACAGCCTCAAGGGGGCGCAATACGAGCGCGGCTTGACGTTTGACCTGTCCAGCGTCGTGCGCAACATGGCCGGCCCGAGCAATCCGCATGCCCGTGTGGCGGTTTCGGATCTGGCCGCCAAAGGTATCTCCGGCCAGTGGGACGACGTGCCCGGCCAGATGCCGGATGGCGCGGTGATCATCGCCGCCATCACCAGTTGCACCAACACCAGCAACCCACGCAACGTGATTGCCGCCGGCCTGCTGGCGCGCAATGCCAACAAGCTCGGGCTGACCCGCAAGCCGTGGGTCAAATCCTCGCTGGCGCCGGGTTCGAAAACCGTGGCGCTGTACCTGGACGAAGCCGGCCTGACCTCCGAACTGGAGCAACTCGGTTTCGGCGTCGTGGCGTTCGCTTGCACCACCTGCAACGGCATGTCCGGCGCACTTGACCCGGTGATTCAGCAAGAGATCATTGATCGCGACTTGTACGCCACCGCTGTGCTGTCAGGCAACCGCAACTTCGACGGCCGGATTCACCCGTACGCCAAGAACGCGTTCCTCGCTTCACCGCCATTGGTGGTGGCTTACGCCATCGCCGGGACCATCCGTTTCGACATCGAGAAAGATGTACTGGGCGTAGTCGATGGCAAGGAAATCCGCCTGAAAGACATCTGGCCGAGCGACGAAGAAATTGACGCGGTGGTCAAGGCCTCGGTGAAACCGGAGCAGTTCCGTCAGGTGTACATCCCGATGTTCGCGATCCACGAAGACACCGGTCCGAAGGTCGCGCCGCTGTATGACTGGCGCGAGATGAGCACCTATATCCGCCGTCCGCCGTACTGGGAAGGCGCTCTGGCCGGCGCTCGTCCGCTCAAGGGTATGCGCCCGTTGGCGGTGCTGCCGGACAACATCACCACCGATCACCTGTCGCCTTCCAACGCGATCATGCTCGACAGCGCAGCCGGTGAGTACCTGGCGAAAATGGGCCTGCCGGAAGAAGACTTCAACTCCTACGCCACTCACCGCGGCGACCATTTGACCGCGCAGCGCGCGACCTTCGCCAACCCTAAACTGTTCAACGAAATGGTTCAGGAAAACGGCAAGGTCAAGCAGGGTTCCCTGGCGCGGGTCGAGCCGGAAGGCCAGGTCATGCGCATGTGGGAAGCCATCGAAACCTACATGGAGCGCAAGCAGCCGCTGATCATCATCGCCGGTGCCGACTACGGCCAGGGTTCGTCCCGCGACTGGGCAGCCAAAGGTGTGCGTCTGGCGGGTGTGGAAGCGATCGCCGCTGAAGGTTTCGAGCGCATCCACCGCACCAACCTGGTGGGCATGGGCGTGTTGCCGCTGGAGTTCCAACCGGGCACCGACCGTCACACCCTGGCCATCGACGGCAGCGAAACCTACGACGTGATCGGCGACCGCACCCCGCGTGCGACGCTGACGCTGGTGATCAATCGCAAGAATGGCGAACGCGTCGAAGTGCCGGTGACCTGCCGCCTCGACACCGCCGAAGAAGTGTCGATCTACGAGGCCGGAGGCGTGTTGCAGCGTTTCGCTCAGGACTTCCTCGAAGAATCGGCGGTTGCCGTTTAACACGACGAGCCGCGCGGGGGTTAAGCCCCGCGCTGGCCGATAAGGATCTATATGGCTCACACACCCCAGATCAAGATTCCTGCTACCTACATGCGCGGCGGCACCAGCAAAGGCGTGTTCTTCAGCCTGAAAGACCTGCCCGAAGTGGCACAGATTCCCGGCTCGGCTCGCGATGCGTTGTTGCTGCGAGTGATCGGCAGTCCCGACCCATACGACAAGCAAATCGACGGCATGGGCGGTGCGACGTCCAGCACCAGCAAAACCGTGATCCTGTCGAAAAGCCTCAAGGCCGACCATGACGTCGATTACCTGTTCGGTCAGGTCTCCATCGACAAGCCTTTCGTCGACTGGAGTGGCAACTGCGGCAACTTGTCGGCGGCAGTCGGTTCGTTCGCGGTCAGCAATGGCCTGGTGGACGCCAGCCGCATTCCGCACAACGGCGTGGCGGTGGTGCGCGTGTGGCAGGCCAATATCGGCAAGACCATCATCGCCCACGTACCGATCACCAACGGTGAGGTGCAGGAAACAGGCGATTTCGAACTCGATGGCGTGACCTTTCCGGCGGCCGAAGTGCAGCTCGAATTCATCGACCCGGCGGCGGAAGAAGAGGGTGAAGGGGGTTCGATGTTCCCCACCGGCAATCTGGTGGATGACCTCGAAGTGCCGGGCGTCGGTACGCTCAAGGCGACCCTGATCAACGCTGGCATCCCGACCATTTTCATCAATGCCGAAGACATCGGTTACACCGGTACCGAATTGCAGGGCGCGATCAACGGCGACCTGAAGGCCCTGGCGATGTTCGAAACCATCCGCGCTTACGGCGCGTTGCGCATGGGGCTGATTCAGCATCTGGACGAAGCGGCCAAGCGTCAGCACACACCAAAGGTGGCGTTCGTCGCCAAACCGGCGGATTACATTGCCTCCAGCGGCAAGAAGATTGCCGCCACCGACATTGACTTGCTGGTGCGCGCGCTGTCCATGGGCAAACTGCACCACGCGATGATGGGCACGGCAGCGGTGGCCATCGGCACAGCGGCGGCGATTTCCGGCACGTTGGTGAACCTGGCGGCGGGCGGCATCGAACGCAACGCGGTGCGCTTCGGCCATCCGTCCGGCACCTTGCGCGTGGGTGCCGAGGCCAGCCAGGTCAATGGTGAATGGACTGTGAAAAAAGCCATCATGAGCCGCAGTGCGCGGGTGTTGATGGAAGGGTTTGTGCGAGTGCCGGGGGATTCTTTCTGACAATTTAGAAGTCACCCAAAACCCTGTGGGAGCGGACTTGTCCGCGATGAGGCCTTCACATTCAACATCTATGTTGGCTGATACACCGCTATCGCGGGAAAGCCCGCTCCCACAGTGGACTGCATTTCAATAACAAGAATGGCGTCACCAACTAAGATTGATCCTGAACCGAGGTCCCATCAGCGAACCACTGACCGAGTGAATCGAACATGAGCGCCAACGTCGACCTGAACATCCGCCCCGACTACGACACGGTCCTGCAGGACATCGCTGACTACGTCCTCAACTTCAAAATCGAATCTCCAGAAGCGCTGGATACCGCCCGCAATTGCCTGATGGACACTCTCGGCTGCGGTCTGCTGGCGCTGCGTTTTCCCGAATGCACCAAACACCTGGGCCCCATCGTCGAAGGCACGGTCGTTCCCTTCGGTGCTCGCGTGCCGGGCACCAGTTACCGTCTCGATCCGGTCAAAGCGGCGTGGGACATCGGTTGCATCGTTCGCTGGCTCGATTACAACGACACTTGGCTCGCCGCCGAATGGGGCCATCCGTCCGATAACCTCGGTGCCATTCTCGCGGTGGCTGACCACCTGTCGCAAAAACGCCTGGCCAATGGCGATGCACCGCTGACCATTCGTGTGGTGTTGGAAGCGATGATCATGGCGCATGAGATTCAAGGCGTGATTGCGCTGGAAAATTCCTTCAATCGTGTCGGTATCGATCACGTCATCCTGGTGAAAGTCGCCTCGACCGCTGTCGCCGCCAAGCTCATGGGCGCCAATCGTGAGCAACTGCTGTCAGCGTTGTCCCATGCCTTTGCCGACGGCCAGGCGCTGCGTACTTACCGGCATGCGCCCAATGCCGGGTCGCGTAAATCCTGGGCGGCGGGGGATGCGTCCAGTCGTGGCGTACGTCTGGCGGACATTGCGATGCGCGGGGAGATGGGTATTCCCGGTGTGTTGACCGCCAAACAATGGGGTTTCTACGACGTGTTGTTCAGCCACACCAACAACGACCTGGCGCTCAAGCCTGAAGACAAACGTGCCTTCAGCTTCTCCCGACCGTTCGGCAGCTACGTGATGGAAAACGTGCTGTTCAAGATCAGCTTTCCCGCCGAGTTTCACGCGCAAACTGCCTGCGAGGCCGCCGTCACCTTGCACCCCTTGGTCAGGAATCGCCTGCACGAAATCGACAGGATCGTTATCACCACCCACGAATCGGCGATCCGCATCATCTCCAAGGTCGGCCCGCTGGCCAACGCCGCGGACCGCGACCACTGCATCCAGTACATGATCGCCGTACCCTTGGTGTTCGGTAATCTGGTGGCCGAGCAATATGAAGACGATTTCCACGCCGTGCATCCGATCATCGACGTGCTGCGCGACAAAATGGTCATCGTCGAAGACCCGCGTTTCACCCGCGAATACCTGGAGCCGGATAAACGCTCCATCGCCAATGCGGTGCAGGTGTTCTTCAAGGACGGCTCCAGCACCAAGAACGTAGTGGTGGAATACCCGATCGGCCATCGCCGTCGCCGCGCCGAGGGTATTGCATTGCTGGAGGACAAGTTCAAGGCGAACCTGGCGACGCGCTTCACGGCTCAGCGCAGTGCCGAGATCTTTGCGTTGTGCAAGGACCAGGCGCGGCTTGAGGAGACGGCGGTGAACCGGTTTGTGGATTTGTTTGTGATCTAGTCACACCGCGTCATCGTTCAATCGCGGGCAAGCCCGCTCCCACAGGTTCTCGATTGTTTGCAAAATTTGCATTCAACACAGATCCCTGTGGGAGCGGGCTTGCCCGCGATGGCGGTGGCACAGTCGCCGAAAAACTACTTGAACCGCCGCTCCACACCTTTCTCCACCAGAATCTTCGCCGAAATCTCTTCTACCGAGAAATGCGTGGAATTGATGTGGGCAATGTTCTCGCGGCGAAACAGATTCTCCACCTCGCGCACTTCGAATTCGCACTGCGCGTAGCTCGAATAGCGGCTGTTGGGCTTGCGCTCATTGCGAATCGCGGTGAGGCGGTCCGGGTCGATGGTCAGGCCGAACAGCTTGTGATGATGGGCGCGCAGGGCGGTTGGCAGTTGCAGGCGCTCCATGTCGTCTTCGGTCAGCGGGTAATTGGCCGCGCGGATGCCGAATTGCATGGCCATGTACAAACACGTCGGGGTTTTACCACAGCGCGACACACCCACTAGTATCAGGTCAGCTTTGTCGTAATAGTGCGTGCGGGCGCCATCGTCATTGTCGAGGGCGAAGTTCACCGCCTCGATGCGCTCCATGTAATTGGAGTTGCCACCGATGGAGTGGGATTTGCCGACGGTGTAGGAAGAATGCTCGGTCAGTTCCTGTTCCAGTGGCGCCAGGAAAGTCGAGAAAATGTCGATCATGAAACCATTCGACGTCGCGAGGATCTCACGAATGTCCTGATTGACGATGGTGTCGAAAATAATCGGACGAAAACCATCGTTTTCGGCGGCTTTGTTGATTTGTTGTACCATGGCCCGCGCTTTATCCGCGTTGTCGATGTAGGGCCGCGTGATTTTGCTGAAGGTAATGTTTTCGAACTGCGCCAACAGGCTTTGACCGAGGGTTTCGGCCGTAATGCCCGTGCCATCGGAGATAAAGAAAGCAGATCGTTTCATTTGCACCTTGGGCCTTAAGCTAGTGACGATTCTTGGATATAGTAGGCGCGATTTGTCGGCCGCCAGTGGCCAGCATTCTCACTTATTTTCCAGGTCCAGGCCATACAGCCGGCAAATGCTCCCCCGAGTCGCCGGCTTCTGAGCTTTTCCAACACAGTTAGTGGAGAGATCACCTTGGTAGAGTACGTAGTTTCCCTCGATAAGCTCGGCGTCCATGATGTAGAGCATGTGGGGGGCAAGAACGCATCCCTGGGCGAGATGATCAGTAACCTTGCAGGTGCCGGTGTATCGGTGCCCGGTGGCTTCGCCACGACAGCTCAGGCGTATCGTGATTTCCTGGAACTGAGCGGTCTGAACGATCAGATCCACGCAGCCCTCGACGCGCTGGATGTCGACGATGTCAACGCCCTGGCCAAAACCGGCGCCCAGATTCGTCAATGGATCATGGAAGCCGAGTTCCCCGAGAAGCTCAACGCCGAGATCCGCACTGCGTTCGCCACGCTGTCGGCCGGCAACCCTGACATGGCCGTTGCCGTGCGCTCTTCCGCTACCGCCGAAGACTTGCCGGACGCTTCCTTTGCTGGCCAGCAGGAAACCTTCCTGAACATCCGTGGTGTCGAAAACGTTATTCGCGCCGCTAAAGAGGTGTTCGCTTCCCTGTTCAACGATCGTGCGATTTCCTACCGCGTCCACCAGGGCTTCGACCACAAGCTGGTTGCCCTGTCGGCCGGCGTGCAGCGCATGGTCCGCTCCGAAACCGGCACTGCCGGCGTGATGTTCACCCTCGATACCGAATCGGGCTTCCGTGACGTGGTGTTCATCACCGGCGCTTATGGCCTGGGTGAAACCGTCGTACAAGGCGCTGTGAACCCGGATGAATTCTATGTCCACAAAGGCACGCTGCAAGCCGGTCGTCCGGCCATCCTGCGTCGCAACCTGGGCAGCAAAGCCATCAAGATGATCTACGGCGAAGTGGCCACGGCCGGTAAATCGGTCAAGACCATCGACGTGGACAAGGCCGATCGTGCACGTTTCTGCCTGAGCGACGCTGAAGTCAGCGAGCTGGCCAAACAAGCGATGATTATCGAAAAGCACTACAAGTGCCCGATGGACATCGAATGGGCCAAAGACGGCGACGACGGCAAGCTCTACATCGTGCAGGCCCGTCCGGAAACCGTGAAAAGCCGCACCCAGGCCAACGTCATGGAACGTTACCTGCTGAAAGAAACCGGCACTGTGCTGGTGGAAGGTCGCGCTATCGGCCAGCGCATCGGCGCCGGCAAAGTGCGGATCATCAAGGATGTGTCCGAGATGGACAAAGTCCAGCCGGGCGATGTCCTGGTTTCCGACATGACCGACCCGGACTGGGAACCGGTGATGAAGCGCGCCAGCGCCATCGTCACCAACCGTGGCGGTCGTACCTGCCACGCGGCGATTATCGCCCGTGAGCTGGGTATTCCGGCCGTGGTCGGTTGCGGCAACGCCACCCAGCTGTTGCAAGACGGCCAGGGCGTGACCGTTTCCTGCGCTGAAGGCGACACCGGTTACATCTTCGAGGGCGAACTGGGCTTCGACATCAAGAAAAACTCCGTGGATGCCATGCCGGACCTGCCGTTCAAGATCATGATGAACGTTGGTAACCCGGACCGCGCCTTCGACTTCGCGCAGCTGCCGAACGCCGGTGTGGGCCTGGCCCGTCTGGAATTCATCATCAACCGCATGATCGGCGTGCACCCCAAAGCGCTGTTGAACTACGACGGCCTGCCACAAGAAATCAAGGACAGCGTCGACAAGCGCATCGCCGGTTACGACGATCCGGTCGGTTTCTATGTCGAGAAACTGGTCGAAGGCATCAGCACCCTGGCGGCTGCGTTCTGGCCGAAAAAGGTCATCGTGCGTCTGTCGGACTTCAAGTCCAACGAATACGCGAACCTGATCGGCGGCAAACTCTACGAGCCGGAAGAAGAAAACCCGATGCTGGGCTTCCGTGGCGCATCGCGTTACATCAGCGAATCGTTCCGCGACTGCTTTGAGCTCGAGTGCCGTGCCCTCAAGCGCGTGCGCAACGAGATGGGCCTGACCAACGTTGAAATCATGGTGCCGTTCGTTCGCACCCTGGGCGAGGCGAGCCAGGTGGTCGATCTGCTGGCCGAAAACGGTCTGGCCCGTGGCGACAACGGTCTGCGCGTGATCATGATGTGCGAACTGCCGTCCAACGCGATCCTGGCTGAAGAGTTCCTCGAGTTCTTCGACGGTTTCTCCATCGGCTCCAACGACCTGACCCAGCTGACACTGGGGCTGGACCGTGACTCCGGGATCATCGCGCACCTGTTCGACGAGCGTAATCCTGCGGTCAAGAAGCTGCTGGCCAATGCTATTCAGGCCTGCAACAAGGCCGGCAAGTACATCGGCATTTGCGGTCAGGGCCCTTCGGACCACCCTGATCTGGCCAAATGGCTGATGGAGCAGGGCATCGAAAGCGTTTCGCTGAACCCCGATTCCGTGCTGGAAACCTGGTTCTTCCTGGCTGAAGGTCAGGCTTCGGCCTGATGGTGTGGACGGGCCGCTCTCTGTGGGAGCGAGCCTGCTCGCGA
This sequence comes from Pseudomonas sp. GW822-FHT02E03, assembly GCF_058802325.1. Taxonomy (NCBI): domain Bacteria; kingdom Pseudomonadati; phylum Pseudomonadota; class Gammaproteobacteria; order Pseudomonadales; family Pseudomonadaceae; genus Pseudomonas; species Pseudomonas sp. GW822-FHT02E03. The sequence goes on along the minus strand of NZ_JBXAOA010000017.1, from coordinate 75,146 downwards.
TGGTCGTAAACGATAACGCGTACTTGCTGGATAAACGCGTTGTTCTGACGTCCTTCGCGAGCAGGCTCGCTCCCACACTGGCCGGCTCTTTCAGATATTCAAGTAGGGCGGGCTCCTCTGGATGCCGCCCTTTTTTGTGCAAGAGCATTATGCAAAGCAGCAGCAACCTATTTCCTGTCGCCCTGATCAGCGCCGAGCGGCGCGGTGATTTGAGCGAAGACGTCTATCGTTTGAAACCCGGTAACAGCCCCGACGGCACCGTCGAACTGGCTGTGACACGCCTGGGTCTGGCCGATGAGCCGACGGTGCGTGGCGTGCCGGTGATTCTGTTGCACGGCAGCTTTTCCAATCGACGGTTCTGGTTCTCTCCCAAAGGTCTGGGGTTGGGGGCTTATCTGACGCGTCTGGGCTTCGATGTGTGGATCCCGGAAATGCGCGGCCATGGTCTGTCTCAGCGCAATCAGGACTATCGCAAGAACCGCGTTGCCGACTACGCGCGTTACGACTTGCCGGCCATTGGTGCCTTTGTGCGCGAACAGAGCGGCCAGGTCCCACACTGGATCGGTCACTCGCTGGGTGGCATTACGCTGGCGGCGGCGCTGGGTGGGGAATACATCGGCGAGCCTGTCGTCGCGTCTGCCGCGTTCTTCGGTACTCAGGTCAGCCGTACCTACTGGCCGTTGAAGTTTCCACCGGTGGAGTGGAGCGGGCGTTTCATCCTCAAGCGGTTTGCTCAACTGTCAGGTTCACGCCTCAAGCGCGGCCCGGAGGACGAGCCGATTGGCCTGGCCCTGGAAAGCATGCGCTGGTACGGGCTGTTCGGGCGTTTTGGCGATGCCGACAAGGACTGGTGGGCGGGTTTGGCCGAGATTCAGTTACCGGTGTTGGCCGTGAGTGCCGCGGGCGATCATCAGGACCCGACCTGGGCCTGCCGCAAGCTGTTCGATCAGGTCGGCTCCGAGAACAAGCAATTCATCACCCTTGGCCGCGAGCAAGGCTTTGGCGATAATTTCGGTCATGTGGAAATGCTTGTCAGCAAATCTGCGCAAACTGAAGTCTGGCCGTTGGTGGCGCGTTGGCTGGCAGATCAACAGACGCCTTTGCTGGGTGGAAAGCCGGATTTGGCCTCGGCCGTTTGAACCTGATGCTCTAACAAGGGCATTTCGCTCTGAACGGCTTGCGGCTAAGATATGACGCATTAAGCGGTTCTGGTCACTTTTGGTGACTGTTTCGCTCTGCGCGTTTGCGGCCGTTCAGCCTTGGCCCGCGTATGCTGCCTACTCGATTGTCTTCCTTCCTACAGGAGTTTCTCGATGAACCATTACCTCACGCCTGACCTGTGCGATGCCTATCCGGAGCTGGTGCAGGTGCTGGAACCGATGTTCAGCAATTTCGGTGGCCGTGATTCTTTCGGCGGCGAAATCGTGACCATCAAATGTTTCGAAGATAATTCGCTGGTCAAGGAGCAAGTAGCGCTCAAGGGTAACGGTAAAGTGCTGGTGGTCGACGGCGGCGGTTCCCTGCGCCGCGCGCTGTTGGGCGACCTGCTGGCCGAGAAAGCCGCCAGTAACGGTTGGGAAGGGCTGGTGATCTACGGTTGCATTCGCGACGTCGACGTCATCGCGCAAACCGATCTGGGGGTTCAAGCCCTGGCCAGTCACCCGATGAAAACCGACCGGCGCGGTGTGGGTGAACTCAATATTGCCGTGACCTTCGCGGGTGTGACCTTCCACCCGGGTCACTATGTTTATGCGGATAACAACGGCGTGATCATTTCGCCAAGCCCGCTGAAGATGCCTGAATAAAGCGCGTTTCATTAAAGGGGTGAGGATGTTCGAGGAAGAAAACGCGCAGTGGGGACTGGTGCATGCCCTGGTGCTGGACGGTAAAGGCGGTGCGCGTTCGATAGCCCGGACTGAACTCGATGACTTGCAGTTGCAGGCCCATGAAAGCCTGTGGCTGCACTGGGATCGCAGTCATCCGCAAACCCAGACCTGGCTGCGTAAATACAGCGGTCTGAGTGAATTTAGTTGCGACTTGTTGCTGGAAGAGAACACCCGGCCGCGCCTTTTGCCGCTGCCGGACGCCGAGCTGTTGCTGTTTTTGCGCGGGATCAACCTCAATCCAGGTGCCGAGCCGGAAGACATGGTCTCGGTGCGGATCTTCGGTTCGGCCCAGCGCGTGATCTCCCTGCGTCTGCGGCCGTTGCGCGCCACCGATGAGTTGCTGGTGCAACTGGCTGAAGGCAAAGGGCCGAGAACCGCCTCCGAACTCATTCTTTATATGGCGCAGTACCTGACTAACAAAGTGCAGGATCTGGTCAGCTGCCTCTCGGAAATCGTCGATGAGGAAGAAGAAAAGCTGGATACCGACGAACGGTATACACCTGAGCATGGGGCCGTTTTGCAGATCCGTCGCAGGGCGGCCGCACTGAAACGTTTTCTGGCACCGCAGCGGGATATTTTCGGTCAGTTGACACGAATAAAACTACCGTGGTTCGTCGAAGACGATGGCGATTACTGGAACGAATTGAACAACAGCCTGACCCGTTATCTCGAGGAACTGGAATTGACCCGGGAGCGCGTGGGGCTGGTCCTGGAGGCCGAAGACCGGCGTCTGAGCGTGCGCATGAACCGCACGATGTACCGCTTCGGGATCATCACCGGAATTTTTTTGCCGATGAGTTTTCTGACCGGTCTTTTGGGCATCAACGTCGGCGGTATTCCGTTCTCCACCAGCCCTTATGGCTTCCTGATCGCCTGCCTTCTGGCAGGCTCGGTAGCGCTGGGGCAGTGGTTGCTATTCCGACGTTTGCGCTGGTTCTGATGATGAGTCATGTGACCCGACCAAATTTGACCGCGTCTTTCACAGATATCACGAGAGGTGCGTATGCACGATCCGTTTGAACAGTCTTTGCGTGACATGCTCAAAGCTTCGCCGTCCAGCCGTGACGACGATGCCTGCCTGGGCCGCGTGCTGAAAACCGCCAACCGCCAGGTCGGTGCCGGCGATCTGTTCAGCCTGCTGGGCCGCTGGTTGCCCGCGCTGATGATCGCCCTGAATAACGGATCGGCCCATATCTCGCCGGTTTCCCGTCTTCGTAAACCTACCGCTCGCACTGCTGATAAGGCTGATTGAATATGGAACTTGATCTCTGGACTCAGAGCCTCGTCACTGCAATGACTGCGTTATGGACCAAGGTTGCAAACTTCATTCCGAACCTGTTTGGCGCACTGGTTGTGCTGCTGCTGGGTTTTGTCGTGGCCAAACTGCTGGACACACTGCTCTCCAAATTGCTCGCCAAACTGGGCCTCGATCGCCTGATGGGCGGCACCGGGTTGACCAAATTGCTGTCCCGAGCAGGCCTTCAGGTGCCTATCTCGACGTTGATCGGTAAAATCGTGTATTGGTTTGTTCTGCTGATATTTCTGGTTTCTGCCGCAGAATCTCTTGGACTTGAGCGAGTTTCGGCTACGCTGGACATGTTGGCGCTGTATTTGCCGAAAGTATTCGGTGCTGCGCTGGTACTGCTGGTGGGTGTCTTGCTGGCGCAACTGGCCAATGGGCTGGTGCGTGGCGCGGCTGAAGGCGTAGGGCTTGATTACGCCGCGGGTCTGGGGCGAATTGCCCAGGGCCTGGTGATCATCATCAGTATTTCGGTTGCGATCAGCCAGTTGGAGGTCAAGACTGACCTGCTCAACCATGTGATCGTGATCGTCTTGATTACCGTTGGTCTGGCGGTTGCGCTGGCCATGGGCTTGGGAAGCCGGGAAATTGCCGGTCAGATTCTTGCGGGAATCTATGTGCGTGAGTTGTATCAGGTTGGGCAACAAGTGCGAGTTGGCGAGGTCGAAGGTCAGATCGAAGAGATCGGCACGGTTAAAACCACCGTGCTGACCGATGAGGGTGAGCTAGTCTCTCTCTCGAATCGGATTCTCTTGGAGCAGCATGTGAGTAGCCGCTAACCCGGCAAATCCTGCTAATGTATGCCGCCGCAAAATGTCCTGAAGGACTGCGGCGGACATTGACCTGACTGTCGGCCAGACTTGTTTTGAATAAAGCTCAATCGCTCTCCACGCGCTACGACCCCCGCGAGCTCTCTGATGAGGAGTTGGTCGCGCGCTCGCATACCGAGCTGTTTCACGTAACGCGCGCTTATGAAGAACTGATGCGGCGTTACCAGCGAACATTATTTAACGTTTGTGCACGGTATCTTGGGAACGATCGTGATGCAGACGATGTCTGTCAGGAAGTGATGTTGAAGGTGCTCTACGGCCTGAAGAACTTCGAGGGGAAATCGAAGTTCAAGACATGGCTATATAGCATCACGTACAACGAGTGCATCACGCAGTATCGGAAAGAACGGCGAAAGCGTCGCTTGATGGACGCTTTGAGTCTGGACCCCCTCGAGGAAGCATCTGAAGAAAAGATGCCGAAACCCGAGGAAAAGGGCGGACTTGATCGCTGGCTGGTGTATGTGAACCCGATCGACCGAGAAATTCTGGTGCTACGATTTGTCGCAGAGCTGGAATTTCAGGAGATCGCAGACATAATGCACATGGGTTTGAGTGCAACAAAAATGCGTTACAAACGCGCTCTAGACAAATTGCGTGAGAAATTTGCAGGCATTGCTGAAACTTAGTTCGGCGCAAATATCTCTTACGTGTAGGCAAGTTCTGATAGACTTGCCGCCGAGTTGTCCCCCGGTTTGCGGGACTGCTTCACAATCACCAGATGGGGATTTAACGGATGAAACTGAAAAACACCTTGGGCTTGGCCATTGGTTCTCTTATTGCCGCCACTTCGTTCGGCGCTCTGGCACAAGGCCAAGGCGCAGTTGAAATCGAAGGCTTCGCTAAGAAAGAAATGTTCGATAGCGCTCGTGACTTCAAGAACAACGGCAACCTGTTCGGCGGTTCGATCGGTTACTTCCTGACCGACGACGTTGAACTGCGTCTGGCCTACGACGAAGTGCACAACGCACGTGCCGAAGACGGCCGTAACATCAAGGGCTCCAACACCGCTCTGGATGCTCTGTACCACTTCAACAACCCGGGCGACATGCTGCGTCCGTACGTATCGGCTGGCTTCTCCGACCAGAGCATTGGTCAGAACGGCAAAAGCGGTCGTAACGGTTCCACCTTCGCCAACGTTGGCGGCGGTGCCAAGTTGTACTTCACCGACAACTTCTACGCCCGTGCCGGCGTTGAAGCTCAGTACAACATCGACCAGGGCGACACCGAGTGGGCTCCTAGCGTTGGTATCGGTGTGAACTTCGGTGGCGGCTCCAAGCCTGCTGCTGCTCCAGTTCCAGCACCAGCTGAAGTCTGCGCCGACAGCGACAACGATGGCGTTTGCGACAACGTTGACAAGTGCCCGGACACCCCAGCCAACGTAACTGTTGACGCTGATGGCTGCCCAGCAGTTGCTGAAGTTGTTCGTGTTGAGCTGGACGTGAAATTCGACTTCGACAAGTCGGTAGTCAAGCCTAACAGCTACGGCGACATCAAAAACCTGGCTGACTTCATGAAGCAGTACCCATCCACCACTACTACTGTTGAAGGTCACACTGACTCCGTCGGTCCTGACGCTTACAACCAGAAACTGTCCGAGCGTCGTGCAAACGCCGTTAAGCAAGTTCTGACCAACCAGTACGGTGTTGAATCGTCCCGCGTTCAGTCTGTTGGCTACGGCGAATCCCGCCCAGTTGCTGACAACAAAACTGACGCTGGTCGCGCTGTAAACCGTCGCGTAGAAGCGCAGGTTGAAGCTAGCGCTAAGTAATTAGCTCGCAGCTCTGGAAAAGCCCGGCTTAGGCCGGGCTTTTCTTTGTCTGCGATTTGGGTTGCAGCGTTGGTTTTGCGTTGTTTCTAAAAGATCGCAGCCTGCGGCAGTTCCTTGGGATAAATGCCAAATCCATGTAGGAGCTGCCGCAGGCTGCGATCTTTTGATCCTTACAAGGATAAACACCGAGCCAATGCAGGAGCTGCCGCAGGTTGCGATCTTTTGATCTCATCGCAGGCCGCCACAGCACCGATCACGAGGATCGCCGGGCTTTTGAGCTGGAAGTCACAGGCATCGTTTTCCATGGCTGCCAAGTCGCTACGACATTCCCGTTGGTGCGGCAGGGAAGCATTTTCGATCATCGCCACAGGCGTACCGGCAGCCATTCCGCCGGCCAGCAGTTGCTCACGAATTTCACTGAGTTTCGCCACGCCCATATAAATCACCAGTGTTGTGCCCCCTTGCGCCAGGGCCTGCCAGTTCAGGCTGCTGTCATCCTGAGTGTGCGCGGTGACCAGTGTCACACCACGCGCGACACCCCTCAGCGTCAGCGGAATATCGCATTGGGTCGCACCGGCAAGGCCAGCGGTGATGCCATTGACCAGTTCAACCTCGACGCCACGCTCACGCAGCCACTGCGCTTCCTCACCGCCGCGCCCGAAGATGCACGGATCACCACCCTTGAGCCGCACCACGCATTTGCCGTGACGGGTATAACGCAACATCAGGCGATGAATGAAGGCTTGAGGCGTGGAGCGACAGCCACCGCGCTTACCCACAGGAATGATTCGCGCGTTCGGGCAATGCTCCAGCACCGCCTCATTGACCAGATCGTCGATCAGCACCACGTCCGCTTCGCGCAACGCTCGAACCGCCTTGAGGGTCAGCAATTCAGGGTCGCCAGGACCCGCACCCACCAGCCAGACTTTTGCGCTCATAGTGTTTTCCTCACGAGATGACGGCGACTGGCTGCGCGGTGGCGGCCAGCAAACGCTTGATTTCCGGGACGCAGGAGCCGCATTGCGTGCCACAACCCAGTTCTTGTTTCAAACCCTGCAAATCCAGGCCACGGCCAATGCCGGCACACACCGCGTTCTGGCTGACGTTCATGCAGTTGCACAGGGTTTTGGTGCCCGATGCCGGACCGCCAGCGCTGCCCGGTGGCGCACTCAAAGGCGCCAGCAGCCAACGGCGTAGCTGTTCGTCGGCGCGACCTTCGAGCCACAGGCTTTGCAGCCAGTGTTGGGCCAGCGTTTCACCGGCCAGGCGAATCGCGGTGATCCGACCGTTCTCGATCCGTACCCGCTTGCCGATCGAACGCCGAGGATCGTCGTAGGCCAATACTGGGCCTTCGTTGAGCCCCAGGCATTGATCGATATCACGCAACAACTGCGGCTCCGGGGCGGCGGCGCTGGCGGCACGTATCAGCAGCGCAGGACGCTCACGGCCGGTCAGGCTGAGGCTGGCGTAGGAAAACGCCTCGCAGAGCGGTCGTAGCGTCTCCAAATGCTGTTGAACATCGCCCTCTATCAGGGCGAAAAGCTGCCAGGGCAATTGCACAGGCTCGAGTCGCACACCGCTGTGTTTGAGTTCCGGTTGTTTCGACAAGGGGTCGAAGGCGGGAAGGGTGAGGGTATTCACGCCGCCCTTGAGAAAGCGGTCGCCCCAATGCATGGGCAGAAACGCCTGGCCCGGACGTACGCTGTCATCGCTGCTGACCGGCACGATCACCGAGCCCCGGCGACTTTTCAGGTTGATCAGATCGCCAGGTTGCAGGCGATGCCGACGCAGTTCATCCGGGTGCAGGCTCAACACGGCTTCACTGACATGGCCGAATAGCTGCGCGGCGGTGCCGGTGCGGCTCATACCGTGCCATTGATCGCGCAGGCGGCCGGTGATCAGGGTCAGGGGGAAGCGCGCATCGCGTTGTTCCTTGGCGGCGCGATACGGGTCGGTGATGAACTGTGCACGCCCGCTGGCGGTCGGGAAAACTCCGTCGAGATACAGCCGCGCCGTGCCTTCGCGGGCCCCGGCGGGGAAGGGCCATTGCTGCGGGCCGAGCTGGTCGATCAGCGCATGGCTGATTCCGGAGAGGTCGAGGTCGCGGCCGCGAGTCAGGTGTTTGTATTCGTCGAAGACCTGCGCCGGGGTTTCAAAGGCAAACAGGCTGGTGGCTCCAGGGCGCAGATGTTTTTCCAGGCGCTGTGCGAAATCCACGGTGATTGCCCAGTCGGACCGTGCTTCACCGGGTGCGCCGATGGCCCGGCGGACGTGGGAAATGCGCCGTTCGGAGTTGGTGACCGTGCCGTCCTTTTCACCCCAGCTGGCGGCGGGCAGCAGCAAGTCGGCGAACGCGGCGGTTTCGGTGGTGCGAAAGGCTTCCTGCAACACCACGAACGGACAGGCCTGCAGTGCCTCGCGCACAGCGGTCTGGTCCGGCAGCGACTGTGCAGGGTTAGTGCAGGCGATCCACAGGGCTTTGATCTTGCCGCTGCGCATCTGCTCGAACAGCTCGATGGCCGTCAGGCCGGTGTTCGCGGGCAGTTGATCAACGCCCCAGTAGTCAGCCACTTGTGCGCGGTGTTCGGCATTGGCCGCTTCGCGATGGCCTGGCAGCAGGTTCGACAAACTGCCGGTTTCCCGGCCGCCCATGGCATTTGGCTGACCAGTCAGCGAGAAAGGTCCTGCACCGGGCCGGCCGATTTGTCCGGTGGCCAGGTGCAGGTTGATCAACGCGCTGTTCTTCGCGCTGCCGGCAGTGGACTGATTCAGCCCCATGCACCACAGCGACAGAAAGCTCGGTGAAGTGCCGACCCATTGCGCGCATTGCTGCAGTTGCTCGACGCTGATGCCGCACAGTTGCGACACCATTGTCGGGGTGTAATCACGCACCAGGTTTTTCAGCTCGGCCAGGCCTTCGGTGTGGGCCTTGATGAAGTCGCGGTCGACCCAGTCTTCCCACAGCAACAGGTGCAAAATCCCATGGAACAAGGCGACATCGGTGCCGGGCAGAATCGCCAAATGCATGTCGGCCAAATCGCAGGTGTCGGTGCGCCGTGGGTCGATGACGATGACTTTCATCTGTGGGCGGCGGGATTTCGCTTCTTCCAGGCGACGAAACAGAACCGGGTGGGCGTAGGCCATGTTGCTGCCGACGATCATCACGCAGTCGCTCAATTCCAGGTCTTCGTAGTTGCAGGGCGGAGCGTCGGCGCCGAGGCTGCGCTTGTAGCCGACCACCGCTGAAGACATGCACAGCCGTGAATTACTGTCGATGTTGTTGGTGCCCACCAGCGCTCGTGCCAGTTTGTTGAAGGCGTAGTAGTCCTCGGTCAGCAATTGCCCGGAGATATAGAACGCAACGCTGTCCGGGCCATGCTCGGCGATGGTTTCGGCGAAGACGTTGGCGGCGTGATCGAGGGCAGTGTCCCAGTCGGTGCGGCTGCGGGCCAGGCCTTTGCCCAAGCGCAGTTCCGGGTACAACGCCCGTGCCGTCAGGTCGCCGGTCAGGTGCAGGGTCGAACCTTTACTGCACAATTTGCCGAAGTTGGCCGGGTGCGCCGGATCGCCGCTGACGCCGAGGATGCGCTCGCCGTCGTGCTCGATCAGCACACCACAGCCGACCCCGCAGTAGCAGCAGGTGGAGGCGGTGATCTGGTTCATCAGCTTGCTTCCCGCAGGGACAGCAGCACCCGGCCGTTCTCGACCCGTGCCGAATGATGGTGGGCGCAGCCAATATCAGGGGCCTGGGCCTCGCCGGTTTCCAGGTCGATCTGCCAGTTGTGCAGCGGGCAGGCCACTCGTTTGCCGTAGATCAAACCCTGGGACAACGGCCCGCCCTTGTGCGGGCAGCGATCGTCGAGGGCGAAAACCTCATCGTCGCTCGTACGAAAAATCGCGATGTCGCCTTTCGGGCCGGCGATGATCCGCGAGCCAAGGGTGTTGATCTCTTCCAGTGCGCAGATATCCAGCCAGTTCATGCCTGCACCTCCAGGTTCTTCACGGGAATGACCTCGAATTCTTTTTTCAGCAGCGGCTGTTCGAGGCGTTCCTTCCAGGGGTCCTGCTCGAACGACAGGGAAAATTGCAGGCGATCGTTCAGTGCCTTGCGTCGTTCCGGGTCTTCCAGCACGGCTTTCTTGATGTGTTCCATACCGACCCGTTGCAGGTAGTGCACGGTGCGCTCGAGGTAGAAGGCTTCTTCGCGATACAGCTGCAGGAAAGCGCCGTTGTATTCGCGCACTTCTTCGGCGGTTTTCAGTTTGACGAAGAACTCCGCGACTTCGGTTTTGATCCCGCCGTTGCCACCGATGTACATCTCCCAGCCGGAATCCACGCCGATAATTCCGACGTCTTTGATCCCCGCTTCCGAGCAGTTGCGTGGGCAACCGGAGACGGCCAGTTTCACTTTGTGCGGCGACCACATGTTGAACAGGTCGTGCTCAAGCTCGATGCCCAGTTGCGTGGAGTTCTGGGTGCCGAAGCGGCAGAACTCGCTGCCGACACAGGTTTTTACCGTGCGGATGGATTTGCCGTAGGCGTGACCGGACGGCATGTCCAGGTCTTTCCAGACGCCTGGCAGGTCCTGCTTTTTGATCCCCAGCAAGTCGATGCGCTGGCCGCCGGTGACCTTGACCATCGGCACGTTGTACTTGTCGGCCACGTCGGCAATGCGCCGCAGCTCTGAAGGATTGGTCACACCGCCCCACATCCGCGGGACTACAGAGTAAGTGCCGTCTTTCTGAATGTTGGCGTGGGCGCGTTCGTTGATCAGGCGCGATTGTGGATCGTCCTTGGCTTCGCCGGGCCAAGTGGAAATCAGGTAGTAGTTGAGCGCCGGACGGCACGTGGCGCAACCGTTCGGGGTGCGCCAGTTCAGGTAGCTCATAGTGCCGGCGATGGTCAGCAGGTGCTGGTCGCGGATGGCCTGGCGGATTTGCCCGTGGTTGAGGTCACTGCAACCGCAGATGGCTTTCTCGCTTTTCGGCTTGACGTCCGCCGCACCGCCCACGGTGTTGATCAGGATCTGCTCGACGAGGCCGGCGCAGGAGCCGCAAGAACTGGCAGCTTTGGTATGTTTTTTCACGTCATCGACGCTGAACAGGCCATGTTCCTGGATGGCCTTGACGATGGTGCCTTTGCACACGCCATTGCAGCCGCAGACTTCGGCGGTGTCGGCCATGCTCATGGCTTTGTCCTGGCCCTGGTGTCCTACGTCGCCCAAGGCGTTTTCGCCGAACATCAGGTGATCGCGGATCTCGCCGATGGCATGGTTCTCACGAATCTGCCGGAAATACCAACCGCCATCTGCCGTATCGCCGTACAGACAAGCCCCGACCAGCACGTCATCCTTGATCACCAGTTTTTTGTAGACCCCACCGATCGGGTCGGAGAGGGTGATGGTCTCGGTGCCTTCGCCGCCCATGAAGTCGCCGGCGGAAAACAGGTCGATGCCGGTGACTTTCAATTTGGTCGACGTCACCGAGCCCTTGTAGGTGGCGAAACCCAGTTGGGCGAGGTGGTTGGCGCACACCTTGGCCTGTTCGAACAGCGGCGCGACCAGGCCGTAGGCGATGCCACGGTGGCTGGCGCATTCGCCGATGGCGTAGACCCGAGGGTCGTAGGTTTGCAGGGTGTCGTTGACCAGAATCCCGCGGCTGCAAGGGATGCCGGATTTTTCCGCGAGCTCGGTGTTGGGACGAATACCGGCGGCCATCACCACCAGGTCGGCAGGGATGATGTCGCCGTTCTTGAACTCAACCGAGCCAACCCGGCCGTTGCCGGCGTCGTGTAGGGCCTGGGTCTGTTCGCACAGGCGGAAATGCAGGCCTCGGGCTTCCAGGGCGGTTTGCAGGAGTTGGCCGCTGGTTTTGTCCAGTTGCCGTTCCAGCAACCATTCGCCGATGTGCACCACGGTGACGTGCATGCCGCGCAGCATCAGGCCGTTGGCGGCTTCAAGGCCCAGCAGGCCGCCGCCGATGACCACGGCATGCTTGTGCGTCTTGGCGGTGTCGATCATCGCCTGGGTGTCGGCAATGTCGCGGTAGCCGATCACGCCCTGCAAGGTATTGCCAGGGATCGGCAGGATGAACGGGGTCGAGCCGGTGGCAATCAGCAGGCGGTCGTATTCGGCCTCGGTGCCGTCTTCGGCGATGACCCGACGTTTGACCCGGTCGATCTCTACTACTTTGCGGTTGAGCAACAACTTGATGTTGTTTTCCAGGTACCAGTCCAGATCGTTGAGCACGATCTCCTCGAAGGTCTGTTCGCCGGCCAATACAGGCGACAGCAGGATGCGGTTGTAGTTGGTATGGGGTTCGGCGCCGAAGACCGTGATGTCGTACAGCTCATTACTCAGCTTGAGCAGTTCTTCCAGGGTACGAACCCCGGCCATGCCGTTGCCGATCATCACTAGTTTTAGTTTTTTCATCAGGTTCTCCGGGGAGCTCGGGCCTGCCTCATCAGGGCATTCAGGCCTTGCTCGACAAAATTTTGCGCAAACAAAAAAAGGCGTCCCGCTAGTTAACTAGCGAGGACGCCTTTGTCCTTGTCCCGTTCTCTCGGGCAGCGCAGCCTTCTACGTTGAAGGTTGGGCTTTATGTATGTTGGGAAAGGTAATGCAGTGGTTGTGCCAAGTCGCACAAATGCGGAATTTATGGGCTCTCAGCACGGGAGGAGGGTGTTTGTGTGCACCGGTTCAAGGCGCGATGCCCGGTTTTGAAGCAGAAAAAGATCAAAAGATCGCAGGCTTCGCCAGCTCCTACAGGAGATCGTGGGCACCCGTAGGAGCTGCCGAAGGCTGCGATCTTTTGATCTTTTAACCATGAAACAGCAAAAACAGCAGCACCAGATTCACCAGCAACGACACCAGCGCCAACGTCCGCCAGACTTTCAGCGGTTCGCGCTCCAGCAACGGTCTGGGGCGCACGCTCAAACTGCGGCGTTCTCCCTGTTCCAGTAGCAACAACCATTCTTCCGCTGTTTCAAAGCGCTGATCCGGAGCTGCCGCCACCGCGCGCTCCAGACTTTGCGCAATCCATTCCGGCAGGTCGGGCCGGTAGCGACTGGCGCTGACAGGCACACCAAACCGAGGGCGCTGGAACGCTTCGATTTCGCCGTAGGGATAATGCCCGGTCAGCAGGTAATACAAGGTCACGCCGACCGCATACAAATCCTGTTGTGGTGTAGGAGGGTCGCCTCGAAAAGCTTCCGGCGCGATATAGCTGGGCGTTCCGGGCAGGGCGCAAGCTTGATCTTCGGACAGCCCGGGACAGTAGGCGAGGCCGAAATCCAGCAGGCGCAACTCGCCGTCGTCCCCCAGCAGCAGGTTCTCCGGTTTGATATCGCGATGCAGAATCTGCCGTCGATGCAAGATGCCGATGGCCCGCAGCAGGCGTTCGGCCAGGTCCAGCCATTGAGCCAATGGCAGCGTTGCGACACGCTCATGCAGCTCAGCCAAGGTCGACCCGGAATATTCCCGCATCACGTAGTACAAATGCTGACGCTGACTGGCGGCATGGACTTCAGGGAAATGCCGCCCGGCCACCCGTTTGAGAAACCATTCCTCCGACAACAATGCCTGCCCGGCCTGATGATCGTCACGGAGCGCACCGGGCAAGGTTTTCAGCAGCCAGGGCTGTTGTTGTGCGTCGCGCACCCGGTAGAGCAGCGATTGCTGGCTCTGGCCGAGGATCCCTTCGACCTGCCAGCCTTCGAAGGTCTGGCCCGGCTTCAGCGCTGGCGGGAGCGGCCATTGCTGCAGATGAATCAGCGCGTCGCCAATGCTGGTTTCACCGAGGGCATCGACCCGCACCAACAGGGCGCTGGCGTTGTCCTGACTGCCGGCCAGATGTGCAGCGTTGACCAGGGTCTGCGCGGCACTGTTCAGGTCAGGTTGATCGCGCAGAATCGCCGCAATGGCCGTGTCGCCCAGTACGGCCCAGATGCCGTCGCTGAGCAGCACGAAACTCTCGTTCAGGCGCAGTTCACCATCGAGAAAGTCCAGCACCAGGTGTTGATCCAGCCCAAGGGCCCGCTTGAGCACATGTTGCATGCCCGGCTGGTCCCAGACGTGATCCTCACTCACCCGTTGCAGCGTGTCGGCGTGCCAGCGATAAACCCGGCAATCGCCGACATGCGCCAGGGTGAAACGCCGGCCGCGCATCACCAAGGCACTGACCGTGGTCAGCAGCGGTTGCCCGCCGCCGTTAGCCTGCAACCAGCGATTTTGCGCCAGTAGCAGACGGTCCAATGCCTGGGCGACGCCCCAGGTTTCCGGGGTGGCGTAGTAATCCAGCGCCAGGGCCTGCAAGGTCGAACGGGCCGCGAGCCCGCCATCGGCACATTGGCTGACGCCGTCGGCGATGGCGAACAGGTAACCCTTGCTCGCCGCCAGCGCCGGGGCCGGAGTGACCAGGCGCACAGCGTCCTGGTTCTCTTCGCGAGGGCCGATGGCGCTGTGTTCGGCGAAGCTCAGTTGCAGGCTCATTCAGTCCTCACACCCGTGCTGCGGTGACGGCTGCCGAACCCCAAGTGGTTCTCCAGCGACGTTTCACACCGTGCAGACCGAACCAGGCCAATACGCCGAGACTAGCGAACAACCACAAGGCCATTTGATAGCTGCCGGTGCTTTGCTTGATCGCGCCCATGCCGGCCGCCAGTGCGAAGCCACCGATGCCGCCGGCCATGCCGATCAGGCCGGTCATCACACCGATCTCCCGACGAAAACGCTGCGGGACCAACTGGAATACCGCACCGTTGCCTGCACCCAAACCGAGCATGGTGCAGACGAAAAGCGCCAACGCGGCGTAGGAACTCGGCAGATTGAAACCTACCGTTGCAATGCAGATCGCTGCCACGGTGTACATCGCCAGCAAGGTGCGAATCCCGCCGAAGCGATCCGCCAGCGCGCCGCCCAATGGACGCATCAGGCTGCCACCGAACACACAAGCGGCGGTGTAGTAGCCGGCAGTCACCGGGCTCAGGCCGTACTGGTCGTTGAAGTAGCCGGGCAGGGCGCTGGCCAGACCGATGAAACCGCCGAAGGTCACGCTATAGAAAAACATGAACCACCAGCTGTCGCGGTCACCCAAGGCCTTGAAGTAGTCAGACACGGACTTGGCTTTCGGGCGCTCGGGTGCATTTTTGGCCAGCCAGGTAAAGACGATCAGGGTCAGGACCAGCGGGATCAGGGCGAAGCCGAACACGTTGCTCCAGCCAAACGCGGCGGCCAGCACCGGGGCAATCAAGGCGGCCAGCACGGTGCCCGAGTTACCGGCACCGGCGATGCCCATGGCTTTGCCTTGGTGCTGCGGCGGGTACCATTGCGAGGCCAACGGCAGGGCGACGGCGAAGGACGCACCGGCCATGCCGAGGAACAGGCCCAGCAACAGTGCGTGCTCGTAACTGTGGATGCCGACTTTCCAGGCGACGAACAGGGCGCAGATGACGATCACCTGGCCGATTATCCCGGCGGTTT
This sequence comes from Pseudomonas sp. GW822-FHT02E03, assembly GCF_058802325.1. NCBI lineage: Bacteria > Pseudomonadati > Pseudomonadota > Gammaproteobacteria > Pseudomonadales > Pseudomonadaceae > Pseudomonas > Pseudomonas sp. GW822-FHT02E03. The sequence continues at coordinate 59,884 of NZ_JBXAOA010000017.1, read as the reverse complement.
TTGGCGACAGGCGATCAGCCAGCAGGCCCATCGCAAAGCGCAATACGGCCCCGGCCAGAATCGGCGTGGCCACCACCAGCCCACGCTGTTGGGTGGTCAGGTGCAGATCAGCGGCGATCTGCACCGCGAGAGGGCCGAGCAGGTACCAGACCATGAAGCTCAGATCGAAATAGAGGAAGGCTGCGAACAGTGTCGGGGTATGGCCGGATTTCCAGAAGCTTGAATTCATCGCGCACCTCAGCTGTCAGGCGTATCAAGAAGGAGTCATGAGCTTGCAGGTGGGGCGCCGCAACGGCCGCACCACCAGCCCCGGTCTCTGGGGCCAAAACGGAAAAACGCCGCTACCCGATCCGCCAGGAGGCGAATGAGGTGAGCGACGTCTTCGTCGTAGGTGGGGCAACCGCCGTTGGTTACCTGTAGTGATTACTTAGCGAGAACTGTGCCAACACGTGAGATCGCGTTATGGCCATCGCGGGCAAGCCCGCTCCCACAGGTTTTGTGGACACCGAAGATCCATGTGGGAGCGGGCTTGCCCGCGATGGCGTCCGCCAATGCACCACAAGGCTTCAGCCAAGCAGTTCACTCATGGCAATGATCTGCTCCGCCACCTGGATCAGCTTCTGCTGGCGGCTCATGGCCTGGCGGCGCATCAGGGTGTAGGCCTGTTCTTCGTTGCAGTCCTTCATCTTCATCAGCAGCCCCTTGGCCAGCTCGATGCGCTTGCGCTCGGCCAGTTGCTGGTCGCGAGCGTGCAGTTGCGCGCGTAGGGCCTGGTCGCTTTCAAAGCGCGCCATGGCCACGTCGAGAATCGGCTGCAAGCGTTGTGCGTGAATGCCTTCGACGATGTAGGCACTGACGCCGGACTTGATCGCGCGGCGCATCACGTCGGGGTCGTGCTCGTCGGTGAACATCACAATCGGCCGTGGTTGGTCACGGGTCACCAGCACCACTTGCTCCATCACATCGCGGCTCGGTGACTCGGTATCGATCAAAATCACGTCCGGGCGCACCGTTTCGACGCGCGCGGGCAGGTCAATGGTCAGGCCGGACTCGTCGATGACCTCGAACCCGGCTTCGGTCAGAGCCGCCTTCAGGCGCCCGACTTTTTTCGCAGTGTCATTGATCAGCAGGATACGCAACATATTCGCAGGCTCCTGTCAGCGGCTGGCGAGAAGGGGAGCGCTGTCGCTCATGGCGTGCAGCGTGAAGCTGCGGGCATAGCCAGCCGGGTCCGAGCCGTCCCAGACTTTGCCGTCGATCAGTTGACTGCTGCGCATTTCCTGACTCCGGGCGGGCACACCGACAGCAGTGGCGGCCTCACGGTAGAAGTCTAGTTGCTGGACCTGACGGGCCACGCCGAGGTAGTCCGGGTCGTCACGCAACAAACCCCAGCGCCGGAACTGGGTCATGAACCACATGCCGTCGGACAAATACGGCAGATTGACCTCGCCACCACCGTGGAAACGCATGGCGTGCGGGTCTTGCCAGCGATTGCCCAGACCGTCGGCGTAATCACCGAGCAAGCGTGGTTCGATGCAGTCGAGCGGTGCATCCAGATATTCCGGCGCACTCAACAGTTGCGCGGTGCTGTGGCGATTTTCGTGGCTGGCTTCGATGAATCGGCTGGCTTCGAGGATTGCCATCACCAATGCCCGTGCGGTGTTGGGGTATTGCTCGACAAAGGCGCGGGTGCAGCCGAGGACTTTTTCCGGGTGATCGGGCCACAGGGTCTGGCTGGTGGCCATCGTAAACCCGAGATTCTGCTGCACCGCACTGGCCGCCCATGGCTCGCCGACGCAGAAACCGTCGATGCGCCCGGCTTGCAGGTGCGCGACCATTTGCGGCGGCGGCACCACCACGCTGTCGACATCCTGCAACGGATGAATGCCCTGACTCGCGAGCCAGTAATACAGCCACATGGCGTGGGTGCCCGTAGGAAATGTCTGAGCGAAGGTCAGTTTTGGGCGACTTTGGTGCACGTGACGATCGAGTGCTTCAGGACTGGTCACACCCAGGGCCTGCAAGCCGTGGGAGAGGTTGATGCTCTGACCGTTCTGGTTCAGGCCCATGAGCACGGCCATGTCGGTGGAGGCTACGCCGCCGATGCCCAGGTGCACGGCGTAAATCAGGCCGTACAGGCTGTGGGCGGCGTCGAGTTCGCCGCTGACCAGTTTGTCACGCAGGTTGGCCCAGGACGATTGGCGCTTGAGGTTCAGAGTCAGGCCATAAGGTTGGGCAAAGCCCTGAGTGGCGGCGACTACCACTGAGGCGCAGTCGCTCAGGGCCATGAAGCCGAGGTTGATTTCAGTCTTTTCCGGGGCATCGCTGCCGTTGACCCAGGCCAGAGGGCCGGCTGATGGTTCGTTCATCGATTTCGCACCTTCCAAAAAAAAGCGTCGTCCCAAGGCCCTTGCGTGGGCAAAGCCGGGTGACGACGCCATTGTCCTTCCACTCATCCCGCCGTTGGCATGAGTGCTGATGCCTGTAATTGGTGCAAGGCATATGCCATCGCCGGCTGATTTTGTTGCGCGCCTCGCCTGTGGGCCCGATGCACGGCTATAATCGCCGCCTCTCATCGCCAACCGAGTCAAGCCTGCCCATGTACACCCTGGCCCGTCAGCTGCTGTTCAAACTTTCCCCGGAAACCTCCCACGATCTGTCCTTGGACCTGATCGGCGCGGGCGGGCGTTTGGGCCTTAACGGTTTGCTGTGCAAGGCACCGGCGAAACTGCCGGTAACGGTCATGGGCCTGGAGTTCCCGAACCCGGTGGGTTTGGCGGCCGGTCTGGACAAGAACGGTGCGGCGATCGATGGTTTTGCCCAATTGGGTTTCGGTTTCGTCGAAATCGGCACCATTACGCCGCGACCGCAACCGGGCAACCCGAAACCACGGATTTTCCGCTTGCCGGACGCCGAGGCGATCATCAACCGCATGGGGTTCAATAACCTCGGCGTCGATCACTTGCTCGCTCGCGTGGCGGCGGCCAAGTACAAGGGCGTGCTGGGCATCAACATCGGCAAGAACTTCGACACCCCGGTTGAACGTGCGGTCGATGACTACCTGATCTGCCTGGACAAGGTCTATGCCCACGCCAGCTACGTGACGGTCAACGTCAGTTCACCGAATACCCCGGGCCTGCGCAGCCTGCAATTCGGCGATTCGCTCAAGCAATTGCTCGCCGACCTGGCCACCCGCCGGGCGGAACTGGCCCTGCGTCACGGCAAGCATGTTCCGTTGGCGATCAAGATCGCGCCGGACATGACTGATGAAGAAACCGTTCAAGTCGCTCAAGCGTTGATCGAAACCGGGATGGACGCGGTGATTGCCACCAACACCACCCTGAGCCGCGTTGGCGTCGAAGGCATGGAGCATGGTGACGAGGCGGGCGGGTTGTCTGGCGCACCGGTTCGCGACAAGAGCACTCACACTGTGAAGGTGCTGGCGGCGGAATTGGCCGGTCGCTTGCCGATCATTGCCGTGGGCGGTATCACTGAAGGCAAGCACGCGGCTGAGAAAATCGCCGCGGGTGCGAGTTTGGTGCAGATTTACTCTGGCTTTATCTATAAAGGCCCGGCGCTGATTCGTGAATCGGTGGATGCCATAGCGGCCCTGCGCTGAAGATTCATCTGCGGCGATGAGGATTAACTGTGGCAAGGGAGCTTGCTCCAGCTGGGCTGCGAAGCGGCCCCAAAACCAGTCAATCAGGTGTGTCAGGTAAAACACGGTTGCAGGGTTTACGACTGCTTCGCAGCCGAGCGGGAGCAAGCTCCCTCGCCACAAAAGCGCTCTTGTAACGGATATATGGGCATAAAAAAGGGCTCCTCGAAGGAGCCCCTGGGCCGAAGCCCGCCGTCCGGATGGGACGTGCGTGGTTAAGTCGTTGCGTAATCAGATTGTCGTGTCGGAGTGTGTGCCCTGTATTAGCCGACGGCGTGAAGTTCGTTGAGTCTGTGGATTCCCGCAGTGCCGGTCATACCGTCCCAGTTGTCGCCGCGTCCTTCTCGCCAGCCATTGATCCAGGCTTGGCGTACCGACGGTAGAGTAAAAGGGCAAAGCTCACGGGATTTACCACCAACGCCATATTGATATCCGCGCAAAAATGCTCTTTCCAACGGATCACGCTTAAGTCTTCTCATAGGGTGTTTCCCTCACTTGTTGACTGTTTTTATCGCGTCGACCTCAATCGAGGTCAGGCAGAAAAATCCTGCCGTTGGCGGCTCGCTGCCGGCGTCGCGAGCCAAGGTGTTGACGCCGTTGCGACGTCAACCTGAGTTGAGTTCTAACCAATGCGTCACACCGAGGGAATGATCGTTTTGTCATAAGAACGTAACCATAAAGATGCTATGGCCATAAGTAACACGATATTTGTCCCGTGTTCATTGGCCAAAGCCCGGTATGATCGGCCCTGCGCGGGATGAGAGGGTTGAGGCCTTTAACGAGAATGACACCCGTTCACTTGGGGACTATTCGACGAAGGGTCGACTTATGACATTTTGTTGCATCAACTTTTTTATCTGCCCTGGCATCTAAGCTCTTTTAACCCGAGCAGTCAGGGTGGGACGGCACACCTTCGTGCCACGCGGGCGTTCTGTTAGAAAAACGCCTGATTGAAAACCGGATCGGCAATGCGTTGCCGGTTCACTTAGCTAAAGGCTCTGGAATTACCATGTCCGATCGTTTCGAACTCTTCCTCACTTGCCCCAAAGGCCTTGAAGGCCTGCTCATCGAGGAAGCCGTCGGGCTTGGCCTTGAGGAAGCACGTGAGCACACCTCGGCTGTGCGCGGCATGGCCACCATGGAAACCGCCTATCGCCTGTGCCTCTGGTCGCGTCTGGCGAACCGCGTGCTGCTGGTGCTCAAGCGCTTCCCGATGAAGGACGCCGAAGACCTCTACCACGGCGTGCTGGATATCGAGTGGCAAGACCACATGCTCAACGATGGCACCCTGGCCGTCGAATTCAGCGGTCACGGTTCGGGCATTGATAACACGCACTTCGGCGCCTTGAAGGTCAAGGATGCAATCGTCGATAAACTGCGCACCCCCCAGGGCGATCGTCCGTCCATCGACAAGCTCAACCCGGACCTGCGCATTCACCTGCGTCTGGACCGTGGCGAAGCGATTTTGTCCCTCGACCTTTCCGGCCATAGCTTGCACCAGCGCGGTTACCGCTTGCAGCAAGGCGCGGCGCCGCTGAAGGAAAACCTCGCGGCGGCGATTCTGATCCGTTCCGGCTGGCCACGGATTGCCGCCGATGGCGGCGCACTGGCTGACCCGATGTGCGGTGTCGGTACGTTCCTGGTCGAAGCCGCGATGATCGCCGCCGACATGGCGCCGAACCTGCGTCGTGAGCAGTGGGGCTTCACCGCCTGGCTCGGTCACGTGCCGGCGCTATGGAAAAAACTTCACGAAGAAGCCACCGAACGCGCCGCAGCTGGCCTGGCCAAGCCACCGCTGTGGATTCGCGGTTACGAAGCTGACCCGCGCCTGATTCAACCGGGCCGCAATAACGTCGAACGTGCCGGCCTGAGCGAGTGGATCAAGATCTACCAGGGCGAAGTCGCGACGTTCGAGCCGCGCCCGGACCAGAACCAGAAAGGTCTGGTGATCTGCAACCCTCCGTACGGCGAGCGTCTGGGCGATGAGGCGAGCCTGCTCTACCTCTACCAGAACCTCGGCGAACGTCTGCGTCAGGCGTGCCTGAACTGGGAAGCGGCGGTGTTCACCGGCGCCCCGGACCTGGGCAAGCGCATGGGCATCCGCAGCCACAAACAGTACTCGTTCTGGAACGGCGCCTTGCCGTGCAAATTGCTGCTGATCAAGGTCACGCCGGACCAATTCGTCACCGGTGAGCGTCGCACCCCGGAACAGCGCCAGATCGAGCGCGAACAGGCCGAATCCGACGCTCCATCGAACATCGAAGCACCGGGCAAATACGAGAAGTACAACAAGAACGGCAACCCGATCAAGCCGGCCCCGGTGGTGATCGAGCAACCGCGCTTGAGCGAAGGCGGGCAGATGTTTGCCAACCGTCTGCAAAAAAACCTCAAGGCCCTCGGTAAGTGGGTCAAGCGTGAAGGTATCGACTGCTACCGCGTCTACGATGCCGACATGCCGGAATATTCCATGGCCATCGACCTGTATCACGACTGGGTCCACGTTCAGGAATACGCCGCTCCGAAATCCATCGATCCGGAAAAAGCCTCGGCACGGATGTTCGATGCCCTGGCGGCGATCCCGCAAGCGTTGAACATCGACAAGAACCGCGTGGTGGTCAAACGTCGCGAGCGTCAGAGCGGCACCAAGCAGTACGAACGCCAGAGCGCACAGGGCAAGTTCAATGAGGTCAACGAAGGCGGCGTGAAGCTGCTGGTGAACCTCACCGACTACCTCGACACCGGGCTGTTCCTCGACCACCGGCCGATGCGCATGCGAATCCAGAAAGAGGCGGCCGGCAAGCGCTTCCTCAACCTGTATTGCTACACCGCGACCGCCAGCGTTCATGCAGCCAAGGGCGGTGCGCGCAGCACCACCAGCGTCGACCTGTCGAAAACCTATCTGGATTGGGCGCGTCGCAACCTGTCGCTGAACGGTTTTTCCGACAAAAACCGTCTGGAACAGGGCGATGTGATGGTCTGGCTCGATGCCTGCCGTGACGAGTACGACCTGATCTTCATCGACCCGCCGACCTTCTCCAACTCCAAGCGCATGGAAGGGATCTTCGACGTGCAGCGTGATCAGGTGCAGTTGATCGACTTGGCGATGGCACGTCTGGCGCCGGGCGGGGTGTTGTACTTCTCCAACAACTTCCGCAAGTTCCAGCTCGAGGAAAACCTCACCGAGCGTTATGCCGTTGAAGAAATCACCGCCCAGACAATCGATCCGGATTTCGCCCGTAATGGCAAGATCCACCGTGCGTGGAAGATCACTGCTCGCTGACACTTGAGCCTGATTGGATCCAGAGCCTTGATTTTTAAAGGCTCTTGGGTTCTTTCAGTGCTGGTCAAATTAGTGGCTAATAGCTATAACTCAATGCATGGCCAATGGGCTTTTCCGGCACCTGGCGTTTTGAGTTGTATCTATGTCGCTGCACGCCGTGCGCCCCAAGATCCTGGGTTTTATCCGCGAAGATGTTTCGGCCTGGCTGGTCGCACTGTTGGCATTGCTTGTCGGCGGTGTTCTCACGGGATTGCTGGCCTGGGCGACGTTCAATCAGTTTCATCAGCAATTGCGGCAACGTTTCCAGCTGCTCACCAGTGAACGTTACAGCCGTATCGAAGAACGTTTCGAAGATCAGGAGCAGCGCCTTGACGGCCTGCGTCGGTTCTTCGTCAATTCCGAATCGGTGTCCCGCGAGGAATTTGACGGTTACGCCAAACCTCTTTTGCGTCGCACCCAGGCCTACTCCTGGGCCCCTCGGGTTTCCCGCACCGAACGACCGCTACTTGAACGCGCGGTGAGCGCAGAGGGATTGAGCGATTTCACCTTTCGCGAACTCAACGCCGATGGTCAGTTGCAATCAGCCGGCTTGCGAGATGAGTACGTGCCCGTGCTCTACACCCAAACCCAAAGCCGAATGCCCACGCCGCTGGGTTACGACCTGCTGGCCCAGCCCCTGCGCCGTTCGACCCTGGAACGCGCCGATCGCAATGGCCGTATGGCCGTGTCGCAACCGTTGCATCTGGTAGGCATCGAGCCCGCCTATTCGCGGGGCGTGTTGCTAGTGGCTCCGGTCATCCATCAGAACATCCTCAATGCTGCGCCCGCCGGCTATGTCATGGCGGTGATCAGCATGCGTCAGCTGCTGGCGGACGGGCTGCCGGAAGGGAATCAGGACTCTCTCTCGGTGCGTATCCTCGATTTGTCCACCGCGGATCAGCACGAAGTATTGTACGAGTCGACCAACACGGCAGGGGCCAGTGGCTTGTCCTCCACGCGTTTGCTACGTCTGGCCGACCATGACTATCAAGTGGATATGCGTCCCAGCGCCGCGTTCCTGAAAGCCAACCATTCCTCGGTGGCCAGCCTGGTGGTACTCGGCGGTTTGCTCAGCCTGCTGCTCAGTGTGTTTCTCTATGTGTTGGTCAGCCAGCGCCAGCGAGCGCTGAAAATGGTGGAGCTGCGGACCCAGGAACTTCACGACCGTGAGCAAGAGTTGCGAGGCACCCATGGCCAGTTGCGCGGTGTGCTGGATGCTGCGACTCAGGTGGCAATCATCGCCACCGACTTGCGCGGGGTGATCAGCACCTTCAACGCCGGTGCAGAGCAAATGCTCGGTTACACCAGTGCTCAGGTCGTAGGCCATATGACCCTGGAAAGCCTGCACCTGCCCCGGGAACTCGAAGCGCGCTCGGCCGAGTTGAGCGCGCGCTATGGCAAGCCCATCCCGACGTGTCAGGCGATGCTGGTCGAAGGCGGGGAAGAGGGCGGTCACGAAGCCCGTGAGTGGACGCTGGTGCGCCACGACGCCAGTCACTTGACGGTGAACATGCTGGCGACCCCGGTACTCGACGAGCATGGCTTGTGGGTCGGGCACCTGGCGATTTGTATCGATATCACCGAACGCAAGCGCGTCCACGAGGCCCTGGCGGCACGTGACCTGTTGTTGAAGAAACTCAGCGCCCATGTGCCCGGCGGGATCTACCAGTTCAAGATGGAATTCGATGGGCGCTTCAGCGTGATCTACGCCAGCGACGGTATGCGCGATATCTACGAACTCGAGCCGGAGGTGCTGTTGCTCAACGCCGAAGCGGTGTTCGCGCGGATTCATCCTCAGGACACGCGCCGGGTCCGCGCTTCGATCCTGGCCTCGGCGGACACCCTCAGCCCCTGGCGTGAAGAGTACCGCGTGCAATTGCCTGAGCGCGGTCTGCGTTGGGTCCGCGGCGAAGCGACGCCGGAGGAACTGCCTGGTGGCGGTGTTCTGTGGCATGGCTACATTTCCGACATCTCCGACCTCAAGCGAGTGGAAGAGGAATTGCGCGCACTGTCGGTGACCGACTCCCTGACCGGGATCCATAACCGTCGCTACTTCCAGGAGCGCCTGACCACCGAAATGGCTCGGGTCGAGCGCGGCGGTGGCGAGTTGTCGGTGATCATGCTCGACATCGATCACTTCAAACGCATCAACGATCAGCACGGTCATGCCGTGGGTGATCGGGTATTGCAGGCCGTGTGCGAGCGCATTGGCGGTCGCTTGCGGCGCACCGATGTGTTCTGTCGCCTGGGCGGTGAAGAGTTCATGGTGCTTTGCCCGGATATCGACGGCGAACAGGCCCTCGTGCTGGCCGTGGAGTTGTGGCAAGGGTTGCGCAGTGCGCCGATCGACGAGGTCGGGATCGTCACCGCGAGTTTCGGGATTGCCAGTTGGCGGGCCGGAGAGGGCGCGGATGCGCTGCTGTTGCGGGCGGACTCAGGGGTATATGCGGCGAAGCAGGCGGGAAGGGATCGGGTTGAGGGGCAGATGAGCTAAGACAGCATGCGGACCCTGTGGGAGCGAATTGTGGCGAGGGGGTTGTGTGATCGTTCCCACGCTCTGCGTGGGAATGCCTCAATGGACGCTCCGCGTCCGCTTTGGCAGTGACGCAGAGCGTCACCGGCTGCATTCCCACGCAGAGCGTGGGAACGATCGGATTGGGGGGTTACAACACCGAAGCCGTTTCCGGCAGTTTCGGCTGGCGGTACAAATCCAGCAGCACCTGATCCAGCACCGAGGAGGCGCCAAACGGTGCCTTGTCGTTGAGGATCGCCACCACCGCCCAGGTATTGCCATTGATGTCGCGGCTGTAGCCGGAGATGGCGCGTACGGTGTTCAGGGTGCCGGTCTTGACGTGGGCTTCACCGCGCATCGCGGTGGTCTTCAGGCGTTTGCGCATGGTGCCGTCGGTGCCGGCGATTGGCATCGAGCTGATGAACTCGGCGGAATACGGGCTGCGCCAGGCGGCTTGCAGCATCGCGGCCATTTCACGGGCACTCACGCGCTCGGCGCGGGACAGGCCGGAGCCGTTCTCCATCACCAGGTGTGGCGCAGTGATGCCTTTCTTCGCCAGCCACTGACGCACAACGCGCTGGGCTGCCTTGGCATCATCACCGTCGGCATCCGTGCGGAACTTCTGGCCCAGGCTCAGGAACAACTGCTGAGCCATGGTGTTGTTACTGTATTTGTTGATGTCGCGAATGATCTCCGCCAGGTCTGGCGAGTAGGCCCGGGCCAGCACCTTGGCGTTGCTCGGCGTCGGTGCCAGACGATCCTGGCCCTGGATGCTGCCGCCCAATTCCTTCCAGATCGCCCGCACAGCGCCAGCGGTGTAGGTCGCGTGGTCGAGCAGCGACAGGTAGGTCTGGGAGCTGCAGCCTTCGCCCAGCTGACCGCCGACGGTCACGGTGACGCTGCCATCAGCCTGGGGCACCGGGTTGTAACGCACGCCACCGGTGCATTGCTTGGAGTTGAGCGCCTTGACCTGATTGTCGATGCGGATGCTGGCAATCGGCGGCTCGACCGACACCAGGACCTTGCCCGAGTCGTTGCGGGCCACGAAGCGCAGGGCCTTGAGGTTGACCAATAGCGCGTCGGGCTTGACCAGGAACGGCTTGTTATCGTCGTTGCCGTCGTCATTGAATTCAGGCAGTTGCGGTTGCACGAAGAAGCCGCGATCCAGCACCAGGTCGCCGGTGACCTGGGTCACGCCGTTGGCGCGCAAATCGCGCATCAGCAGCCAGAGTTTTTCCATGTTGAGCTTCGGATCGCCGCCACCCTTGAGGTAGAGGTTGCCGTTGAGGATGCCGCCGCTGAGGGTGCCGTCGGTGTAGAACTCGGTTTTCCACTGGTGGTTCGGGCCGAGCATTTCCAGCGCGGCGTACGTGGTCACCAGCTTCATGGTCGAGGCCGGGTTAACCGAAACATCAGCGTTATGAATGGTTGGGGTGCCCGGGCCGTTGAGCGGGATCATCACCAGCGACAGGGCACTGTCTTGCAGTTTGCTGGCCTTAAGGGCCTTTTCGACGTTGGGCGACAGGGCGGTGTTGATCGAGGCGGCGGAAACGGGGAGGGCCAGGGGCAGAAGAAGGCTGGCCAGCAGCAATGGACGCAAAGATTTGATCATTTGAAATAAAACCCTACAGCCGAGGGGAAAAAAGACGAGGGCATGGAGATAAATTCCCTCAGCGGTCATGAAAGTGTCGGCATTATGCCCCAAGGTGTAACAGCTTGTGCCGTACCCCGGTCGTCTAATCCGCTATTTTTTTACCGGCGGTAGGTGTTGCGGCATTCTGAGACGGGCAATCGGCGCCTTAAACTGCTAAAGTGCGGCCCGTTAATACTTTTGAGGATTGTTCCAATGGCGACTAACCGTTCCCAGCGTCTGCGCAAAAAACTGTGCGTCGATGAATTTCAAGAGCTGGGTTTCGAACTGAACCTGGATTTCAAAGAAGATTTGGCTGATGAAGCCATTGATGCTTTCCTCGACGCGTTCCTGAAAGAAGCCATGGAAGCCAACGGTCTGGGCTATGTTGGCGGCGACGACTTCGGTCTGGTTTGCCTGCAAAAGCGTGGCTCGGTCTCCGAAGAGCAGCGCGCCGCTGTTGAAGCCTGGCTCAAAGGCCGCAGCGAACTGACCGAAGCAACCGTCAGCCCGCTGATCGACGTCTGGTACCCGGAAAAGCCGATCAATCCGGTAGCTTGATGTTCTAAAAAACGGCGACCCAAGGGTCGCCGTTTTTTTTGAAGATCAAAGGATCGCAGCCTCGTTTCACTCGACAGCTCCTACACAGCGCCTACCATCGAATGCGTTGCCCTGTAGGAGCTGTCGAGTGAAACGAGGCTGCGATCTTTTAGGCTCCACGCCAATTCAAGATAACCAACGTCAACACCCCCGCCACAATCCCCCAGAACGCCGAACCGATGGAAAACAGGGTCAACCCCGACGCCGTGACCATAAAGGTAATCAGCGCTGCTTCCCGTTCCTGCACTTGCGCCATGGCAATGCTCAACCCATTGATGATCGAGCCGAACAGCGCCAGCGCGGCAATCGACAGCACCAGCTCTTTAGGTAATGCGGCAAACAACGCCGCCAGCGTCGCGCCGAACACCCCGGCAATCCCGTAGAAAATCCCGCACCAGACGGCGGCCGTGTAGCGCTTGTTACGATCCTCATGGGCATGCGGCCCGGTGCAGATCGCCGCGCTGATGGCAGCCAGGTTGATCCCATGGGAGCCGAAGGGCGCCAACAGCAACGAGGCAATGCCGGTGGTGGTGATCAGTGGCGAGGCTGGCACGTTGTAGCCGTCGGCGCGCAATACGGCGATACCCGGCATGTTCTGCGAGGTCATCGCCACCACGAACAGCGGAATGCCGATGCTGATGGTCGCGGCCAGGGAGAAATGCGGCGTGGTCCAGACCGGTGTCGCGACTTCCAGGTGGAAGCCACTGAAATCCAGTAACCCCATAAATCCTGACAGCACAGTGCCGATCAACAGCGCGGCGAGCACGGCGTAGCGCGGCGACAGGCGTTTAACCACCAGATAGGTGAAGAACATCCCCAGGACCAGCGCGGTGCGGTGCTGGGCGGCGACGAAAATCTCGCTACCGATCTTGAACAGAATCCCCGCCAGCAATGCCGCCGCCAATGAGGCCGGAATCTTTTTCACCAGCCGTTCGAAACTGCCGGTCAGGCCGCAGAGGGTCACCAGCACCGCGCAAGTTATATAGGCGCCAATGGCCTCGCCGTAGCTGACACCGCCAAGGCTGGTGATCAGCAACGCCGCGCCGGGGGTCGACCAGGCGATGGTGATCGGGGTGCGGTAGCGCAAGGACAAGCCGATCGAGCACACCGCCATACCGATAGAAATCGCCCAGATCCACGACGAAATCTGTCCGCTGGTCAGGCCCGCTGCTTGCCCGGCCTGGAACATCAGCACCAGTGAACTGGTGTAGCCGGTCATCATGGCAATGAACCCGGCGACGATGGCCGAGGGTGATGTGTCAGTCAGAGGGCGAAGCTGCGTGTGCGTGGCGTCGGTCATGACAGCGGTGTTCCTTATACATGAAGATGTCCGAAGCGACGCTGAACCCTGTGGGAGCGTGGCTTGCCCGCGAAGGCGTAGTGCCAGTCGACATCAATGCTGAATGACACGGCGCCTTCGCGGGCAAGCCACGCTCCCACAAGGGATTGTGTTCAGGCTGCGGATTCTGCGTTCAAGCCTAAACTGAAAAGTAACCGGTCGTTGCAATACAGCGAAGGCGACAAACAGCCGTACAGTCGTGTTGCCACCTTCCATTGTGTACAATCGCGGTGTTTTTTACGCGATACTTGCCAGCGACCCACTGTGCCGTATTACAGTCACGGTCAATTCGCCGCAGTTCTCCCGACTCGAGTGCCCATGAACGAACAGTTGCAACCCCTCAAGAAACAACCGCGAGCAGGCAAAGCCGGCCGCAGCGGTACCCAGGACGATATTGTCTACGCGCATATCTTCGAGGCCATCCTCGAACAGCGTCTGGCGCCCGGCACCAAGTTGAGCGAAGAAGCGCTGGGGGAAATTTTCGGGGTCAGCCGCACCATCATTCGCCGCGCGCTGTCGCGTCTGGCCCATGAAGGCGTGGTGTTGCTGCGACCGAATCGCGGTGCTGTCGTGGCCAGCCCGAGTGTCGATGAGGCCCGTCAGGTGTTTATGGCCCGGCGTCTGGTGGAGCGGGCGATCACTGAATTGGCGGTTCAGCATGCCACTGCCGAGGAGATTGCCGACTTGCGGCAGATGGTCAACGACGAACGCGACAGTTTCTCCCGGGGCGATCGTGGTGCCGGAATCCGTCTGTCGGGCGAATTTCACTTGAAGCTGGCCGAAGCGGCGAAAAACACGCCGCTGATCAGCTTCCAGCGCAGCCTGGTGTCCCAGACTTCGTTGATCATCGCCCAGTACGAGAGCGGCAACCGTTCCCACTGTTCCTACGATGAACACACTCAGTTGATCAACGCCATCGAAGCACGGGACGCGACGCTGGCGGTGGACCTGATGATGCATCACATGGACCACATCGACAGCAAACTCAACCTTGACGAAGAAAGTGCGTCGGATGATTTGCATGCGGTGTTTTCGCATTTGTTGCAGACCAAGAAGCCTGGGCGCTCGACTGCCAAGCTCTGACTTCCTGACGCTGATCGTTCCCACGCTCCGCGTGGGAATGCCTCAACGGACGCTCTGCGTTCGGCTCTGGATTGGGACGCGGAGCGTCCCGGGCTGCATTCCCACGCGGAGCGTGGGAACGATCAAAAAAAATCCCCCGCAACCAACGATTGCGGGGGATTTTTTATGCCCGGAATAGCTTAACGCTGATGCACCAGATTCCCCGCCGCATACGTCTGCAGAACAGTCCGGTCATCCCCCAGCGTCATCAATACAAACAACGTCTCGGCAATGTTATTGGCCTGTTTCAGGCGATAGCTGAGCAGTGGCGTGGCGTTGTAGTCCAGCACCAGGAAGTCCGCGTCGGTGCCCGGTTGCAAGGTACCGATCTTGTCTTCCAGACGTAGTGCGCGGGCGCCGCCGAGGGTGGCCAGGTACAGCGACTTGAACGGGCTCAGCCGCGCGCCTTGTAGTTGCATGACTTTGTAGGCTTCGTTCAGGGTTTGCAGCAGCGAGAAGCTGGTGCCGCCACCGACGTCGGTACCGAGACCGACATTGAGTTTGTGCTTCTCGGCCATCGGCAGGTTGAACAGACCGCTGCCGAGGAAGAAGTTCGAGGTCGGGCAAAACGCAATCGCCGAGCCGGTTTCCGCCAGCCGCGCACACTCGTCATCGCACAGGTGCACGCCATGAGCGAACACCGAGCGCTCGCCGAGCAATTGGTAGTGATCGTAGACGTCCAGGTAGCCCTTGCGCTCCGGGAACAGCGCCTTGACCCACTCGATTTCCTTGAGGTTTTCGCTGATGTGGGTCTGCATGTACAGATCCGGGTATTCGCTGAGCAACTGGCCGGCGAGGGTCAGTTGTTCCGGGGTGCTGGTTGGTGCAAAGCGCGGAGTGACCGCGTAGTGCAAGCGACCCTTGCCGTGCCAGCGCTCGATCAGCGCCTTGCTTTCGACGTAGCTCGATTCGGCGGTGTCGGTCAGGTAGTCCGGCGCGTTGCGATCCATCATCACCTTGCCAGCGATCATTCGCAGGTCCAGCTGTTCGGCGGCCTCGAAGAACGAGTTCACCGACTGCGGATGCACGCTGCCGAACACCAGTGCAGTGGTGGTGCCATTGCGCAGCAGTTCCTTGATGAAAATGTCCGCGACTTGGTCCGCATGGTTCTTGTCGGCGAATTGGCTTTCACAGGGGAAGGTGTAGGTGTTCAGCCAGTCCAGTAGTTGTTCGCCATAGGCGCCGACCATGCCGGTTTGCGGCAGGTGGATGTGGGTATCGATGAAGCCCGGGGTGATCAGCGCGTCCTGATAATGGGTGATCTCGATGTCGGCCGGCAGGGTCGGCAGCAATTCGCTGGCGTGGCCGATGGCGCTGATCTGGCCGCTATCGACCACCAGCAGGCCGTCTTCGAAATATTCGTACGAGGCTTCGATACCCACTTCGGCAGGATCGGCGATGCTGTGCAGAATGGCGGCGCGGTAGGCTTTGCGAGTCAGAGGCATGGGGGTTCTCAATTAGTTCGAAGCTGTTCAGTTCGAAGCTTTCAGTTCAAAGCTTGGCTGCGGCGTGAAGCAGGCAGCAGTTTGGCGATCGATGATCCGGCGCTGGCGGTGTGCTGGCCGAAATTCGCGTTATAGGTGGCGATGATTTCGCCGGCGATGGAGATGGCGATTTCCACAGGCAACTTGCCTTTGACTTCGCCGATGCCCATCGGGCAGCGCATGCGTTGCAGCACGGTGCTGTCGAAGCCGCGGTCACGCAGGCGGTGTTCGAACTTCACCCGTTTGGTCTTCGAACCGATCAGGCCGAAGTAAGCGAAGTCATTGCGCTTGAGAATCGCGGCGGTGAGTTCAAGGTCGAGCTGGTGGTTGTGGGTCATGACGATGCAGTAGCTGCCGGCGGGCAAGTCATCCACTTCATCCAGCGGTTCTTCAGTGACGATTTTGCGCACGCCGTGGGGGATCTGATCGGGGAATTCAGCTTCCCGCGAGTCGATCCAGCGCACCCGGCAGGGCAGGCTGGCGAGCAGCGGCACCAGCGCCCGGCCGACGTGGCCGGCGCCAAACACAGCGATCTGCGCCTGGACCTGGCCCATCGGTTCGAACAGCAATACGGTCACGCCACCGCAGCACTGGCCCAGGCTGGCGCCGAGGCTGAAGCGTTCCAGATGGGTGTCCTGTCGGCCGCTGGCCAGCATCTCGCGGCCGATCTGCATGGCCTTGTATTCCAGATGCCCGCCACCGATGGTGTCGAATGTTTGCGCGGCGCTGATGACCATCTTCGAGCCGGCATTACGCGGCGTCGAGCCGAGCTCTTCGATGATGGTCACCAACACACAGGGTTCGCCCCGGGCTTGCAGGTCGGCGAGGGCGTCGATCCAGTTGTACATGTTTTTCACCCCTACAACTTCTCAAGATCGTTCCCACGCTCTGCGTGGGAATGCATCTCTGGACGCTCCGCGTCCGCTGTTCACAATGCGGCGCAGAGCGCCGCGGGCTGCATTCCCACGCAGAGCGTGGGAACGATCAAACCACCACCTCGGATTCAGCTTCCTCAGCTTTCACCGCCTTCAACTGGCGCATCTGCTCACAGCCCCACAACACCCGCTCCGGGGTCGCCGGTGCGTCGATTTTCGGTTGATGCTGGTAGTCACCCAAACTGGCCACGGCGTCCTTGATCGCGCACCACGCGGCAATGCCAAGCATGAACGGCGGCTCACCCACGGCCTTGGAATGGAACACCGTGTCTTCCGGATTTTTGCGGTTTTCCACCAGCTTCACCCGCAGGTCCAACGGCATGTCTGCCACCGCCGGGATCTTGTAGCTGGCCGGGCCGTTGGTCATCAGTTTGCCCTTGTTGTTCCACACCAGTTCTTCCATGGTCAGCCAGCCCATGCCCTGGATGAAACCACCCTCGACCTGACCGATGTCGATCGCCGGGTTCAGCGAGTCGCCGACATCGTGAAGAATGTCGGTGCGCAGCATCTTGTACTCGCCGGTCAGGGTGTCGACGATCACCTCGGCGCAGGCTGCACCGAAGGCGTAGTAGTAGAACGGCCGACCCCGCGCCTGGCTGCGGTCGTAGTAGATTTTCGGGGTCTTGTAGAAGCCGGTGCTCGACAGCGACACCTGGGCGAAATACGCCTGCTGGATCAGCGATTCAAACGTCAGGATGTGATCGCGGACCCGCACGTGACCGTTGTGGAATTCCACATCTTCTTCGCTGACCTTGTATTGCCGCGCGGCAAATTCCACCAGGCGTTTCTTGATGATTTCAGCCGCGTTCTGCGCCGCTTTACCGTTCAAGTCGGCACCGCTGGAGGCCGCGGTTGGTGAAGTGTTCGGCACCTTGTCGGTGTTGGTCGCGGTGATCTGCACGCGGTCCATTTCCACCTGGAACACTTCAGCCACGACTTGCGCAACCTTGGTGTTCAGACCCTGGCCCATTTCAGTGCCGCCGTGGTTCAGGTGGATGCTACCGTCGGTGTAGATGTGGATCAGCGCGCCGGCCTGGTTGAGGAAACTGGCGGTGAAGGAGATACCGAATTTCACCGGGGTCAGCGCCAGGCCTTTTTTCAGGATAGGGCTGTTGGCGTTGTAGCGACGGATTGCTTCGCGGCGCTCGGCGTACTGGCTGCTGGCTTCAAGTTCGGCAGTCATTTCCTCGAGCATATTGTGCTCGACGGTCTGGTAGTAATGGGTGATGTTGCGCTCGGTCTTGCCGTAGTAGTTGGCCTTGCGCACGGCCAGCGGATCGAGGCCCAGATGCCGGGCAATCGCGTCCATCACTTCTTCGATGGCGACCATGCCTTGCGGGCCACCGAAACCACGGTAAGCGGTGTTCGACGCGGTGTTGGTCTTGCAGCGGTGACCGTTGATAGTCGCGTCGCCCAGGTAATAAGAGTTGTCGGCGTGGAACATCGCGCGGTCGACAATCGATGCCGACAAATCCGGTGAGCAACCGCAGTTGCCGGCCAGTTCCAGCGCAATGCCGTGCAGGCGGCCAGTGCTGTCGAAGCCCACGTCATACTCCACGTAGAACGGGTGACGCTTGCCGGTCATCAGCATGTCTTCTACACGCGGCAGGCGCATTTTGGTCGGCTGACCGGTCAGGTGCGCGATCACCGCGCACAGGCACGCCGGGCTTGCCGCCTGGGTTTCCTTGCCGCCGAAACCACCGCCCATGCGGCGCATATCAACGACGATTTTGTTCATCGACACGTCCAGCACTTCCGCCACTAGTTTCTGTACTTCGGTGGGGTTCTGGGTCGAGCAATAAACGATCATCCCGCCGTCTTCGGTCGGCATCACCGAAGAGATCTGGGTTTCCAGATAGAAGTGTTCCTGGCCGCCGATGTGCAGCGTGCCTTGAATGCGATGTTCGGCAGTAGAAAGCGCGGTGGCCGAATCGCCACGCTGGTGGGTGTGGCTGTCGAGCACGAAATGGCGTTTGCGCAGCGCTTCGACCACGTCCAGAACCGGTTCCAGATCTTCATATTCGATGATCGCGGCCATCGCTGCTTTGCGCGCGGTTTCCAGGTCTTTCGCCGCAACGGCCAGTACCGGTTGACCGACGAACTGCACGTCATCGATGGCCAGTAACGGATCGCCCGGCAACAGCGGGCCGATGTCTTTCAGGCCTGGCACATCTTCGTGGGTGATGGCGATGCGCACGCCTTCGAAGGCGTAACAAGGCTTGGTGTCGATGCTGATGATTTTCGCGTGGGCGCGGTCTGACAGCCGTGCGTAAACGTGCAACTGATTGGGAAATTCCAGCCGGTCGTCAATGTACTGCGCTTCACCGGACACATGCTTGTCTGCGCTGTCGTGCTTGACGCTGCGGCCGACTCCGGTGGTCAGGTCCTTGGCGAACAATTCAGCCAGTTCGGCTTGGGTCTTCTCTACAGCGTGATGATTAGACATAAGCGGTCACCCGAGTCTCGATGTGCGGTGTTTGCAGTTCGATGAAGTATTTACGCAGCAGGTTTTGCGCACTGAGCAGGCGATACTCCTTGCTGGCGCGGAAGTCCGAGAGTGGCGTGAAGTCTTCGGCCAATGCAGCGCAGGCGCGCTCGAGGGTGGCGTTGTTGAACGGCGCACCGAGCAGGGCGGCCTCGCAGTTTTTGGCGCGTTTTGGAATGGCCGCCATGCCGCCGAAAGCAACGCGGGCGTCGGCGATCACGCCGGTGTCGATGCGCAGGTTGAACGCTGCACAAACGGCGGAAATGTCATCGTCCAGACGCTTGGATACCTTGTAGGCGCGGAACAGTTGTTCAACGCTGGCGCGCGGCACGATGATCTTTTCGATGAACTCGCTTTCCTGGCGCGCGGTCACCCGGTAATCGATGAAGTAATCTTCCAGCGCCATGGTGCGGCGAGTTTCGCCTTTACACAGGACGATCTGCGCGCCGAGGGCGATCAGCAGCGGTGGTGAGTCACCGATCGGCGAGGCGTTGCCGATGTTGCCGCCGAGGGTACCCTGGTTGCGGATCTGCAAGGACGCGAAGCGCTGCAGCAATTCGCCGAAGTCCGGGTACTCGGCCTTCAAGGCGTCGTAGCAGTCGGAGAGGGCGGTGGCGGCGCCGATTTCCAGGCGATCGTCGAAGCGTTCGATGCGTTTCATTTCGGCGACGTTGCCGACGTAAATCATCACCGGCAAGGTGCGGTGGAACTGGGTGACTTCCAGCGCCAGATCAGTGCCGCCGGCCAGCAGGCGGGCCTGTGGATAAGCGTCGTAGAGGTCGGCCAGATCGGCCACGGTCAGCGGCACCAGGCAGCGCTTGTCGCCACTGTTGAGTTCGCCGATATCGGTGGGGGCGATGGCTTTCAGGCGAGCGATAGTTTCCGCTTCGCGAGCATCGAATTGGTCGGGTTGTTTGCCGCAGCAAGATTGCTCGGCGGCGGCCAGGATCGGCCGATAACCGGTGCAACGGCAGAGGTTGCCGGCTAGCGCTTCGTGGGCTTTATGGGCGTCGGGCTGGTCGCTGTTCTTTTGCAGCGCGAACAGCGACATGACGAAGCCCGGGGTGCAGAAACCGCATTGCGAGCCATGGCACTCGACCATGGCTTTTTGCACGCTGTGCAGTTCGCCCTGGTGTTTGAGGTCTTCGACGCTGATCAGTTGCTTGCCGTGCAAGGAGGAGACGAACGTCAGGCACGAGTTGAGACTGCGATAGCGAATGTGTTCGCGGCCATCGTCGTCCGTCTGCAGCTCGCCGACCACCACGGTGCAGGCGCCACAGTCACCGCTGGCGCAGCCTTCTTTGGTGCCGGGTTTGCCCACATGTTCGCGCAGATAGTTGAGCACGGTCAGGTTCGGGTCCAGGGCGTGCTCGCTACGGAGTTCCTGGTTTAGTAAAAACTGGATCACGGAAGGCCTCGCAAACTCATTATTGTTGTTAACCGACATGAGCCGAATTTATCAGGTCTGACTTTTCGGTCAATGATTTTCTGACTTAAAGGTCAGGAAATAGCATTTTGTCGATCAACGACTCGTTCCTTCATTATTGACCCTCACGGGATAGCTTGCTGTTTGCGTGAATCGTGCCAAAAACCGCTGGGTGGGCACTCCGCCATGACCCATCAATTGCGCTACACTGCGCCGCTTGTGCAGATCGAAGAGTTTGAAGGACAACCATGACGTTCAAGGCGCCGGACAGCCTCGCCGAGCAAATCGCTCACCACCTCGCCGAACGTATCATTCGCGGCGAAATGAAGCCGGGGGAGCGCATCCAGGAACAGAAGGTCACGCTGGCGCTCAACGTCAGCCGCGGTTCAGTCCGTGAGGCCTTGCTGATCCTCGAGCGCCGCCACTTGATCGCGATTTTGCCGCGACGTGGCGCCCACGTGACCGAACTCACGGCGCACAAGGTACGAAGCCTGTGCACGCTGATGAGCGAGTTGTACATTCTGCTCGGCAACGCCGTGGCCAGCGGCTGGCAAGTCCAGGCCGACATGGCGCCGTTCATGGAGATCCAGCAGCGCCTGACCGCCAGCTACGAACGCCAGGACATCCGCACGTTCGTCGATGACAGCTTCAGCGTGATGCGCGCCGCCTATCCGTTCGCCAACAACCCGTACTTGCAGGAAACCGTCGAGAATCTGCAGCCGGCCATGAGCCGCGCGTATTTTCTCGCGCTGGATCAGCGCAAGGCCTCGATGAGCGAGTTCCTCGAGCTGTTCGAACGCTTGCTCGCTGCCGTGCTGGCTCGTGACTTTCCTCAGATCCGCGTAGTGCTGACGGCGTATGCCCAGCGCAGTTGCGATCTGGTGATTTCTGCCCTGACGGTCGCTTAAGCGTGCGGCTCAAGTGCATCAAACTGGCGGGGTTCAAATCCTTCGTCGACCCGACCACGGTAAACTTCCCCAGTAACATGGCGGCGGTGGTCGGTCCCAATGGCTGCGGCAAGTCGAACATCATCGACGCCGTGCGTTGGGTGATGGGCGAGAGCTCGGCCAAGAACCTGCGCGGCGAGTCGATGACCGACGTCATCTTCAACGGCTCGACCAGCCGTAAACCGGTGAGTCAGGCGAGCATTGAGCTGGTGTTCGATAACTCCGACGGCACCCTGCTCGGCGAATGGGCGGCCTATGCGGAAATTTCCATTCGCCGCAAAGTGACCCGCGACAGTCAGACCACTTACTACCTTAACGGCGCCAAATGCCGTCGCCGCGATATCACCGACATCTTCCTCGGCACCGGTCTTGGCCCGCGCAGCTATTCGATTATCGAGCAGGGGATGATCTCCAAGCTGATCGAGTCCAAGCCCGAAGACCTGCGCAATTTCATCGAAGAAGCCGCCGGTATTTCCAAGTACAAGGAACGTCGGCGCGAGACTGAAAACCGTATCCGCCGCACCCACGAAAACCTTGCCCGCCTGACCGACCTGCGCGAAGAGCTCGAGCGTCAGCTTGAACGCTTGCACCGCCAGGCCGAGGCCGCCAAGAAGTATCAGGAGTACAAAGGCGAAGAGCGCCAGCTCAAGGCCCAGCTGTCGGCTCTGCGCTGGCAGGCGTTGAACGAACAGGTCGGCCAGCGCGAGTCGATCATCGGCACCCAGGAAATCACCTTTGAAGCCCTGGTGGCCGAGCAGCGCAATGCCGACGCGGCCATCGAACGCCTGCGCGACGGTCATCACGACCTGTCCGAACGCTTCAATCTGGTGCAGGGGCGTTTCTATTCGGTCGGCGGCGACATCGCCCGGGTCGAGCAGAGCATTCAGCACGGTCAGCAGCGTTTGCGCCAATTGCAGGACGACCTGAAAGAAGCCGAGCGTGCGCGGCTGGAAACCGAATCTCACTTGGGCCACGACCGCACCTTGCTGCTGACCTTGGGCGAAGAGCTGGACATGCTCACGCCGGAACAGGAAGTCACCAGCGCCGCCGCCGAAGAAGCCGCCGCGGCATTGGAAGAGTCCGAAACCACCATGCACGGTTGGCAGGAGCAGTGGGACACCTTCAACCTCACCGCCGCCGAGCCACGTCGTCAGGCTGAAGTTCAGCAGTCGCGGATCCAGCAGCTGGAAACCAGCCTGGAACGTTTGGCCGATCGTCAGAAGCGTCTTGGTGAAGAGCGTGCGTTGCTATCGGCGGATCCGGAAGACGCGGCGATCATGGAACTCAGCGAGCAGCTGGCTGCGTCTGAGGCCACGCTCGAAGACTTGCAGGCCAGCGAAGAAGCTCAGGTCGAACGCCTTGAGCAACTGCGTCAGGAGTTGCAGCAAGCGCTTTCGGCGCAGCAGCAAGCCCAAGGTGATTTGCAGCGACTCAACGGGCGTCTCGCATCGCTTGAGGCCTTGCAGCAAGCTGCACTCGATCCGGGCACCGGCACTGCCGAATGGCTGCGCGAACAGCATCTGGCGGATCGTCCGCGTCTGGCCGAAGGCCTGAAGGTCGAGGCCGGTTGGGAACTGGCGGTAGAAACCGTGCTCGGCGCCGATCTGCAAGCGGTGCTGGTGGATGACTTCGGTGATTTCGATCTGGCCGGGTTTGCCCAAGGCGATTTGCGCCTGCTCAGCCCGGCCACCGATGGCGTGCGCATGCCTGGCAGTTTGCTCGACAAGGTCGAGGCGCAGATTGATTTGTCGCCATGGCTGGGACAGGTCAAACCGGTCGACAGCCTTGAGCAAGCCTTGGCATTGCGCGGGCAATTGGCTGCCGGGCAAAGCCTGATCAGCCGCGACGGTTACTGGGTCGGCCGACACTTTTTACGTGTGCGCCGGGCCAGCGAAGCGGAAAGCGGCGTACTCGCCCGTGGCCAGGAAATCCAGCGCTTGGGCCTTGAACGCGAAGAGCGCGAAGCCACGGTCGAAACCCTGGAAACCCGACTTCAGAATCTCAGGGCGCAACAGCGTCAGCAGGAAAACGGCCGCGAACATTTGCGCCGTTTGCTGCAAGACGAAGCCCGTCAACAAGGCGAATTGAAAGCCCAGCTGTCCGCCGGCAAAGCCAAGGTCGAGCAGTTGACGTTACGCCGTACCCGTCTTGATGAAGAACTCACTGAGTTGAGTGAACAGCGCGCCCTGGAACACGAAAACATCGGCGAAGCGCGCCTGCAATTGCAGGAAGCCCTCGACAGCATGGCGCTGGACACCGAACAGCGTGAGTTGCTGCTGGCCCAGCGCGACAGCCTGCGCGAACGCCTCGACCGGGTGCGTCAGGAAGCCCGGCAGCATAAGGATCATGCGCATCAATTGGCGGTGCGCCTCGGTTCGCTGAAGGCGCAACACGACTCCACTCGTCAGGCCCTTGAACGGCTGGAAATGCAGTCCGAGCGCCTGACTGAGAAGCGCGAACAGTTGAGCCTCAATCTGGAAGAGGGCGAGGCGCCACTGGAAGAGCTGCGGCTGAAGCTCGAAGAGCTGCTCGACAAGCGCATGACAGTTGACGAAGAACTCAAGACCGCGCAAATGGCCATGGAAGATGCTGACCGCGAACTGCGCGATGCCGAGAAGCGCCGCACTCAGGCCGAGCAGCAATCCCAGTTGATTCGCAGCCAGCTCGAGCAGCAGCGCATGGAATGGCAAGCGCTGACGGTGCGACGCAAGACTTTGCAGGATCAATTGCTCGAAGACGGCTACGACCTCAACGGCGTGCTCGCCACGCTGCTGGCCGGGGCCAACGAGAAAGACGCCGAAGAAGAACTCGAGCGCATTGCCGCGCGGATTCAGCGCCTCGGGGCGATCAACCTCGCAGCCATCGACGAATACCAGCAACAATCCGAGCGTAAGCGTTATCTGGATGCTCAGAACGACGATTTGGTGGAAGCGCTGGACACGCTTGAGAACGTCATTCGCAAGATCGACAAGGAAACCCGAAACCGCTTCAAAGATACCTTTGATCAGATCAATGGCGGTTTACAGGCCCTTTTCCCAAAAGTTTTCGGTGGAGGACGCGCGTATTTGGAACTGACGGGCGAAGATCTACTCGATACAGGGGTAACGATCATGGCGCAGCCGCCAGGAAAGAAGAACAGCACCATCCATTTGCTCTCCGGTGGCGAAAAAGCCCTGACCGCATTGGCCCTGGTATTTGCCATCTTCAAGTTGAATCCGGCGCCGTTCTGCATGCTCGATGAGGTTGACGCGCCATTGGATGACGCTAACGTTGGACGCTACGCACGACTGGTCAAAGAAATGTCGCAGACGGTGCAGTTCATCTACATCACCCACAACAAGATCGCTATGGAAATGGCCGATCAATTAATGGGGGTGACGATGCACGAGCCCGGTTGTTCGCGTCTGGTGGCAGTGGATGTGGAGGAGGCGATGGCCATGGTGGACGCCTGAGTCATTGCGTGTAGGGCAAGTATTGTTGAGCTGTAGGGCTTTTTACCTGCCTTAACTTGCTGGCCAATCGACATAATTCGCGCAAGCCACTGTGAGAGACGGTGTAAAGTTGCCTTTGGTCGTGCTAGTTTAATGTCAATTTTTCGTATACGTGGGCAAAACGCCTGTCAGAACATAGAGTTGGCGCCACGTTTTAAAGCGGTTTGCACAATGTAAACCCCTTATTTTTCAGCATTTTTTATAGAGGCACGGGATTACATGGAAATCGGTCTGCGCGAGTGGCTGATCGTCATCGGCATTATTGTCATTGCCGGTATTCTTTTCGATGGCTGGCGTCGCATGCGCGGCGGCAAGGGAAAACTGAAGTTCCGTCTTGACCGAAGTTTGTCCAATTTGCCGGATGAGGACACCAGCGCCGAGCTGTTGGGCCCGCCCCGCGTGCTGGATACCCATAAAGAACCGCAACTGGACGAGCATGATCTGCCGTCGGTGAGCATGCCTGCCCGTGAACCTCGCGAGTCGGGTTCCAAGCGCGGCAAGCGTGGCCATGGCGAGCCGTCGCAAGGCGACTTGAATCTCAATCTGGATCTGGACGGCGGCCCGAGCTTCAACAGCCGTGACGACGATTTCCCGGATGACACCAAGCCTGCCAGCTCGGCCGAGAAAGATCAGCCGCAAGCCGAAGAAGTACTGGTGATCAGCGTGATCTGCCGCGACCCGGCTGGCTTCAAGGGCCCGGCACTGCTGCAGAACATTCTGGAAAGCGGTCTGCGTTTCGGCGAGATGGACATTTTCCACCGTCACGAAAGCATGGCCGGTAACGGCGAAGTCCTGTTCTCCATGGCCAACGCGGTCAAGCCGGGTGTCTTCGATCTGGATGACATCGATCATTTCAGCACCCCGGCGGTGAGCTTCTTCCTCGGTCTGCCAGGCCCGCGTCATCCCAAGCAAGCTTTCGACGTGATGGTGGCTGCTGCTCGCAAACTGTCCCAGGAGCTGAACGGCGAACTGAAAGACGACCAGCGCAGCGTGCTGACTGCCCAAACGATCGAGCATTACCGTCAGCGCATCGTTGAGTTCGAGCGTCGCGCTTTGACCCAGAAGCGTTAAAGTCAAAAGATCGCAGCCTCGTTTCACTCGACAGCTCCTACAGGGTTCGCGATTTTCTGTAGGAGTTGTCGAGTGAAACGAGGCTGCGATCTCTTGATCTTGATGAGATGAGATAGAGCAGCCTCGGCTGCTCTTTTGCTTTATGAGAGAACACCCATGACCGCCGCCAAAAACCGCATTCTAGAGCTGCGCGCCGAGCTCGATCAGCACAACTATCGTTACCACGTGCTGGATGAACCGAGCATTCCGGATGCCGAATACGATCGCTTGTTCCACGAGCTCAAGGCCCTCGAAGCGGCCCATCCCGAATTGATCACCAGCGACTCGCCGACCCAGCGTGTCGGCAGCGCGGCGCTGTCGGCGTTCACTCAGGTGCGTCACGAAGTGCCAATGCTCAGTCTGGGCAACGCGTTCGAAGAAACCGACATGCGCGAATTCGATCGCCGGGTGACGGAAGGGCTGGACTTGCCGGTCGGCGATTTGTTTGGCGCTGGCGCAGCGGTGGAGTACAGCTGCGAACCCAAGCTCGATGGCCTGGCGGTCAGTCTGCTGTACCAGGACGGTGTGCTGGTGCGCGGCGCCACACGCGGCGATGGCACCACTGGTGAAGACATCAGCGTCAACGTGCGCACCGTGCGCAATATTCCGCTCAAGCTACATGGCACCGGTTGGCCGGCGACCCTGGAAGTGCGGGGTGAAGTGTTCATGTCCAAGGCCGGTTTCGAGCGGCTCAACGCCACGCAACTGGAAGTCGGCGGCAAGACCTTCGCCAACCCGCGTAATGCGGCGGCGGGCAGCTTGCGGCAGCTGGATTCGAAGATTACCGCCAACCGTCCGCTGGAATTCTGCTGCTACGGCATCGGCCAGATTTCGGCCGATATCGCCGACACGCACATCGGCAATCTGCAGCAACTCAAAGCCTGGGGCATGCCGATCAGTCATGAGCTGAAACTGGCCAATGGCATCGCTGAATGCCTGGATTACTACCGTGACATCGGCGAACGCCGTAATGCGCTGCCGTATGAAATCGACGGCGTGGTGTTCAAGGTCAACAGCATTGCGTCCCAGCGTGAACTGGGCTTTCGCGCCCGGGAACCGCGTTGGGCGATTGCCCATAAATTCCCGGCCATGGAAGAGCTCACCGAACTGCTCGATGTGGAGTTCCAGGTGGGGCGCACCGGTGCCGTGACGCCGGTGGCGCGCTTGAAACCGGTCAAGGTGGCTGGCGTCACCGTGGCCAATGCGACCTTGCACAACATGGATGAAGTGGCGCGGCTGGGCCTGATGATCGGCGATACGGTGATCATTCGTCGCGCCGGTGATGTGATCCCGCAAGTGGTGCAAGTGGTCGCCGAGCGTCGTCCGGAGCATGCCCGGCCGGTGCAGATTCCCGAGCAGTGCCCGGTCTGCGGTTCTCATGTCGAGCGTACGCAACTGGTCAAGCGCAGCAAGGGGCGCGAGACCATCAGCGAAGGCGCGGTGTATCGCTGCGTCGGGCGTCTGGCCTGCGGTGCGCAACTCAAGCAAGCGATCATTCACTTCGTTTCGCGCCGCGCCATGGACATCGAAGGGCTGGGCGAGAAGAGCGTCGAGCAATTGGTGGACGAAGGTCTGGTGAGTTCGCCGGCCGATCTCTATGCCCTGACGTTCGAGCAGATCGTTGACCTGGAAGGCTTTGCCGAACTGTCGAGCAAGAACCTGCTCGGTGCTATCGAAGACAGCAAGCAGCCGAGTCTGGCGCGGTTCATCTACGCCTTGGGCATTCCCGATGTCGGCGAAGAGACGGCCAAGGTACTCGCGCGTTCTCTCGGCTCGCTGGAGCGGGTTCAACAGGCGTTGCCGCAAGTGCTCACGTACTTGCCGGATGTCGGGCTGGAAGTGGCTCACGAGATTCACAGCTTCTTTGAAGATGCGCATAACCGGCAGGTGATCGTGGATCTGCTCAAGCACGGTATGCAGATTCAGGATCAGGGCGAGTTGGGTGCCGAATTTTCTGCCAGTACCACGCTGGGCGGCTTCCTCGACAAATTGCACATCCCTTCGGTCGGGCCGGGCGGGGCGCAGAAGCTCGCCGACAAATTCGGCTCACTCGAAGCGGTGATGAGCGCTGATTGGCTGGACATGCGTCAGGCGCTGCCGGAGAAACAGGCGACTTCGGTTCGCGAGTTCTTTGCGGGCACGGAAAATCGTCAGCTCGCCGAAGCTGCCGAAAAGCAGCTGCGCGATTTCGGCATGCATTGGCAGAGTGAAAAGAAAGTCGTCGAAGGGTTGCCGCTGGCCGGGCAGACCTGGGTGCTGACCGGTTCGCTGGAGCTGATGAGTCGCGATATTGCCAAGGACAAACTTGAAAGCCTCGGTGCCAAGGTGGCCGGTTCCGTGTCGGCCAAGACCCATTGCGTGGTCGCCGGGCCGGGCGCGGGCTCGAAGTTGGCCAAGGCCAATGAGCTGGGGTTGAAGGTGCTGGATGAAGAGGCGTTTGTCGAGTTTCTGAAGAAACACGGTATCGACGTTTAAGATCGCCAGGATCGCAGCCTTCGGCAGCTGTTGATCGTTCCCACGCTCTGCGTGGTAACGCATCCCGTGACGCTCTGCGTCACAACGGACGCGGAGCGTCCGAGGCGGCATTCCCACGCAGAGCGTGGGAACGATCACGGTACAAGAATGATCTAGTCTTCGCAGGCCCCAGGGAGAGATCGCCATGTACCGCTTCTTCGAACAGCTCAGTTCACGCATCGCCGCACCCTTCATGGGCGAGCGTTCGCGCAACAGCAAGGTCTGGCATTGCCGCTGTGGGCAGTCGCTGTTCTTTCGCAACAGCCAGTGCCTGGCCTGTTCGGCAGCGCTGGGCTATCAGCCACAGCAGAGTCGCTTGTCGTCGCTGCAGCCCGGCCCGCAAGCGGATACCTGGTTGCTCGACACCGATCCCGAAGCTGGAGTGTTCCGCCGCTGCGCCAATCTCGATTCTCCGGCTGCGTGCAACTGGCTGCTGCCGGCCAATGATCACGATGCCTTGTGCATTGCCTGTAGCCTGAATCGCACCATCCCTGACCTGTCGATCCCCGAGAACCACGAGCGCTGGCGCAAAGTGGAAATTGCCAAGCGTCGTCTGGTGGCGCAGTTGATCAGCCTGGGCTTGTCAGTCATTCCAAAATCCATGGACGAAGACATCGGTCTGGCCTTCGACTTCATCGGTATCGACCTCGAAGGCAAGCCGCCGACCACCGGGCATGCCAACGGTCTGATCACCCTCGATATCAAGGAAGCCGACGACGCCCATCGCGAGCAGGTTCGCGTGCAGATGCGCGAACCTTATCGCACGCTGCTCGGGCACTTTCGTCACGAGGTCGGGCATTACTACTGGGACCGCCTGGTCGCCAACAGTCATTGGCTGGAGCCGTTCCGCGGTCTGTTCGGTGACGAGCGAGCAAGCTATGCCGAGGCCCTTGAGCAGCATTATCAGCAAGGCGCGCCGCTCGACTGGCAGCAACATTACGTCAGCGCCTACGCGACCATGCACCCTTGGGAGGACTGGGCAGAAACCTGGGCTCACTACCTGCACATGATGGATGCAGTGGACACCGCCCTGGGTTTTGGCATGAGTGCGCAGGAAATGGATTTCGATTACCAGCCGTTTCCGCCGAGCACGTTATTCGACCCGCAGCACCCTGGCGGCCCGGCGTTCCTGTCGTTCGTCAACGCATGGATCGAACTGGCCGGCATGCTCAACGAATTGTCGCGCAGCATGGGCCAGCCGGATTTCTATCCGTTCGTCCTGCCGCCGACGGTGATTGCCAAGCTGCACTTCATTCACCTGGTGATCCAGCAAGAGGGTGGCAGGGCGGATGAGGTGTTGGTGCAATAGGATCAAAAGATCGCAGCCTTGTAGCAGCTGGCGCAGCCTGCGTTCGGCAGCGCAGCAGTCGTAAACCCGGTGTTCGCGGCTTATCTGAAAACCGGGTTGCCTGATTTCACGACTGCTGCGCAGCCGAACGCAGCCTTCGGCAGCTGCTACAGGTCGCGGTGTTTCAGGGGCAGCGCATGTCCTTGAAGCGGCTCATATTTTTTAATCTGCCCGAACGGTTGTAACTTCGTCTCAGATAGGTACAATGGCGCGGCTCGCCGTCAGGTGAGCGTCGTTATGGTGACCCCATCGGTCCCCCCGCAACGATCAGCCGTGAACCCGGTCAGGCCTGGAAGGGAGCAGCCGCAGCGGTGACATTGTGTGCCGGGGTGTGGCTGGTGGGGTTGCCTCCATAACGCAGCACGAACCCTCTTTCGTGTTTTCTATTTAAAAATACTGTTTTATTTTCCCTGCCATGGAGCTCATCCAGGGCGGTGTTTCGTCGTTTCCGAATTAAAGCGCGGGATAAAAAAAGGAGGCCGCTCTGTCGCATTAGACAGATCGGCCTCCTTTCTTCATTTACTAGGCTTGGACAAGGCCTGGTCAACCGCTGCGATCAGCTTTCCCAGATCCTTCGGGGTGGCTTTGTGTATGACGCTGAACAGGTATGCCCGCTGTTCATCTTCGTCTTCCAGATCTGCGAAAAAGGCTTTCAGCTTCACGCCCAGCACGTCGGCAAGCAAAAACAATGCTTCCACGCTGGGGGTATAGGTGCCGGTTTCGAAGCGACTGATGGTTTTGGGGTCAAAACCGGTTTTTTCGCCGAGTTCAGCCTGAGTAAGCCCTGCGACCTTACGGTAGCGTCGGATGGCCGGACCCAAACTTGAAATTTGCATCGCTCAATTCCCATTTAGAATCAAGAACTTAACGATAGATTTTTGCATTAGGCAACTGCATGATCCATCACCTTGCTTTGCAAAATGTGATGCATTTCGTAGAATCGCCGCTTCGAAGGGTTTTGGGGTGATCTGCTTTCTGAAGTTTAGGCGATATGAAAAAGCCAGCATTGCGTTCCCTGCCGGGTCTGCACAAAGTCCGCTGACGGTCTGAAGCCTCGCGAAATATTACCAGAGTCGGTGTTGCTACTTTGCCCTGGATCTTCGGCGGTCCGGGGTCATCAAATGCTGTTCATGGAGTGATAACGTGTCTCTGCGCAGTACGTCTCAAAACACCTCTTCCGGGCATCCTGCGCTGGTCGAGCGGTACCACCGCTAGCGACAGCGAGCCTGACTCATGGATGAGAAATACCGCAGGGCCGTGGATGCAGCCGCGATTTTTTCCGAGACCGATCTGGACGGCCGGATTACCTATGTCAACGATCAGTTCTGCGCCGTGTCCGGCTACAGCCGCGAGGAACTGCTGGGGCAGAACCATCGCCTGCTGAACTCCGGCCTGCATTCCGCCGATTTCTTCGCCGCCATGTGGCGCTCCATCGCCCTGGGCAATATCTGGAAGGGCGAAATCTGTAATCGCGCCAAGGATGGCAGCCTGTATTGGGTCGACAGCACCATGGTGCCGGTGCTCGACGATGCCACCGGCCGCGTTCACCGATACCTGTCGATTCGTTTCGACATCAGCGAAAAACGCCAACTCCTGCAATCCTTGCAATGGCGGGTCGGGCATGACGTGTTGACCGGGCTGCCCAATCGCGCCTTCCTGTCGGATTTACTCGATCAGGCGCTGGAATTCTCCCGGCATGAAAACATTCCGTTGGCGGTGTGCATGCTTGACCTCGACGGGTTCAAGGCGGTTAACGACGGTTACGGTCACGCCAGTGGCGATATGTTGCTGGTGGAAGTGGCCAAGCGTTTGCGCGACATTGTGCGCGGCGAAGACGTGGTGGCGCGACTGGCCGGCGACGAGTTCGTGCTGGTGCTGCGTTATGTGCGTGATCTGCCGGAATTGTGCGCAGCGCTGAATCGCGTGTTGGGGGCGATTTCGGCGCCTTACACGCTGCATGGCAAGGACATCAATGTGTTTGCCAGTATTGGCGTAACCCTGTTTCCCCACGACAACGAAGATGCCGAAACCCTGCTGCGTCATGCCGATCAGGCAATGTACGTGGCCAAGCAGAGCGGGCGAAACCGCTTTCATCTATTCGATGTCTCTCGGGATCAGGAGGTCAAGGCTACTCACCAGACCGTCGAGCGGGTGCGTCAGGCGCTGGTCGCCGGTGAGTTGCGTTTGCATTTTCAGCCCAAAGTGAACATGCGCCGTGGCGTGGTCGTCGGTTTCGAAGCGTTGTTGCGGTGGGAGCACCCGCAAAACGGCATGGTGCCACCCCGGGAGTTTTTGCCGCTGGTGGAGGACACCGACCTGATCATCGATATCGGTGAATGGGTGATGGATCAGGTTCTGTCGCAGTTGCACCGTTGGCAGCAAGCGGGGCAGGGCTGGCCGATCAGTATCAATATCGCGGCGCGACATTTTCAGCGCACGGACTTCGTCGACCGGCTCAAGCACGTACTCGCTCGACATGCCCAGGTCGCCCCGCAGATGCTCGATCTGGAAATCGTCGAGTCGGTGGCGATCGAGAATATCCAGCATGTCAGTGCCTGTTTGCAGGCCTGTCAGGCGTTGGGGGTGCAGTTTTCCCTGGGTGACTTTGGCACGGGTTACTCGTCCCTGAGTTACCTCAAGCGTTTACGTACCCAAACCATCAAGATTGATAAGTCGTTCGTGCGCGACATTCTGAATGATCGTGACGACCTGGCCCTGACCACAGCGGTGATTGGCCTGGCACGCGCGTTCGGCCGGCAGGTGATTGCCGAGGGGCTGGAAAGCGTTGAGCACGGTGAATTGCTGTTGCGACTGGGATGCGAAGTCGCTCAAGGCTATTTCATCGCGCGCCCGATGCCGCCCGGTGAGGTGCCGGACTGGGTGGCGGGGTTTGTCGCCCCGTTGCAATGGCAGGCACTCGAGCAGACAGCCGGCGCCCTGTAGCAGCTGGCGAAGCCTGCGTTCGGCGGCGCAGCCGTCGTAAATCCTGAGTACACGGTTTAACAGAAAGACCGCGTGGCCTCTTCTCACGACTGCTGCGCAGCCGAACGCAGCCTTCGGCAGCTGCTACTGACCAGGATTGCCGGTATAGAGCCGGATGATGTCATTGATCTCCCCGGACGTTTTCATTTGCAGCAAGGTGTTCAAGATGCGCTGCACGGGCACCTTGGGGTCATTGCGCATATAACAACCGACGGTTTGTTCATGCACCAGCGCTACACTTTGCAGTTGTCGGTCGGGTAGCAGGCGCTGGTTGAACCAGTCCAGGGTCCATTGGTTGCTCACAGCGTAGTGGTAGCGTCCGGCCAGCAGTTTTTCCAGCACCTGTTCCTGATTGCGCGCGTCTTCGCGGTGCAGCCGGTCGGAATCGAACAAGGGTTGCAGAGTCGGGTAGTTATAGCCGCGCACGGTGCCGATCGACTGTCGCGCCAGGCTCGCCAGGTTGACGGATGTGGGTGAGTCGCGCCAACCAATCAGCAAGTCGCGCTGGACCAGCAGTGGCACGCTCCAGCTGTAGTCCCCGGACAGGTTCGGCAACCAGGACGGTGAGACATGGCAGCGGATATTGACTTCGCCATGGTCCATGGCGTTTTGCACTCGCGCCCGAGGCAACACATGAAATTCTGCCGGCATGCCGACTTGTGTCGCCAAGCTGAGCATCATGTCGTACAAAATGCCCTGGATCGGCCGCCCGCGCTCGAGTTGCACCATGGGCATGGCCCAGCTGTCGGACACGACAAAGCGCAACGGCGCCTCGGCGGCTGCGACGCTCAGGCTGACCAACAGCAGTGCCCCCAAGGCAAAACGCATAAACGCTCCGGTACGGCTCAAACCTGAGCCAATAAAAGCCCCTCAAAGTGCAGCTTAGCCAGAATAGACGAGCACACCGGATGCAATTTTGGCCTTGCTCCGCTAGCATTAGCCGCTTCTGTTCCTTCGTTGCGACGGTTTTCGATGAGTTATCAGGTTCTTGCACGTAAATGGCGTCCGCGCTCGTTCGGCGAAATGGTCGGCCAGACCCATGTGCTCAAGGCTCTGATCAATGCCTTGGACAGCCAGCGGCTGCACCACGCGTACCTGTTTACCGGTACCCGCGGGGTCGGCAAGACCACCATCGCGCGGATCATCGCCAAATGCCTGAACTGTGAAACAGGTATCACTTCGACCCCCTGCGGCGAGTGCTCGGTGTGCCGCGAAATCGATGAAGGCCGCTTCGTCGACCTGATCGAGATCGACGCCGCGAGCCGGACCAAGGTCGAAGACACCCGCGAGCTGCTCGACAACGTGCAGTACGCGCCGAGCCGCGGGCGCTTCAAGGTTTACCTGATCGACGAAGTGCACATGCTC
Source organism: Pseudomonas sp. GW822-FHT02E03 (assembly GCF_058802325.1). Classification (NCBI taxonomy): domain Bacteria; kingdom Pseudomonadati; phylum Pseudomonadota; class Gammaproteobacteria; order Pseudomonadales; family Pseudomonadaceae; genus Pseudomonas; species Pseudomonas sp. GW822-FHT02E03. The sequence goes on along the minus strand of NZ_JBXAOA010000017.1, from coordinate 25,617 downwards.
TCCAGCCATTCCTTCAATGCGCTGTTGAAAACCCTTGAAGAGCCGCCGCCCTACGTCAAGTTCATCCTGGCCACCACCGATCCGCAGAAACTTCCGGCAACGATTCTTTCGCGTTGCCTGCAGTTCTCCCTGAAGAACATGACGCCGGAGCGGGTGGTCGAGCATTTGACTCACGTGCTGAGCGTCGAGAACGTGCCGTTCGAAGACGACGCGCTGTGGCTGCTGGGCCGCGCCGCCGACGGTTCGATGCGCGACGCCATGAGCCTGACCGATCAGGCCATCGCTTTCGGTGAAGGCAAGGTCATGGCCGCCGACGTGCGGGCCATGCTCGGTACTCTCGATCACGGCCAGGTCTACGACGTTTTGCATGCGCTGATCGAAGGCGACGCCAAGGCGTTGCTCGAAGCCGTGCGTCATCTGGCCGAACAAGGCCCTGACTGGAACGGCGTGCTCTCGGAAATTCTCAATGTGCTGCACCGTGTCGCCATCGCCCAGGCCCTGCCTGAAGGCGTCGACAATGGCCATGGCGACCGTGATCGGGTCCTGGCGCTGGCCCAGGCGCTGCCGGCCGAAGACGTGCAGTTCTATTACCAGATGGGCCTGATCGGTCGGCGGGATTTGCCGCTGGCACCGGACCCGCGCGGCGGCTTCGAAATGGTCCTGCTGCGAATGCTTGCGTTCCGACCGGCAGACACTGCGGACGCGCCGAGGCAACCGCTAAAGCCAGTGGGGATCAGCCAGGCCACAGTTGATTCCGCAAATTCAGTGGCTGCCGCGCCGGTTGTTGCGCCGGTAGTCGCTACGGCCGTTACACCGCCTCCGGTTGCGCCTGTGGTTGCACCAGCCCCTGTCCCGGTAGCTGCGCCTGAGCCGGTCGCGCCTGTGGTCGAGCCCGAGCCCGAACCTGTTGTCGAACCCGTAGCGGTCGAAGAAGTCGTCGATCTGCCGTGGAACGACCCGGTAGAGCCCGAAGTTGTCCAGCAGCCCGCCGTCGAGCCGGTGCTGGAAACGGCTGGCGAACAACCCGAATTGCCACCGATGCCCATGCCGACCCCGGACAGTGTGGTGCCGGATGCGCCGGAATGGGCTGCTGCGCCGATCCCGGAACCGTCCGTGGCCGAAGTCGATGCCGCTACGCCAAGCCTGGATCAGGACGACGAGCCGCCGCTGGACGAGGACTACATCGAGCCAGACATGGATTCGGCCTACAGCTACCTCGACGACCTGGCCAGCGAGCACACCGCCGAACCTGCGCCGGAACCCGAACCTGAACCGGCCGCGATGCCGGCCACCGGCCTGGCCCTGCAATGGCTGGAGTTGTTCCCGAAGCTGCCGGTATCCGGCATGACCGCCAGCATCGCCGCCAACTGCACGCTGATCGCCGTCGATGGCGACAATTGGTTGTTGCACCTGGACCCGGCCCACAGTGCCTTGTTCAACGCGACACAACAACGTCGCCTCAACGATGCACTGAACCAGCTCCACGGGCGCACGCTGACCCTGAGCATGGAGCTGATCAAGCCCGAGCAGGAAACCCCGGCTCAGGCCTCATCCAGGCGTCGCGCCAATCGTCAGCGTGAGGCCGAGGAATCGATCCACGGCGATCCGTTCATCCAGCAAATGATGCAGCAGTTCGGGGCGGTGGTCCGTCACGATACTATTGAACCTGTCGAGGCCCTGGTCAGTCAGGGCTAATAACTGAAGGCGCTTGGCCACATTCGCCGGGCGCTGTTTTTATCCAAGTACTTTTGAGGTGATTCCCATGATGAAAGGTGGCATGGCCGGCCTGATGAAGCAGGCGCAGCAGATGCAGGAAAAAATGGCCAAGATGCAGGAAGAGCTGGCCAACGCCGAAGTCACCGGTAAGGCCGGCGGCGACATGGTCACCGTGGTGATGACCGGTCGTCACGACGTCAAGCGCGTAACCATCGACCCAAGCCTGGTCGAAGGCCTGAGCGAAGACGACAAGGAAATGCTGGAAGCGGTATTCGCCGCAGCCGTCAACGACGCCGTGCGCAAGATCGAAGCCAACAGCCAGGACAAAATGTCCGGCGTGACCGCTGGCATGCAATTGCCACCGGGTATGAAACTGCCATTCTGATTCGCCAACGCGCGTCGGATGGGTTACAAAAAAATGCCAGGCATCGCGCCTGGCATTTTTGTTTCTGGCCCCTCTTTGTAGGAGCGAGGCTTGCCCGCGAAGACGGCGGCACAGTCAACATTGATGTTGCCTGACACATCGCCTTCGCGAGCAAGCCCGCTTCCACAGGGATCACCTGAATCCCGTGGGGGCGTGGCTGACCGCGATGAAGTCACCTCGGTACAACTGACGAAACTGCGAACCCGACACCGCCACAAAGGTCTGCCCCCTATTACAGCCGAAATTCATCGATCAAGGAGACGCTCACATGTCACAAGCATCGAGCCTCAACCAAATCGTCCTGCAACTTCGGCAAACGGGTGGTGCGGGTTGCGTGGACTGAGTAATTGACGCTGTTATTTGACGCTAAACAGAGGCGCGGGTATAAACCGCGTCTCGTTGTTATGTCGGACTTTTCCCCATGAGCTTCAGCCCTTTGATTCGCCAACTGATCGACGCCCTGCGAATTTTGCCGGGCGTGGGTCAGAAAACTGCCCAGCGCATGGCGTTGCAACTGCTTGAGCGTGATCGCAGCGGCGGTTCGCGACTGGCCCAGGCACTGAGCCAGGCCATGGAAGGAGTGGGCCACTGCCGCTTGTGCCGCACGCTGACCGAAGACGATCTGTGCCCGCAATGCGCCGATCCACGCCGCGACGACACCTTGCTGTGTGTGGTGGAAGGTCCGATGGACGTTTATGCGGTGGAGCAGACCGGTTTTCGCGGTCGCTACTTCGTGCTCAAAGGCCATCTGTCACCCCTCGACGGATTGGGGCCGGATGCCATCGGCATTCCACAATTGATGGCGCGGATCGAAGAAGCGGGCACGTTTGCCGAAGTCATCCTCGCCACCAACCCGACGGTGGAAGGCGAGGCCACGGCACATTACATCGCCCAGTTGCTGAGCAACAAAGGCCTGATCGCCTCGCGCATCGCCCATGGCGTACCGTTGGGTGGCGAGCTGGAACTGGTGGACGGCGGGACATTGGCGCATTCGTTTGCCGGGCGTAAGCCGATTTCGCTGTAACGGTGCTGTTTGGACTGACGTCTTCGCGAGCAAGCCCGCTCCCACATTTGATTTGTGTACGCCGCAAATCCCCTGTGGGAGCGGGCTTGCTCGCGAATGGCTCGCCTCGGTTTCCTTGATTCACACAGTCCACTTGAAAACCAAGCAAGCGCTCGGTTAACTTCGCTGAACCTTCAGTGGAGTTCGCCGATGCCTGTCTTCCAGGAATACTTCGACCCCAGCCACCAATTGGTCCGCGACAGCGTCAGACGTTTCGTCGAACGTGAGATTCTTCCGGACATCGACCAGTGGGAAGAAGCCGAAAGCTTCCCTCGTGAACTCTACCTAAAGGCCGGCGCGGCGGGGATTCTGGGTATTGGTTATCCCGAAGCCTTGGGCGGTAGCCATGAAGGGGACCTGTTTGCCAAGATCGCTGCCAGTGAAGAGCTGATGCGCTGTGGTTCCGGTGGTCTGGTCGCGGGGCTTGGCTCGCTGGACATTGGTCTGCCGCCGATCCTCAAGTGGGCCAGGCCCGAAGTCCGCGATCGCGTTGTGCCTCAGGTGCTGGCGGGCGAGAAGATCAGCGCCCTGGCTGTCACCGAGCCCAGCGGCGGCTCCGACGTCGCCAACCTGCAAACCCGCGCCGTGCGAGACGGCGACTTTTACCGGGTCAGCGGCAGCAAAACCTTCATTACCAGTGGCGTTCGTGCGGATTTCTACACCGTCGCGGTGCGCACCGGCGAGCCGGGTTTTGGCGGCATCAGTTTGCTGCTGATCGAGAAGGGCACACCCGGTTTCACCGTCGGTCGTCAGTTGAAGAAAATGGGCTGGTGGGCGTCAGACACCGCCGAATTGTTTTTCGATGATTGCCGGGTGCCGGCGAGCCATCTGATCGGGGCCGAAAACATGGGCTTCGCCTGCATCATGGGCAACTTCCAGAGTGAGCGTCTGGCCCTGGCACTGATGGCCAACATGACCGCGCAAATGGCGCTGGAGGAGAGTCTGAAGTGGGCTCGTCAGCGTGAAGCCTTCGGCAAACCCATCGGCAAGTTCCAGGTGCTCAAGCACCGGCTCGCGGAAATGGCCACGGCGCTGGAGGTGTCACGGGAGTTCACCTACCGCCAGGCAGCGAAAATGGCCGCCGGGCAGAGCGTGATCAAGGAGATTTCCATGGCCAAGAATTTTGCTACCGACACGGCTGATCGCATTACCAACGACGCCGTGCAGATCCTCGGTGGCCTGGGTTATATGCGCGAGAGCCTGGTGGAACGGCTGTATCGCGATAACCGGATTCTGTCGATCGGCGGCGGGACGCGGGAAGTGATGAACGAGATTATCAGTAAGCAGATGGGGCTTTGAGTTTTTGCGGTGTTGCGGCTGACGCCATCGCGGGCAAGCCCGCTCCCACAGGGATTGTCGTTAAATACAAATCTTGTATACGACAAAAATCACTGTGGGAGCGGGCTTGCCCGCGATGGCGTCAGTACAGACGCTGCTTATTTATCGGTAAGGGCAAACTGCGTCAGACAGAAAGTAGGAATCCCCATGTCTTCCAGCCGCTGCGAACCACCCAGTTCCGGCAAGTCAATGATCGCCGCCGCTTCATGCACCCGCGCGCCCATGCGCCGAATCAGGTTCGCCGCCGCGATCAGCGTGCCGCCGGTGGCGATCAGGTCATCGAACATCACCACCGAGTCACCCTCGCACAGGCTGTCGGCGTGGACTTCGAGAAAGGCTTCGCCGTACTCGGTCTGATAACCCTCGGCCAACACGTCGGCCGGCAGCTTGCCCTGCTTGCGGAATAGCACCAGCGGTTTGTTCAACTGATAGGCCAGGATTGAACCGATCAGGAAGCCACGGGCATCCATGGCGCCGATATGGGTGAAGTCGGCTTCGACATAACGATGGGCAAAGCTGTCCATCACCAGGCGCAGGGCCGTGGGCGACTGGAACAGCGGGGTAATGTCGCGAAAGATCACGCCCGGCTTGGGAAAGTCAATCACGGGGCGGATGAGGGATTTGATGTCGAAGGAGTCGAAGACCATCGTCGAAGTGTCCTGGCAGGCTGCAAACGTCTCAGTATAACGGCGGCTGAACCGTTTCGCTCAGCCGCCATTGCCAGGATCAGCCGTCGAGCGAGCCGCCGGCCAGGGCGCAGAGCTGGATCGGGTCGAGGATATGTATTTCCTTGCCCTCGGCGGCGATGAGTTCGTTTTGCTGGAAGCGGGTGAACACCCGCGACACGGTTTCCACCGCCAGGCCCAGGTAATTGCCAATTTCGTTGCGCGACATGCTCAGCCGGAACTGGTTGGCCGAGAAGCCCCGAGCGCGGAAACGGGCCGACAGGTTGACCAGGAAAGTGGCGATGCGCTCGTCGGCAGTTTTCTTCGACAACAGCAACATCATTTGCTGATCATCACGAATCTCGCGGCTCATCACCCGCATCAACTGACGGCGCAGTTGCGGCAGTTGCAGAGCCAGTTCATCGAGGCGTTCGAAAGGGATTTCGCACACCGAAGTGGTTTCCAGGGCTTGCGCCGAGACGGGGTGCTTTTCAGTGTCCATGCCCGACAGGCCGACCAGTTCACTCGGCAAATGGAAGCCAGTGAGCTGTTCTTCGCCGCCATCGCTCAGGCTGAAGGTCTTGAGGGCGCCGGAGCGTACTGCGTAAACGGAATCGAACGTGTCGCCCTGACGAAACAGGAATTCGCCTTTTTTCAGCGGGCGGCCTCGTTTGACGATTTCGTCCAGCGCATCCATGTCTTCCAGATTCAAAGAAAGTGGCAGGCAGAGAGGTGCCAGGCTGCAATCCTTGCAATGGGCCTGGCTATGAGCGCGCAGCTTTACTGGCTCGGACATTTCTTTAATCCTTGTGGGAAAACACACATAAGCCGTAAGGGTAACTCACGGGAGGACATTCGGGCCAGCCTGCGACAATTTAACCGCAAGGCCTTAGATCACTCGTGAATAGCGTTGACGATTGGTGTGTTCCAGATACGCATCGAAAACCATGCACACCGAACGCACCAGCAGCCGGCCTGCGGGCTGTACGGTGATCCGCTCGTTGTCCAACTCGATCAGCCCATCTTCGGCCATATCCAACAGCTGTGGCCAAAGCTCGGCGAAATAACCACGAAAATCGATATTGAAGACTCGCTCGATTTCCAGGAATTCCAGGCTGAAATGGCAAATCAACTGCTGAATCACGGCTCTGCGCAAGCGATCGTCAGCGGTGCATATCAGGCCACGGCTGGTGGCCAGTTGAGCGGACGCCAATGCGTTCTGGTACTGGTTCAGGTCGCTGCTGTTCTGGCAGTACAAATCGCCGATCTGGCTGATTGCCGATACCCCCAGGCCGATCAAATCGCAATGACCATGTGTGGTGTAGCCCTGGAAGTTACGTTGCAGCGTCGATTCTTCCTGAGCAATCGCCAAGTCATCGTCAGGCAGGGCGAAATGGTCCATGCCGATGTAGCGGTAACCGGCAGTCGTCAGTTGTTCGATGGTGCGCTGGAGCATTTCCAGCTTCTGTGCCGGTGCCGGTAGATCGTTGCCATTGATCCGCCGTTGCGGCATGAAGCGTTCCGGCAGATGGGCGTAGTTGAACACCGAGAGCCGGTCCGGTTGCAGGCTGATGACTTCGTCGACGGTGCGGGCGAAGTTCTCGGGCGTCTGCTTGGGCAGGCCGTAGATCAGATCGATGTTGATCGAGCGAAATTGCAGGGTTCGGGCAGCATCGATCACCGCACGGGTTTCTTCCAGGCTTTGCAGACGATTGACCGCCCGTTGTACCGCCGGATCGAGGTCTTGAACGCCAATGCTGACCCGGTTGAAACCCAGTTCCCGGAGCAGGCCCATGGTCGACCAATCAGCTTCGCGAGGGTCGATTTCGATGCCATAGTCGCCGGAATCGTCGTCCAGCAGATTGAAATGCTTGCGCAGCTGAGCCATCAACTGGCGCAGTTCGTCGTGGCTGAGAAAGGTGGGTGTGCCGCCGCCGAAATGCAGTTGCTCGACTTTTTGCGTCGGGTCGAGGTGGCAGGCAATCAGCTGGATTTCCTGTTCCAGGCGCTGCAAGTAGGGCAGGGCGCGGCCACGGTCCTTGGTGATGACTTTGTTGCAGGCGCAGTAGTAGCAAATGTTCGCGCAGAATGGCACGTGCACATACAGCGACAGCGGGCGCTGGGCTTTACGGCTGTCGCGCAGGGCATGAAACAGGTCGAAGGTGCCGACCTGGCTGTCGAATTGCACGGCGGTCGGGTACGAGGTATAGCGCGGTCCCGCCAGGTCGTAACGGCGGATCAGATCTGTGTCCCAACGAATGGCGTCGAGCATGCGGGCATTCCCCCGGATAGGCTGGCAATGTCGGCGAGTCTAGGGAGAAGTGCGCAAAGGCATCTTGATTTGCATCAAGGGTCGGGATTTGGGTTGTCGGTGAGGGCCTCTTCGCGGGCAAGCCCGCTCCCACAGGGTTGTGTTTGGATCACCGAATTGGGCAATCCTCAAATCCTGTGGGAGCGGGCTTGCCCGCGATGGGGCCACTGCCGATCTAATGCCCCATCAGCCAATGTTGATGCGGCCCTGGCAAGGTCCAGATACCGAACACCATCACCAGCAAGCCACCGGTCATGCGGATGCTGCGTTTGCGCAATAGCGCCGTGACGCGCTCGGCGGCAAGCCCTGTGGCGAGCAGCACCGGCCAGGTGCCTAGCCCGAATGCCAGCATCAGCAATGCACTGTCCAGCGCATTGCCCTGGCTCGCCGACCACAGCAATGTGCTGTAAACCAGCCCACATGGCAGCCAGCCCCATAGCGCGCCCAGCAGCAGGGCGCGGGGCAGGTTCGACACGGGTAATAATGTGTTGGCCACCGGCTGGATATGCCGCCACAGGCCGCGACCGAGGCTTTCGATACGGGTCAGGCCGCTCCACCAGCCGGCCAGGTACAAGCCCATGGCGATCAGCAGCAGCCCGGCGAGAATGCGCATGAACATCGCCGCCGGGCTATTGGCCACGGCCCAACCGGCCAGGCCGATCAGCAGGCCGGCCGCGGCGTAGCTGAGAATGCGCCCCAGGTTATAGGCCAGCAATAATCGAAAGCGTCGGCTGCGTTGTTCCTTGGGGATCGCCAGGGTCAACGCGCCCATCAAGCCGCCGCACATGCCCAGGCAATGCCCGCCGCCGAGCAAGCCGAGGATCAGCGCAGACACCAACAGTGGCGTCAACTCAAGCATGGGGCGGCGCCTTGTCGTCCGGTTTGGCCGGATGGCCGCCGGCCTCGTCGACCGCTGCCTTGTGGTTCGGGTCCTGATCGTCGAACAGGATGCTGTGGGCCGGGCCGTCGAGATCGTCGTACTGACCGCTGTCGACTGCCCAGAAGAAGATATAGATAGCGATGGCCACGATCAGCAGTGCGGCCGGGATCATCACGTAGAGAGCTGGCATCTGGACTCCATGCCCGCGCGGCTCAGGCCGGCAGCGGGCGGGTTTCTGGCGTGGTGCTGGCAGGCTGCGAGCTCGGCAGGCGAGTCAGGCGCAGGGCATTGAGCACCACGGTCAACGAACTGATCGACATGCCAACCGCTGCCCATACCGGAGTGATCCAGCCGAGGGCGGCGAACGGCAACATGAGGCCATTGTACAGCGCTGCCCACAGCAAGTTCTCGATGATGACCCGACGGGTGCGACGGGCCAGGCTGAAGGCTTGCACCAGCGCGTCGAGGCGGTTCGACAACAGCACCGCGTCGGCACTGGTTTTCGCCAGATCGGTGGCCGACCCCATCGCCACGCTGATGTCGGCGGCGGCCAGCACCGGCACATCGTTGACCCCGTCACCGAGCATCAACACCTTGCGGCCTTCCTTGTGCAGTTGTTGCAGCACCTGCAATTTATCGTCCGGACGCAAACCGCCTCGGGCCTCGTCGATGCCCAACTCGGCAGCGACGCTGGCAACCATCGGCGAGCTGTCGCCGGACAGCAGCAGCGTGCGCCAGCCGCGAGCCTTGCAGGCCGCCAGCAGGGCAGGCGCGTCGGCGCGCAACCGGTCGTCGAGTACGAACCACGCCAGCGGCCCCTGGCTGTCGCCGAGCAACAGCCATTGGCCGGGCTCATCGGGCATTAGTGGTGTTTGAGCGCCGCTGAGTTCGCAGACAAACCCCGGTTGGCCAATGCGCAGGCGTTGGGCGCCGACCAGCCCCTCAAGGCCCAGGCCCGGCGTGCTGTGAACTTCTTCGGCGGCCAGCGGCGCGCGGCCAAATGCCCGGGCAATCGGGTGCTCGGAGCGGTTTTCCAGGGCGGCGGCGAGGCTCAGGCATTGATCGCTGGTCAAGGCTCCAAGTGGCCGGATCGAACGCAAGGCCAGGCGACCTTCGGTGAGGGTGCCGGTCTTGTCGAAAATCACCGTGTCGATCTGGTTCAGGCCTTCCAGCACATGGCCGCGCGTCAACAAAAGACCGAGCTTGTGCAGCGTGCCGGTGGCGGCGGTGAGGGCGGTTGGCGTGGCCAGCGACAAGGCGCACGGGCACGTGGCAACCAGCATCGCCAGGACAATCCAGAATGCTCGCGAAGAATCCAGTTCCCACCACAGCAGGCCGATGGCCGCGACGGCAATCAGCGACAACAGCAAAAACCATTGCGCGGCGCGGTCGGCGATTTCCGCCAGTCGTGGCTTTTCGGCCTGGGCGCGATCCAGCAGGCGGACGATGGCCGACAGTCGCGTGTCCTGCCCCAGCGCCAGGACTTCCACGGTCAGCGCACCTTCAACGTTCAAGGTGCCGGCGGTGACGGCATCGCCCGGGGTCCGTGGTTGTGGCAGGTATTCGCCGGTCAGCAGGGATTCGTCGATGCTCGACTGACCGTCGAGGATCTTGCCATCGGCCGGCAGGATCGCACCGGGATGCACCAGCACCTGATCGCCTACGCGTAACTCGCTGAGCAGAATCCGTTCGCTCTGGCCGTCGGCACTCAGCCGCAGGCAGGAGGCGGGCAACAGATTGACCAGCTGAGCGGTCGCGGCGGCGGTGCGTTCCCGGGCACGACGTTCCAGATAACGCCCGGCCAGCAGGAACAGTGCAAACATCCCCACCGCATCGAAATACAGTTCGCCGACCCCGGTGATCGAGGTCCAGATCCCGGCGATATAGGCACTGCCGATCGCCAGCGACACCGAGACGTCCATGGTCAGGTGACGGGTGCGCAAGTCGCGCATCGCCCCTTTGAAGAACGGCGCGCAGCTGTAGAACACGATCGGCGTGGTTAGAAACAATGCGACCCAGCGCAGGATGGTGTGCAGCTCGGGGCTGAGGTCGATGTTGAATTCCGGCCAGGTGGCCATGGTTGCCATCATCGCCTGGAACCACAGCAGCCCGGCGACACCGAGTTGACGCAGCGCCAGACGGTTTTCGCTGGCCAGTTGTTCACTGGCGCGGTCGGCCTGATAGGGGTGGGCGGCGTAACCGATGTGGCGCAATTCGCTGAGCACCTGGCTCAGTGGTAATTGCGCGTCGGCCCAGCGCACATGCAGGCGGTGGTTGGACAGGTTCAAGCGTGCTTCGGCCACCGCTGGCAGGCTACGAAGATGCTTTTCGATCAGCCAGCCGCAGGCGGCGCAACTGATGCCTTCCATCAACAGAGTGGTTTCGGCGAGTTCGCCTTCGTGGCGGACAAAGGGTTGTTGCACATCGGCGCGGTCGTACAGCGCCAGTTCGTCGACCAACTGCACCGGCAAGGCTTCGGGGTTGGCCGAGGCTTCGCTGCGATGCTGATAATAGCTTTCCAGCCCACCGGCCACGATGGCCTCGGCCACTGCCTGGCAACCCGGGCAACAGAACTCGCGGGTATCGCCGAGGACAGCGGCGGTGAAGCGGCTGCCGGCCGGGACGGGCAGGGCGCAGTGGTAGCAGGGGGTTGGATTGGTCATGAGGCGTGTTCCGATGATCGTTCCCACGCTCCGCGTGGGAATGCCTCTGCGGACGCTCCGCGTCCGCTTCGGCCGGGACGCAGAGCGTCCCTGGCTGCGTTCCCACGCAGAGCGTGGGAACGATCAGGGTAAGGCTTATTTTTTCAGGTCTTCCGCACCCTGCAGCGGCTCATCGCCCAGCAGCAGATCCTTGGCATGGCTGACCTGTTCTTCTTCGAACATGCGCCAGATCTTGTCATCCTGCACACCCAGCAATTCGACGAAGCGACGACCTTCAATCTTGTCGCTCAACTGGCCGATGTAGCGGCCCTGTTCGGTTTCGCTGCGGGCCAGGGTGATCTTGCGATCCTTCTCCGGCTGAGTGGGTGAAATCAGGTTCAGCTCAAGGGTTGCAGGCGTGCTGTTGCCGCTCAGGCGCAGGTCGACTTCGCCGGTCACGTCATCCAGATGCACACTGGCTCGCAGTTGCAGAGTCTGGGCCAGCAGTTCGCGGTCCAGCGAACGGTTGATGCCCTTGCCAGCCTCGTAATAGTTGTCGTTGACCAGGTTGTCCGGGTTGTTCACCGCTATGGTCACCATCGACAGGGTCAAGGTCACCGAGCAGGCCAGGATGGCGATGATAATCCACGGCCAAAGGTGCTTGTACCAGGGACTTGCGGCAGTTGCTGCGGGCATGATCACTTCTCTCAACGAATTTGTGGGCCGATGAATCGGCTCTTGGCTTCAACGTGGACGTTGGCGTCATCGGCATCCTTGAGGATGAATTTCACCTCGTTGGTGCTCGACGGCAATTGTTCCGGTGCACTGGACAGTTCGACCGGCTGGCTGAAAATCTCACCGGCGGCGACTTTGATCTCGCGCTTGCCTTGCAGCTTGAGATCCGGCAGGCCGGTGGCTTCCAGCACGTACGTGTGGTCGCGTTGGTCCTTGTTCATGATCTTCAGGCTGTAGACGTTTTCGATCCGGCCTTCGGCGTTCTCGCGATACAACACGCGGTCTTTGCTGACGTCGAAACCGACCAGCGAACGCATGAAGAACGCGGTCATCAGCAACGCGATCATCGCCAGCAGCACCGTGGCATAGCCGATCAGGCGTGGGCGCAGTTTATGGGTTTTTTGCCCGGACAGGTTGTGTTCGGTGGTGTAGCTGATCAGGCCGCGCGGGTAATCCATCTTGTCCATGATGCTATCGCAGGCGTCAATGCACGCCGCGCAGCCGATGCATTCGACTTGCAGGCCGTCACGAATGTCGATACCGGTGGGGCAGACCTGGACGCACATGGTGCAATCGATGCAGTCACCCAGGCCCTGAGCCTTGTAGTCGATGCCTTTCTTGCGCGGGCCACGGCTTTCGCCACGGCGCGGGTCGTAGGAAACGATCAGTGTGTCCTTGTCGAACATCACGCTCTGGAAGCGTGCGTACGGGCACATGTAAATGCACACCTGCTCGCGCAACCAGCCGGCGTTGCCGTAGGTGGCGAGGGTGAAGAAGCCGACCCAGAAATACGACCAGCCATCCGCCTGGCCTGTAAAGAAGTCGAGCACCAGTTCGCGAATCGGCGAGAAGTAACCGACGAAGGTCATGCCGGTCACGAAGCCGATCAGCAGCCACATTGTGTGCTTGCTGAACTTGCGCAGGAATTTGTTGGCGCTCATCGGCGCCTTGTCGAGCTTGATACGCTGGTTGCGGTCGCCTTCGGTGACCTTTTCGCACCACATGAAGATCCAGGTCCAGACGCTTTGCGGGCAGGTATAGCCACACCAGACCCGACCGGCATACACGGTAATGAAAAACAGGCCGAAGGCACTGATGATCAGAATGCCCGAGAGCAGGATGAAATCCTGAGGCCAGAAGGTCGCGCCAAAAATGAAGAATTTACGCTCCGGCAGGTTCCACCAGACGGCCTGATGACCGCCCCAGTTCAACCACACCGTGCCGAAATACAGCAGAAACAGCCCGGCCCCGCCGATCATCCGCAAATTGCGGAACAGGCCGGTGAAGGCGCGGGTGTAGATCTTTTCTCGAGAGGCGTAGAGGTCGACGCTGTTGTTCGCGTTCTTGGCAGGCGGAGTGACGTCGTGTACCGGAATCTGATTGCTCATCGTTGCATCCCACGGCAGTGGAAAAATGCCTCGGTCAGTACGTGCCGACCGCGGTCAAAAAGAGGTGTTGCAGTGGCGCAATGATACGCCTGTCGCTCTAGATCAAGGGTGCGACCTTTGGTCGCGTTGGGGGGAAGGCGTGGATGGTGTAGCAGATGCAACAAGTCATGATCCAGATCAATTGACTATAGACGATCCATGAATCACCTCTCGTGAGCCGCTCCTTGGAGCGCAGCGGCTCATTTGTTCTGAGAAGGCATCAAGGCAGCCTTCCGTCTCCCAGGCTGTCCAGCCCGCTGTCTTTTTTTCTACCGACGTCTTCGGTGGCCGGTTTCGTGCTTTCGTTGTCTGAGGGTGTGCCCTCAACATCGTTGATAACGTAAGTGAAATCCTCGTGGGATAGCACGCAATCGTAGTCAGACTCTCGCATAGGGTTCTTCCTTGAAATGCATCTGTTGAACGGTGGCCCTCACGTTGCTCGTCAGGGTGAAAAGGGAAGCTACTGGGCGCTGAAGTCCGAGTCTATTGAGCATTCGTCTCAAATTATGAAAGCGTCGAAATGCAAACGGCCCCGCCAATTCTCATTGGCGGGGCCGTTTTTGTTGCATCAAGCGTTTGCCTTACTGGGTCTGCCGCTGGAGCCTTCTCACCGTGAGACAAAACGTGATGCAGGTCAATTGACTTTTGGGTATAGCTGCATGCTCGGCACTCGTTAGAGTGCGTTCATATTTTTATTCTTAACTAACGAAATGTCAGACATATATTTTATTGGTTTGAAAGTTTCATTTGTTTGCGAGTTGACAGGGCGTATTGTATTTTGCGGCTTCAATGTAATGGCTGCGAAGAGTGGCTAATCAATATCAATGGAAATGGATTTCAATGAAGTTATCAATGAATAAGTGGCTGGCATGCCTTGCCTTGGTGTTAGTTAATTGCTGGGGCTCAAGTGTTGCTTTTGCAGAAGCACCACAACACATGATATTTGCCTCGGACTCGCAATATCCCTGGAGTGATCTTACTGATAAGGGTGAGCAGGATCCCAACAAGGAAGCTCGGTCAAGAGAACTGATCGAGTTGCAGTATTCCGATATCGCGAGCTTCAGAAGCCTTAATGGCGGCGCTCACCGTATACCTGTAATGATTAATGGAGATATCACGGCGTTTGGTCATGGCGGCGAGCGTTCGTACATGAGGGAGGTTTTTGAGAAGAAACTGCTGGGGCTCTATGACTATGGTCTGGGGAATCATGATTATGCCAATAATGTAGATGATTGTTTTTTGAATAACTGTGCAGCCGGGAGTATCAATGATCTCAAGACACGCTATTGGGGAAATGGGGTGTCCATGGACTTGGCGGCAAGAAGTTCGGGGCTTGGGAAAATTTATTACGGCAGTCTCGCCTACTCAAAGGGTTTTGGTGATGTGCACTTGGTTCAATTGAATAATGAGCCGACCTATACAGTCAATTTTACTTCCGGTAATCCGTTGGCTCGAACGTCCTTTGAAATTACTGATGCGCTGGACTGGCTTGAGCGTGATCTGAAAAGCGCGAGAGCACAGGGAAAAATCATTATTCTCAATATGCACAAGGTCTATGACTGGGCTGGCAATGATGCGCAGATTTCCCGATTTAAACAGATGATCAACCACTACAAGGTGACCGCTGTATTTGGCGGGCATGATCACTGGGGGGTAGGTATGCATATGTACTCCAGAAAATGGGAGCTGTTTGGCGAAGTGCCCGTATTCATGGGTGGGTCTGCTTCCCAGCAAACCTATCTTATTGCCAGTTTTACCGATGATCGACAGTCTCTGAAAATCAGCGCAGTACACAACAGTAACTGGCCCAGCCGTGAAGCCGTGAGGGTCATTCCTGTCTTGAAGTAAGCAGGTTTGAGGCTGAAATGAAAACGGCCCCGCCAATTCACATGGGCGGGGCCGTTTGTTGTTGCGATCAAGCGTTTGCCTTACTGGGCGTCCGCTTCCGGCGCTTTCTCACCGTGAGACAGGCTGTAGACGTAAGCGGCCAGCAGGTGAACCTTGTCGTTGCCTTGCAGCTGTTCTTGCGCAGGCATCTGGCCCTGACGGCCGTAACGGATGGTCTGCTGCAGTTGAGCGAAGCTCGAACCGTAGATGAACGCCGCCGGGTGGGTCAGGTCAGGTGCGCCCATCGCTGGCGTACCTTTGCCTGCCGGACCGTGGCACGCCACGCAGTTGGCAGCGAACAGTTTCTGGCCGGCAACCGGGTCAGCCTTGGCGCCTTCCGGCAGCTTGCGGCCATCGAGGTTGGTCAGCACGTAAGCGGCAACATCGCTGACACCTTGTTCACCGATCACTGCAGCCCAGGCCGGCATCACGGCATGACGACCGCCCATGATGGTGGTCTTGATGGTTTGCGCATCACCGCCCCAGCGCCAGTCGGCGTCGGTCAGGTTAGGGAAGCCGTAGGCGCCTTTGGCGTCGGAACCGTGGCAGACCGAGCAGTTGGAGGCGAACAGGCGGCCACCCATCTTCAGGGCTTGTGGGTCTTTGGCGACTTCTTCGATCGGCATGGAAGCAAACTTGGCGAAGATCGGGCCGAACTTGGCGTCCGACCTGAGCATTTCCTTTTCCCATTCGTGAACGCCGGTCCAGCCGGTCTGGCCGTTGGCGAACGCGGTCTGCTTCTCGTTATCGAGGTAGTTGTAACCCGGCAACAGGCCTTTCCAGTTACCCAGGCCCGGGTACAGCACCAGATAGCCGAGGGCGAAGATGATGGTGCCCACGAACAGCATGAACCACCATTTCGGCAGCGGGTTGTCATACTCCTCGATCCCGTCGAAGGAGTGGCCGACCGTTTCATCGGTGGATTCGCTGCGCTGGCCCTTGCGGGTGGACAGCAGCAGCCAGGTCAGGGCGAAGATGGTGCCGAGACTGAGGACTGTGACGTACAGACTCCAGAACGTAGTCATTCTTTGTTACTCCTAGAAGCTTGCTCGACGTGCTTGATGGCTTCGGGATCATCCGCGAAAGGCAGCAAGGTCGCGTCTTCAAACTCCGACTTGCGCTTGGGGCTGAACACCCACAGCGCCAGACCGATGAAGGCCACCATCACAACAACGGTGCCCAGGCCACGAATCATCCCGATATCCATCTAAATCACCGTTTGCTTTTGATGATGGTGCCCAGGCCTTGCAGATAGGCCACCAGCGCGTCCATTTCGGTTTTGCCCTTCACAGCATCCTTGGCACCGGCGATGTCTTCGTCGGTGTAAGGGACGCCGAGCGTGCGCAAGACTTCCATTTTCTTGGCGGTGTCTTTGCCGTCGAGCTTGTTTTCCACGAGGAACGGGTAGGCCGGCATTTTCGACTCAGGCACTACGTTGCGCGGGTTGTACAAGTGCGCACGCTGCCAGTCATCGGAGTAACGACCGCCGACACGGGCCAGGTCCGGACCGGTACGCTTGGAACCCCACAGGAACGGGTGGTCCCAAACGCTTTCACCGGCGACCGAATAGTGGCCGTAACGTTCGGTTTCAGCACGGAACGGGCGGATCATCTGCGAGTGGCAGCCGACACAACCGTTGGCGATGTACACGTCGCGGCCTTCCAGCTCAAGGGCGGTGCGAGGCTTCATGCCCTCAACCGGCTTGTTGGTGACGTCCTGGAAAAACAGCGGAACGATTTGAGTCAGGCCGCCGACGCTAACGGCGATAACCATGAAGAAGGCCAGCAGGCCAATATTCTTCTCGACTGCTTCATGCTTCATCAGTGAGCTCCAACTACAGCAATCTGTTCAGCAGCTTTGGCTTCAGCCGGGTTCGAGGCACGTACGGTACGCCATACGTTGTAGGCCATGAACAGCATGCCGCTGGCGAAGAACGCACCGCCGAGGGCGCGAACGATGAAACCTGGGTGGCTGGCTTGCAGCGCTTCAACGAACGAGTAGGTGAGGGTGCCGTCGTCGTTGATTGCACGCCACATCAGGCCTTGGGTGATGCCGTTGACCCACATCGAGGCGATGTACAGCACGGTACCGATGGTCGCGAGCCAGAAGTGCGTGTTGATCAGGCCGATGCTGTGCATCTGCGTACGACCGAACAGTTTCGGGATCATGTGGTAGATCGCGCCGATCGAAATCATCGCTACCCAGCCAAGAGCGCCGGCGTGTACGTGGCCGATGGTCCAGTCGGTGTAGTGCGACAGCGAGTTGACGGTCTTGATGGCCATCATCGGGCCTTCGAAGGTCGACATGCCGTAGAACGCCAGCGATACCACGAGGAAACGCAGGATCGGGTCGGTGCGCAGCTTATGCCAGGCGCCCGACAGGGTCATCATGCCGTTGATCATGCCGCCCCAGCTGGGTGCCAGCAGGATGATCGACATCGCCATGCCCAGGGACTGAGCCCAGTCCGGCAGTGCAGTGTAGTGCAGGTGGTGCGGACCGGCCCAGATGTACAGGGTGATCAGCGCCCAGAAGTGCACGATCGACAGACGATAGGAGTAGATCGGACGCTCGGCCTGCTTCGGAACGAAGTAGTACATCATCCCCAGGAAGCCGGTGGTCAGGAAGAAACCTACCGCGTTGTGGCCGTACCACCACTGGATCATCGCATCAGTCGCACCCGAGTAAGCCGAGTAGGACTTGAAGAAACTGACCGGCAGGGACGCGTGGTTGACGATGTGCAGCATCGCGGTCACGACGATGAAGGCACCGTAGAACCAGTTACCGACATAGATGTGCTTGGTCTTGCGCTTGACGATGGTGCCGAAGAACACCAGACCGTAGGTGACCCAGACGATGGCCAGCAGAATAGCCAGAGGCCATTCCAGTTCCGCGTATTCCTTGGTGGTAGTGAAGCCCATCGGCAAGGTAACGATCGCGCCGACGATCACCGCTTGCCAACCCCAGAAGGTGAAGGCCGCGAGGCTGTCGGAAATCAGTCGCGTTTGGCAGGTTCGCTGCACGACATAATAGGAAGTGGCAAACAGAGCACAACCACCGAAGGCGAAAATCACCAGGTTGGTGTGCAGCGGGCGCAGGCGTCCAAAGCTCGTCCATGCCAGACCGAAGTTCAACTCCGGCCAGACCAGTTGCGAGGCGATGAAGACACCGAGCCCCATGCCAAGGATCCCCCAGACCACCGTCATGATGGCGAACTGGCGGACTACCTTATAGTTATAAGCAGTCGGACTGATTGCTGTGCTCATTCTAAGGTTCCACGGTTTGGGTGTTTTATTAGGAGTAAAAATCGGCCGCAAGTATGTAGAAAGCGGGGGGTCATTGCAACGCGCCATGACGTAGGTCAATGCTTTCAAAAGCTGATTCTGCGGCCTTTCCATGCGCCGCGTAAGGACAAAATTGCCCTCGGGCAAAATGTCGCAACGGATCAAAGAGGCGAGGGGTTCAGGTCAGTTGTAACGGGGTATGTTCAAACACGACGATCGGGTGACAGCGGGCAACGGGGACGATAGCCGGTGTCTACCAGCCTTTGCGGCCTGTCATCGAGCAAATTCGTCGAACACATCGGGTTGAATCGACCTGGAACCGGTGCTGGCCAGTCTGCATCGCAGGGAAGCTTAGACCCGAATCCGGTGAACCGAAAGGAAGACCAAGGGAGGGTGCGACAATGCGTCGCAAAGGAGCAGGGAACTGCCGCATCCGGGTGAATGCGGCAGTAGAGCAGACGAGATTTATTCGCTTTTGCCTTCAGCCTGCAAACGCTCTGTATTCAAGCCGTGCGACAGGCTGTACACATAAGCGGCCAACAATTGCACTTTATCGTTGCCGAGCAGTTCGTTCTGCGCCGGCATATGGCCCTGGCGGCCATGACGAATCGTTTGTTGCAGTTGCGCCAGGCTTGTACCGTAGATAAATCCGGCCGGTTGCGTCAGGTTCGGCGCCCCCATGGCTTCAGTGCCCTGGCCGTTTGCCCCATGACAGGCTACGCACATAGTGCTGAACGCCTGCTGTCCGGCATGCAGGTCGGCACCGTTGTCGGCAGGCAAAGGCAGGCCGGCCAGGTCATGGCGCACATAAGCAGCAACGTTCTTCACGCCGGCGTCGCCGAGGATTTCTCCCCAGGCCGGCATCGCGGCCATGCGACCGCCCATGATTGTCGTTTTGATCATTTCGGCATCGCCGCCCCAGCGCCAGTTGTTGTCCGCCAGGTTGGGGAAACCGAACGCGCCCTTGGCATCCGAGCCGTGGCACACCGAGCAATTGGACGCAAACAGACGACCGCCCATTTTCAGCGCTTGCGGGTCCTTGGCCACTTCTTCGACTGGCATGGCAGCAAATTTGGCGAAGATCGGCCCGAACTTCGCGTCAGCCTTGTTCATCTCCTTTTCCCATTCGTGGACACCGGTCCAGCCGTTTTCATAACCGGGCAAGATGCCTTTCCAGTTGCCCAGGCCCGGGTAAAGCACCAGATAACCGACGGCAAACACCAAGGTTGCGGCGAACAGCATGAACCACCACTGCGGCAGCGGATTGTCGTACTCCTCGATGCCGTCGAAGCTGTGGCCCATGGTCTGGTCGACGCTGCCCTTGGTTTCGCCCTTGCGGGTGCCGATCAGCAGCCAGGTCAGGCCGATCAGGCTGCCGATGGTCAGTACGCAGATCCACGTACTCCAGAAGGTGGTCATGGCCGGGTACTCCTTGTTTCAGGTTCTTGGGTGGCGTCTTCGGGTAGCGGTTCATCGGCGAACGGCAGCAGGCGTGCTTCGGCGAATTCCGGATTGCGCTTGCGGTTGAACACCCACAGGGTCAGGCCGACGAAGGCCACGAACACCACGACCGTGCCCAGGCCGCGGATCATCCCACTGCTCATTACGCTTACGATTTCAAAGGGCATGGACATGGCTCACCTCTTGCTCTTGATGGATGTGCCGAGCACTTGCAGGTAAGCGACCAATGCGTCCATTTCGGTTTTGCCCTGGAGTGAGGCGACTGAACCTGTGATGTCTTCATCGGTGTACGGCACGCCGAGGGTGCGCATGGCGCGGATCTTGGTTTCGGTGTGGCTGCTATCGACCTGATTGGCCACCAGCCATGGATAGGCCGGCATCTTCGATTCCGGCACCACGTTGCGCGGGTTGTACAAGTGCGCACGGTGCCAGTCTTCGGAGTAGCGACCGCCAACGCGTGCCAGGTCCGGCCCGGTGCGCTTGGAGCCCCACAGGAACGGGTGATCCCACACGCTTTCACCGGCCACCGAGTAGTGGCCGTAGCGTTCGGTCTCGGCGCGGAACGGGCGGATCATCTGCGAGTGGCAACCGACGCAGCCTTCGCGGATGTAAATGTCGCGACCTTCCAGTTGCAACGCGGTGTAGGGCTTCATGCCTTCCACCGGTTTATTGGTCACGTCCTGGAAGAACAGCGGGACGATCTGGGTCAGGCCGCCGATGCTCACGGCCAGCACCATCAGCAACATCAGCAGGCCGACGTTTTTCTCGATTGTTTCGTGTTTCATGGCGGACTCCTCAGGCTATCTGCGCGGCAGCGGCGGCTTCGGCAGGCTGCGAGGCCCGCACCGTGCGCCAAGTGTTGTAAGCCATCAGGAACATGCCACTGAGGAAGATCGCACCGCCCACCAGTCGCACGACGAAGCCTGGGTGGCTGGCCACCAGGGTTTCGACGAAGGAATAGGTCAGCGTGCCGTCCTCGTTGACGGCGCGCCACATCAGGCCCTGGGCGATGCCGTTGACCCACATCGAGGCGATGTACAGCACGGTGCCGATGGTCGCGAGCCAGAAGTGCGCATTGATCAGGCCGATGCTGTGCATCTGTGTGCGGCCGAAGATTTTCGGAATCATGTGGTACAGCGCACCGATGGAAATCATCGCCACCCAGCCGAGCGCGCCGGCGTGAACGTGGCCGATGGTCCAGTCGGTGTAGTGGGAGAGGGCGTTGACTGTTTTGATCGCCATCATCGGCCCTTCGAAGGTCGACATGCCGTAGAACGCCAGCGACACCACGAGGAAGCGCAGGATCGGGTCGCTGCGCAACTTATGCCAGGCGCCCGAAAGCGTCATCATGCCGTTGATCATCCCGCCCCAGCTCGGCGCCAACAGGATCAGCGACATCACCATGCCCAACGATTGCGCCCAGTCCGGCAGTGCGGTGTAGTGCAAGTGGTGGGGGCCGGCCCAGATGTACAGGGTGATCAGCGCCCAGAAGTGCACGATCGACAAGCGATAGGAATACACCGGACGCTCGGCCTGTTTCGGCACGAAGTAGTACATCATCCCGAGGAAACCGGCAGTGAGGAAAAAGCCTACGGCGTTGTGTCCGTACCACCACTGCACCATGGCATCGGTCGCACCGGCGTACAGCGAGTAGGACTTGGTGAAACTCACCGGCAATTCCAGGTTGTTGACGATGTGCAGGATCGCCACGGTGATGATGAAACCACCGAAGAACCAGTTACCGACATAGATGTGTTTGGTCTTGCGCTGCATGATCGTGCCGAAGAACACGACGGCATAAGCAACCCAGACGATGGTGATCAGGATGTCGATCGGCCATTCCAGCTCGGCGTATTCCTTGGAACTGGTGTAACCCAGTGGCAGGCTGATGGCCGCCAGCAGGATCACCAGTTGCCAGCCCCAGAAGCAGAACGCGGCGATCTTCGGCGCGAACAATCGGGTCTGGCAGGTGCGTTGTACCGAATAGAACGAACTGGCGAACAGGGCGCAACCGCCGAAAGCGAAGATCACCGCGTTAGTGTGCAGCGGGCGCAGACGGCCGAAGCTGGTCCACGGCAGGTTGAAGTTGAGTTCGGGCCAGACCAACTGGGCAGCGAGAAAAACCCCGAGCCCCATGCCGACGATGCCCCACACCACCGTCATAATGGCGAATTGGCGGACCACCTTGTAGTTGTAGGCGGTACTGATAGAAGTGTTCATGGTTCCCCATCCACGGTTCAGCCGAAGTGAGAGCCTGCCTTTGCGAGTAAGCCGCAAGGCAACGCTCCCTTCGTCTGGAGTTATAGGCAGACTAAAAGCGAGGCAAGCATGGACAAAGAGCACAAGGCCAGTATTGACGGGGATCAATGGGCGCAGTGTGTGCGGGATCATGGATGGTTGTGGAATGCAGCCACAGCGCCGGCCTCGGCGACGCTGATTCTCGCTCACGGTGCCGGTGCGCCGATGGACAGCGGCTGGATGAGCGACATGGCTGAGCGCCTTGCCGCGCATGGGGTCAACGTGTTGCGTTTCGAGTTTCCCTACATGGCGCAGCGGCGTATCGATGGCGCTAAACGTCCCCCGAACCCGGCGCCCAAATTGCAGGAATGCTGGCGTGAGGTGTATGCCGTGGTGCGACGCCATGTCGCTGGGCGTCTGGCCATTGGCGGCAAGTCCATGGGCGGGCGGATGGCGAGTTTGTTGGCCGATGAGTCGGGCGCGGATGCGTTGGTGTGCCTGGGGTATCCGTTTTATGCGGTGGGCAAACCGGAAAAACCGCGGGTCGAGCATTTGGCGGCGCTGAAGACTCGCACGTTGATTGTGCAGGGGGAGCGGGATGCGCTGGGTAATCGGGCTGCGGTCGAAGGGTATGAGTTGGCGCCGGGTATCGAGGTGTTCTGGCTTGAGGCAGCGGATCATGATTTGAAGCCGTTGAAGGCTTCGGGGTTTACTCATGAGCAGCATTTGGCGGCTGCGGCGGGGAAGGTTGCGGCATTTCTCCAGTGAAATTTGCAGTGGTCGTCAGGGCCTCTTCGCGAGCAAGCCCGCTCCCACATTTGATCGTAGGCGTACGCAAATGCCGTGAACGACTGAGATCTACTGTGGGAGCGGGCTTGCTCGCGAAAGCGGTCTACCGGACAACATCACTTTCTCATTGGCAATAAAAAACCCGGAGGTATTCACCTTCCGGGTTTTTGTCTTTCCAGCATAAATCAGCGATTAAACCGCTCCACCAACGAATACTGGGTATTCGCGGTCTTGGTCAGTTCTTCGCTCAACAGCGCCGAGTGCTGTGCCTGTTCCGAGGTCTGGTCAGCCAGTTGCGAGATGTTGCTGATGTTGCGGCTGATTTCTTCGGCGACGGCGCTTTGCTCTTCGGTGGCGGCAGCGATCTGGGTGGTCATGTCGGTGATGTTGGCCACCGCTTCGCTGATGCCCACCAGCGCCTGATCCGCTTCCAATACCCGCGCCACACCTTCTTCGGCCTGGCGATGCCCGGTTTCCATGGTTTGCACCGCGGTGCTGGCGGTTTGCTGCAGCTTGGCGATCAGGGCATGGATTTGCCCGGTGGATTCGCTGGTGCGTTGCGCCAGTTGACGCACTTCGTCGGCCACCACCGCAAAACCACGGCCCATCTCGCCGGCACGCGCGGCTTCAATCGCAGCGTTCAAGGCCAGCAGGTTGGTCTGGTCGGCGATGCCTTTGATCACATCGACCACGCCGCCGATTTCGTCGCTGTCCTTGGCCAGTTGCGTGACCGTCAGGCCGGTTTCACCGACCACTACCGACAGGCGCTGAATGGCTTCGCGGGTTTCCCCGGCGATGTCGCGACCGCGACCGGTCAGGCGATTGGCTTCCTGAGTGGCGTCGGCGGTGCGCTGCACGTGGCTGGCGACTTCCTGAGTGGTGGCGGCCATCTGATTCACAGCGGTCGCCACTTGCTCGGTTTCCACGCGTTGACGTTCCAGGCCGGTGGAGCTGTTGTGGGCCAGGGTGTCAGACTGTTTCGCTTGCTCGGTCAGGTGTTCGGCGGTGTCCTGCAGGCGGGTCAGGCAGGTTTTCAGGCGTGCTTCCTGGCTGAGGATCGACATCTCCAAGCGTGCCTGGGCGCCACGGCTGTCGGTATACATCTGCGCGATCAGCGGGTCGGACGTGGTCTGCTCGGCCAGGCGCAGCAAACGCTTGATACCGCGCTGTTGCCAGCTCAAGCCCATCAAGCCCAACGGCACCGAAAGGCCGGCGGCGAGGGCGAAGCCCCATTGGGACGTCAGGGTGGCGCCGATCATGAAGCTCAACTGGCTGACCAGAATGAACGGCAGCCAGTCCTGAAGTACCGGCAGCCATTTGTCGCTTTGAGGAATGGCTGACTTGCCTTGGTTGATGCGTTGGTAGAGTGCTTCGGCGCGGCGGATCTGCTCGGCGGTGGGTTTGACCCGCACCGACTCGTAACCGACCAGCTGATTGCCGTCGAACACCGGTGTGACATAGGCGTTAACCCAGTAGTGGTCACCGGTCTTGCAGCGATTCTTGACAATGCCCATCCATGGCAAGCCTTGTTTCAGTGTGTCCCACATGTGCGCGAACACCGCAGCCGGGACGTCGGGGTGACGGACCAGGTTATGCGGCGCACGGATCAGTTCCTCACGAGAAAACCCGCTGATTTCGACGAAAGCGTCGTTGCAGTAGGTGATCACGCCCTTGGCATCGGTGGTGGAAATCAACCGTTGCTGAGCCGGGAAGGTCCGTTCGCGTTGGGTAATGGGCTGGTTGTTACGCATGGCTTTTTCAATCCGCAAGGCTTTGAAAGGTTGTCGGCATCGTCAGGCATTTATTGAAATGTTTTTTTCATGGATCAGTGGCGCGTCGCAAAACGACCATTGCGTCAGCCAGCGAGCATCGGATAAGTGAACAGTCCGAAATGCAGCAGATTCAAACCAAAGTGGGTGGCGATGGCCGCGCCCAATCCGCCGAAACGGTAAGCCAGGCCATAACCGACCCCCGCGAGGCCCGCCAACAACACCCATTGCCAACCGGCACCCAGATGAGCGAGGCCGAGCAGCATTGAGGCGAGCAATAACGCGAGGTTGTCGCCGTAAGACAGGTGTTTGAACTGCCGGCTCAGACCGCCCTGGATGTAGCCGCGAAACAACGCTTCTTCCACCAGCGTCACCAGCAACAGATTGTTCAGTACCCACAACCAGGCCTGATCCGGCCACTTCGGTGCCCAACTGATCACGCCCAGCAACAGCGCACCGCCCAAGGCCAGTACGGCGCTTACGATCAGGGCGAGGGCGGTGGCATAAACGGACAGCCGCAACGAGCGCCGGCGGACAATCCATGGGCAAATCAGCAACAGCCAGAAACCGATCAGGGGTTTGTCCTGATTCAGGTACATCGCAAACGGCACGGCATCGTCGGTAAAACGCTGGGGATCAATCGCGCGACCGTTGAAGAAACCGGGAAGCCAGTGCATTGCCAGCGCCACCGCCATGACAATGAACAGACCGTGGCCGAGGTAACGGCCAACGGGAACCTGTTGCTGGCGAACGGCGAAACCGGCGAACAGCAGCAACGCAAAAGAGATAGCGGACAGCCAACCGAGATGGCCGTAGATCAACGCCAGGCCGTAGCCAATGGAGAGAAGTGCCAGATAAGTCCATGGCAGAGCGATCATTTGAAGTCCTTGTGTCCGAAATTTTGCGGATTGCCTCATTCCCTGTGGGAGCGGGGGGGGGGGGGGGGGGGGGGGGGGGGGGGGGGGGGGGGGGGGGGGGGGGGGGGGGGGGG